>NZ_JAYLAA010000006.1:0-119018 GCF_035819015.1 Chryseobacterium salviniae | reverse complement strand
GTGGGCTCGGATTTGGTATTGATCAATTTAATGATCTTCAGATTTTGTAGGAATTTTGCTGCTCATCAGATCATCCGTCTTTTTATCCAAACCGGATTGTAAAGGAATGAAAAACCTTAGCGGATTTTTCAGGAAGTACCTGAAAATTCCTTTGTAAATTTCACTTACCTGACCGAAATTAAGCTTTCTTGACCTGAATGCCAGAAACATAGATAAACCAAAGCTGACTGCAAAATTTAAAAACCCGATCAGGAAAACGGTAAAGAGTGAGATGCCGAATGTATAGGAATCTATCGTAAAATCTCTTCCGTAAAGCCCTAAAGCAAGATTTCCTGCGGCAAATGTAATATGCCTGATATCCAGGTCAAGCCCTAAAAACAAACCTATCGGAGCCGTTGCTCCCAGAAATACCCCAAACCAGAAATTGGATACGATCCCCGGCCAGTTTTTAGCATAATATTTTGATAAGGCTTTGGCGAAATTCTTTCCGAACAGCCTTCTGATGGACAGGTTTTTTGATATTCTTTCCGGGATCTGGTAAAATACCGAATTATTCCCGATATTCCCTGAAATAATCCCTGAAATGAAAAGGTAAAATCCGGCAATGCAAGCATGCAACACCGCTTTGGATTTAAACGGATCAAGATCCCGGAGGAGCTTATCAGATCTTTCAACGGCGAGATTTTGCGAAAAAAATACATCAAGGCCGTAGATAATTATCAATGCAATCGGGAAAGATAAAAGCACATTCCCAACAAAAGCAATAAACTGGCTTCTGAAGAGTTTTGAGACCAGGTGGGCAAATTCTTTGCTGTCCGTTTTAATATTTCCCTCTTCAGACAATACTTTCGTCATGGTAGCGGCAGTCATCGCAGGCTGCTTTGTTGCCAGTGTAAAACCCATCAGGTAAATCATCACAAAACCCATCGCATAGTTCATGGAGTACAGGAATGCATGCGAAAAATCACTTCCCGGAACATATCCGTAAAGCATTTTCAAAACACAGAGTGCACCTACAATAATTCCGCCGCCACTGGCTTTGTAGAACATCGTCATATATTCTTTACGGGTGGAAGTGATGTAATGCGCACCGGTTTCAGCCGTGTGATTGGTGATGAGATGCGAAATCAGCCTTGTGCTGTCGTTGATAAGCTCTGAAATATTGTTCTTGTGAGATTTATAGCTGAGAATATTAAAGACCAATTGTTTGGAATTTATCAAAATATATTTTTCATCATCAATTACCAAAAGCTGAATGGTTTCATAAATTCTCTGCACCTGCTGGCGAATCTTCAGCAAAGACTGGTTAATTTTCCCTGATATTCCGTATTTTGAAGAGTTTTTAAATGAAATATTTACAAATTCGAGACACTGCTCGATATAAATCTTTATCTGTTTGTACCTGCTGTCTTTGGAATGCAGATGCAGCTCGGGATTTTTTTCAAATTCTGCGGCAAGTTCTTCAAGCTCATTTTGCAAGGCAAGAAAAGGGTTATCAAACTTACGATACTGCGGCGCCATCCTTACAACCTCAACTTCCATTGCCGAACCTGTAACACGCCATGAAAGGATATTCATGGAAAAAAGCAGCTCTTTTTTAACTTGCGGTTGTATGATAAAATCTGATAATCCCAGAATCCTAAAGAATTCATCAATCTCATTTTCCGGTAAATTTTGGAGAAATTCAAGATCTTTTTTCGGGGTAAAGCTCACATTATCGATCATATACCAGATCGTCTGTTCATTTACGATCGGAGGAAGAACTTTATTAAGAATTCTTTTCTTGAGTTCGGGAATAAAAGCATTTTCGGAAAGGATATTCGCTTCTGTCAAAGAAAGGTTAAAGGTTTTCCCCCTGAAAATATTATGGATGTATTTTTTTAAGTTTTCAGCAATCTGAGGATTGTTTCTGAAGAAATTGATAATGTCTGTGAAATCCGCACTTTTAGCACTCTCCAGAAATTCCGAAAAGGGTTCCAGAGAAATAGTTTCATTCTTAAAGGAAAAATATTTTTTAAGAACAGTCTCGAAATTGTTGCCGGATTTAAAGAGTTTCATCGGTACAAAGATACTATTTCAAACGCACATTCCGCATTTGTCTCATGATCCAATTGTGTTTCTTTCTAAGATAGGCGGAAGGATTTTTAGGATCGTATTTTTTAGGGTTCGGCAAAACCGCTGCTATCCAGGCTGCTTCCGACACAGTAAGGTCTTTTGAAGGTTTGCCGAAATAGTATTCTGAAGCAGCTTCAACCCCGAAAACGCCCTGCCCCATTTCAATGGAATTGAGATATCTTTCGAGAATAATGTCTTTGCTCCACACTTTTTCGATAATGAAGGTGTACACCGCTTCAAGGCCTTTTCTGAACCAGCTTCTGCCCTGCCATAGAAATACATTTTTTGCCGTTTGCTGTGAAATGGTGCTTCCTCCCCTCAGTTTTTTGCCTTTTTCATTATTCTTCATGGCCTTTTCAATGGCGGTGTAATCGAAACCATCGTGTGAAAAGAATTTCTGGTCTTCGGAAGCGATCACTGCTTTTTTCACATTGTTCCCCATCTCATCATAGGAAATGTAATCCCGCTGTAATTTTCCGTATTTTAACAATCCTCCTATCTGCGTAATGGTGATAGGCGGGTTAAAAAATCTTCCCCATACTATAAATATTACATTCAGAATAAGGATAATGAATATAATGCGTTTAATTGTCTTCCACATAATTTATAAATGAAAGGTCAAAAATAAGCAAATACTCTGAGTTATTGCAACTCTTTCATGTAGGTAAGGTGATAATCGGGTAAAAGTTCGGGATGGAAAATTTTAATATAATCTTTTAAAACAAGGTCTGATCTTACGACTCCGCTCTCAAAATAATCATTGGCTTTTCCTTTTTCTTTTCCGGTTACTACATAGATTTTTCCATTATTGAAAACAGGTAATTTACTGTAAACCGGATTCATCGTGAGCATTTCTTTTTTCGAAGGGTGATTTCCGGCGTTGATCCAGTACCGAACCTGCCCAGCCTTTGCAAAAACTTCTTCAAAGCTCATCGTAACTGCTTTTTCTTCTGTATTGTTTTTTAAAATATAATGGGCATTAGCATCTGAAATAAAATGGGCAAGTGATGTTTTTCCACCCGGAAGATACCAGACGTCACCGTACATTTCGTTTGCCAAGACTGTGGGTTTTTCTTTCGCTTTGGCAGCAAGCTGCTTTAAATCCTGATAATTTTTGCTGATTTCTTCATACACAGCGGTTGCTTTTTCGTTTTTCCCGAAAAGTTTTCCGAAAAGTTTAATGTATGCTGCTTTTTCCAGTGGGTTCTGCTCCAGGTATTCATCTAAGAAAATTACCTGTATTCCGTTATCTTTTAAAAGTTTATAAGTATTATCGAAGCTTGCGATATGATTGGTAAAGATGGCATCTGGTTGTAAAGAAATGATTTTCTCTACATCGTATTTCTGCTCATTTCCAACATTTTGAATTTTGCCTTCTTTTAGTAATTTCTGAATTTTTTCTGAATAAATATATTCCGGGCTTGCAACACCCACGATCAGATTTTCTGATCCTAGTTCGGTTATATATCCAGTCATACTTGCATTCAGCAATATTATTTTTTTGAATGGAAGCTGGTTTTCTTTAAAATTATAGTTAAAATTTCCGGACCTGATCTGTAAGGCTCCCTTTTCTTCGGTAAAGTGAACATGATTTGAAATGGAAACAGGTTCTGAAGCCGATTTTTTTTGTTCTCTTTTACAAGCCGTTAGCGTGAAAAACGCGATTAATAGTAAAATTCTTAGTTTCATCTTTCAAAGAAAGTAAAAAAGTGTTATATTTGCAAACCATTAAACACTGGCCTCGTGGCGCAACTGAATAGCGCATCTGATTACGGCTCAGAAGGTTACAGGTTTGAATCCTGTCGAGGTCACCAACAGCCAAATAGCGCCAACTGTCTTCAGTTGGCGCTATTTTTTATTTTCTTATATTAATTGCTACAAAGTCTTTGTTAAATTAACACAATTATGTGTGCAAAAAAGGTAGCTATAATGCAATTATCCATTGGAAATACTTGTTTGCTCTTTATAGAAAATTATTTTTTGTTGGCTTCAGCGTATTCTATATCTGAGACAGCTTCCAACCATTTATTTTGATTGGTTTGCGGATTACCATTTGTTGCTAAATGTGAAAACCAGCTTTCGGCAGTTGCGCCGTGCCAATGCTCAACATTTGGAGCAATTTCTACAATATCACCAGATTTTAAACGACGAGCAGATTTCCCTCTTTCCTGATATAAGCCTTCACCACCAACAACAATCAAAAGCTGTCCGCAGGTATGGCTGTGCCAATTGTTGCGACAACCGGGCTCAAATGTAACGTTGGAAAGGGGAACATTCAATTCTTTATTGCTTGTCAAGGGCGCCAAATAAGATTTGCCAATAAAATATTGTGCAAAAGCCGTGTTTTCTTCGCCTGTCGGAAAATCACTTATTTTAGGGATATCTGTACTCATTTTCTTAGATTTTATTTTGTTTGAATTTTCTTTATTTTGTGCGATTACAGTTGGACTGATCGCTAAAAGAATGATGATTAAATATTTTATCATACAATTGTTTTTACGATTTTTGCGGGAATCCCTCCCACCACAACATTATTTGGAACATCTTTAGAAACCACGGCTCCGGCTGCAACCACAGCGTTTTCGCCAATCGTAACTCCGGGAAGAATGGTTGCATTTGCTCCAATCCACGCATTTTTTTTAATATGAATAGATTTTCCTATCAATCCTTTCCTGTGTTGAGGTTCTAAAGGATGATTTTCAGTTATCAGACTAACTTTCGGGCCGATTAATACCTCGTCTTCAATCGTAATTCCGCCCAAAGCCAGAAAAGTGCAATCAAAATTAATGAATACATTTTTACCGATGTTGAGATGCTTTCCGTAGTTGATATAAATGGGTGTAAAGACCGCTACATTCTCCAATTTTTCACCTACAATCTCACTTAATATTTTTAAAATCTCCTTCGGTTCTGTGGAAGTATTTAATAGAATTAACTGTTTCTTAACTTCATAAGAAGCTTGCAGCAGTTTATGAAGTTCAGGATTATCAGGCATTATCGTTTCACCATTCCGAAGTCTAGTGAAAATATCTTTATTAAAGCTCATTTTAAATATTTAGAAAATAAAACGCAAAATCTGCCATTTTAAAGCGGATTTAAAATATTGCAATGTTCAATTATTTCAAATTCGTTCTAAAGAAATTATCCAGTTTTTCAAAAGGAATCACATCCACTCTATCATATAAATCTACATGAACTGCATGCGGAATAATCATTAATTCTTTCGGCTCGGCAGCCATTTTATAAATGTCTTCTGAGAAGTACCTTGAATGTGCATTTTCACCAGCAATTAAAAGCATAGGTCTAGGTGAAATTTCTTTTATGTAGCTTAAAATAGGCATATTCATGAATGAAAGTGCGCTTGTTAGCCTCCATCCTTTTGTTGAATTTACCGAACGTTCATGAAAACCTCTTGGTGTTTTGTAATAATTAAAATAATCTTTTATAAATTGAGGCTCGCTACCCGTTAATTTTTCCGGGAGATGAGAAGATGTATATGCCTGTTCTCCTGTTTCCGCATCTTTCCATCTTTGTTGGTTCAGATCTTCGAGCGTTTTTGTTCGTTGTTCAAGTGTAACTACATCATTATATCCTTTAGAAATTACTCTTGTCATATCATACATACTGGTGGTGGCAACGGCTTTTATCCGCTTATCTATCGCCGTAGCATTCAGAGCCATCCCTCCAAATCCGCAAATTCCGATAATACCGATCTTATTTCGGTCTACATTGTGTTGAAGTCCTAAGAAATCAACTGCCGCACTGAAATCTTCGGTATTGATGTCGGGGGAAGCAATATCTCTCGGCTCACCTCCACTTTCGCCGGTATAAGAAGGATCAAAAGCGATAACGGCAAAACCTCTTTCCGCCATCTGATTGGCATATAAACCTGAAGACTGTTCTTTTACCGCACCAAACGGTCCGCTGATTGCCAAAGCTGCTAATTTTTCTTTTCCAGTATTCTTGGGAAGGTATAAATCTCCGGAAAGCGTTATTCCGTAACGGTTTTTGAAGGTAACGGCTTTTCGGTTTACTTTATCGCTTAGTTTAAATGTATAATGTTCGGTTTGTTCGGTTGCACTCATTGTTTTTTGATTTGATTTTTTATTCTGCGCAAATGTCTGTCCGATGAAAAGAAAGGACAAAGCCATCACTGTTGTTGCTATCTTCATATCTGAATTTTGTATTAAAAATTACTGATACAAAATTAGAAATAACGAGGAGCTAACAGTTAATGATAATCAAACCAAAAATTAAGAAATTCAAACTTCCGTTAAACGAAATGCTTTTGGATTTGTGCCTGTTTGTTTTTTAAAGAAATTATTAAAATATGTCGGATAATCGAATCCGAGTGCGAAAGCAATTTCTGATATATTCCAGTCAGTGTGCTGCAGCAATGCTTTTGCTTCTGTGAGAATGCGTTCTGTGATATGAGCCGTCGTAGATTTTCCGGTAACTTCTTTTACAGCACGATTGAGATAATTAACGTGGACATTCAGGTTTTTTGCAAAATCCTGAGCTGATTTCAATTGCAGAGATTGATCCGTAGTTTCAATGGGAAATTGTCTTTCCAACAGTTCCAGAAAAACAGATGATAATCTTAATGCCGCATTTTTATTCTTGTCGAAATCCTCTGCAGGTTCCAGCTTCAGAGATTCGTGAATGATAAGACTTATGTAGTCACGTATCAATTCATCCTTATAAACATAATCACTTTCCTGTTCCGCAATCATCTTTTGGAAAATCGTGTTAAGAAATTGTCTTTGTTCTTCGGTAATTTTCAGAACGGGAGTTCCACCGATTTTAAAGAAAGAAGACTGCTGCAAACTTTCGGAACGTTCAGAGTTCTTGAAAAATTCCTCAGAAAAAAGAATGGTATACCCTTTATAAGTCGTTGAAATCGTTTCCCAGGAATAAGGAATATGCGGATTTCCGAAAAAAAGCACAGTTCCTTCCTGCTCGAAACTTTTATCAGAATAATGAATTTTACTTTTCCCAGTCGTAAGGCAGATTTTATAGAATTCTTTTCTGCTGTACACACGGGTTTCGCTTCCGTCCTGCTCAATTTGAAACGCACGAAAACCTTTTAGTTTTAACACAGTATTAAATTCTGAAATAACTCTTTTTACCTTTTCTTTCATTTTTCAAAGTTAAGAAAATCAAACTACAAAAATTACCAGATAAATGGGATTTGTAATTCTTGTTTAATTTGACTCAATCGAACCAGATCATCTATAAAAGTGTTTGAAGATACGCTCGTCTTGGTCACAAGACCGGCATTTGGAGTTTTCACTCTCTTATGTCGGTTTTTTTATTTTCTAAACAACCGTTATACCGATAGATATATTGGGCAACATTGTTCATTTTAGTTGTTTGAAACATAAATCGCCCTGTTGATAGAGATTTGCAACGTTTTCCACCGAGACGGGAGCATTTTATTATTGTTTTAATATCAGGTTGTTTACTTTCCGGGACAATATTTTTTTTTCTGATAGGCTGCACACGATAATAAAATAGAATATATACAACGGCATTTCATAATATATTGTTTAATCGTATTGTTTAAATAATGATTTTCTCAAAAATCCATATTATTCATCATTTGTGAGTGAAATATCATCGCAAGAATTATCTGGATTCCAAAATAAAAAACATTAACCTTCAGATTAACAAATACTTAATTAATAACAATAAGAGTTTGGCTATGTCAAATAATGTTATTAAATTTGATTTTAGTGATATTTGTCAGTGTAATTAATTTGAATAACAGCAATTTACTACCATAAAACCTACCTATCATGAAAAAAAAAATCGTTATCGCTGCGTTGTCTTGGGGAGCAATCGCTTTAGGAAGCAACCAAGTTCTGGCACAAAATTCTGATCAGGTTCATACCTCCGTCAACATTATTTTAGCAGATGTTATTTCAATGGACGTAGGAACTGTTGCTTCAGGTGGCGCTGTGGATTTTAATTATGTGAATACAACAGATTATAATTCCTCAAAAAATGTGACGGTGCCGAATAGTTTAGTCATCATTTCCTCCAAAAATTTCGATGTAAAAGTAAAATCTGAAGGCGCAAATTTTGTAAGCGGTTCAAATGTTATTCCTGTAGATGTATTACAGGTAAAAGCAATATCAGGCGGAAGCTTAACGGGAACGCTGAATGAGGTTACCTTATCTACAGCCGATCAGGTTCTGGTAAGTAATGCAAGCTTAGGGGCAAAACAATCTTTAAACATTGCCTATTCTATTTCTGCAGAAAAAGCATCAAAGGTACTTCTGGGAAAACCTAAAGGAACGTATACGCAAAAAATAATTTATACTGCGACTGCTTTATAATAAAAAACAAAAACAATTTATATAAGCTCTCAACATTTAAAGTGTTGGGGGCTTTTTTTTTAAAACAATAACTAAAATACCTGTGGCGATTTCACTACACGAACTTCCATGTTCCACTACAAAGAAACTTTTTTTGCCGTTGTACATTTGTAGTGTTCAAAAGAGAACAATTAAATAAGAATAAAAAATAAAATAATATCATTATGAAAAAGCAATTCGCAATCGCAGCATTAACTATCGGAGCATTCGTATTAGGTACTAACGCTATTGAGGCTCAGAATACAACTGCAACCACAACGGTAAACATTACCCTGAACGATGTAATCTCTATCGACGCAGGAAGTACGGCAATAAGCGGCGCAGTGGCCTTTAATTATGTTACTGCAGCGGATTATAATTCGGAAAAAACAGTAGCTCAAGCTAACGCTTTGAAAGTGACTTCAACAAAGAATTTTAATGTAAAAGTAAAAGCGGGGGGTGCCAATTTCATAAATGGAACCAATTTGATCCCCGTAGATGTTTTAACCATCAAAGCTTCTGCAGCTGCCGGAACCATGGGCGGTACAAAAAGCACTGTTGTTTTATCTGCGGCTGATCAGACTTTAGTAACAAATGCCCCGCTTGGAAGCGCATTGACACTGAACTTGGATTACACCATTCCCGCAGCGAAATCATCTTCTTCCGATATTTTAGGTAAGCCGGCCGGAACGTATACGCAAACAGTTACGTATACTGCGACTGCTTTATAAATTGCTGAATTTTAAAGAAAATTCTACTGGAATTAGTATCAAAAAATTAATTTTATTTGTTAGCAAATTGTTGACTTAAAAGATCTGCAGCTGCAAGATCCGAACTCAGGATGATAGCAAAATTATTCCTGACTGAAAGTAAATTTTTTTCATATTAATATTTTGTGATTTGGTGTTTCAGAGGCTTCCTACGGGAGGCCTTTGATTTTGTATGTATTAATACCGATATAAAGAAAAGTGCCTTAGGAAAAACTATCATTTATAATGATGATTATATTTTCAAGGTTAGCATGCAGAAATACTACCAGGGTAATAATGTGTAATCAAAAAATACTTGGGCTATTAATACGCACTTATATGAGTTACAACATAATTTTTATAATTTAACAAAGAATAATCTGAATTATAGAATTCATAAATGCCCTCAACATTTTAAAGTGTTGGGGGCTTTTCTTTTTAAAACAATAAACGAAAATACCTGTGGCGATTTCACTACACGAACTTCCATGTTCCACTACAGAGAAACTTTTTTTGCCGCTGTACATTTGTAGTGTTCAAAAGAGAACAATTAAATAAGAATAAAAAATAAAATAATATCATTATGAAAAAGCAATTCGCAATCGCAGCATTAACTATCGGAGCATTCGTATTAGGAACTAACACTATTGAGGCTCAGAATACAACTGCAACCACAACGGTAAACATTACCCTGAACGATGTAATCTCTATCGACGCAGGAAGTACGGCAATTGGTAACACAGTTGATTTTAACTACGCTACTGCAGCAGATTATAATTCTGATCAGACAATTACCAAAGCCAACTCTTTAAAAGTAACTTCAACAAAGAATTTTAATGTAAAAGTAAAAGCAGGAGGTGCTAATTTCATGAATGGAACCAACTTGATTCCTGTAAATGTTTTAACCATCAAAGCTTCTGCAGCTGCCGGAACCATGGGCGGTACAAAAAATGCTGTTGTTTTATCTGCGGCTGATCAGACTTTAGTAACAAATGCACCGCTGGGAAGTGCCTTAACTCTGAACTTGGATTACACCATTCCCGCAGCGAAATCATCTTCTTCCGATATTTTAGGTAAGCCGGCCGGAACGTATACGCAAACAGTTACGTATACTGCGACTGCTTTATAATAATTTTTTTTAGTTTGTAAAGGTTCCTTTAGTTAAGTTTCATTAGTTTTGGGAATCTTTTATATTTAAACCATCACACCATGCACAAGTTTATTCACCTTTTCATTTTCTTTATCCTCACCGGGTCTTCTTCACTTCTGGCACAAAGCATCTCTATGTCCCCTACCCGATTGTTTTTTACCGGTAACCCGGGAGACAAAGTGACACAGACGGTCACGCTTCAAAACAGCTCGGATAAGGATTATGTTTTTAATCTCAACTATAAAGATTGGGTTAGAGAAGAAGACGGAAATAAGGTCTATCTTGATGCAGGCAGTTCAAAAACTTCCAATGCCTCTTGGGTGTCCACTTTAGAAAATACGGTCACTGTTCCTGCAAGGAGTACAAAAGAGATTGTCGTAACCATGAAGATTCCGGCAAACGCATCAAAATCTGCCGTTACGAACAGCATGTTGTTTTTCACCCAACTTCCTCAACAGGCAGATCAGGCACGAGCTCAAAACGGGATTGGTGTTATCACCTTATTTGAGGTGGGGCTTCACATCTTTTATACTCCACCGGGAAACAATGTAAAAAGTTTGGATATTACCAATATTTCAGAGGCGAGTAGCGAGAATGCAGCCAACAGGAAAGTAGCGGTAAGCATCCATAACGATGGAAATACCATCAATGATGCGACCGTTGAGTTTGAACTGACCAATACAGACAATGGTAAGGAAATAAAATTACCCGCCATATCCATCTCCATGCTTCCCGACACCAATCAGGTCGTTCAATTTTCTTTACCGGAGAACATTTCCGGGAGCTTCCTTGGGGTGGCTATTATCAAAATGGCAGGATCCAATGATTTACGCGTAGGCGAAAAAAACTTTACATTTTAAAATCACGTCTTGAAACTACAAAATGGAATACCGATTGATCCTGAGAATAACACTCGCATTATTTGCATTTGTTCTTATACACTTTTCGTTGGCCTTTGCGCAGGAAAAGTCGGATATCCGAATCCATTTTGAAAATGACAGTATCGCTGTTGAGAAGGGTTCTACTTTTACTAATTTCCTGGTTGTTGAGAATAAAAGTTCCGAAAGAATTACCATCCAGAATATCATACCTCAGGAAACATATCCGGGTTTGCTTTTCTATCCTAAAAATAACTTTACCGTAGACGCCGGTCAGTCTAAGAATTTCCCCGTGAAACTGATCGCCAATGTAGATTTTATGAAACTGAGGTCAAATGAGATTAAATTCCAGGTTTCTTATACTACACCAACGGCCACCAGAACTGAAACCGCCTCGTTCTTCGTTAAAAAAGAAGAGAATAAAAACATTGCAATTTATACGGCAGCATACGAAAATTTCATCAATCCTTCTGCACCTGATTCCTCAATTCTGCTAACTGTAGAAAACCAGGGTTATAGTAAACGAACCGTTAAGATTGATCTGCAATCTATTCCTGACGGTTTAGAAATGATACCCAGACAACAAACCGTATCTCTGGAAGGTTTAGAAAAACAAACGGTTGAGATCAAAATTGCAGTCAGAAGACAAAATACGCTTTTTCCGGAATTTAGTATTAATGCATCCGTCACAGACTTGCTTACTCATGAAATCGTGGGAAGCAACACGCTACACTTAGTCATCTTATCGAACAACAGACAAATTGCGCGAGGAAACGAAGCAGTAAGCGGAAATAATTTTGCAGAAATGAGCTATACCGGAAACAATACCGGTTTCAATTATCTTCAGTTGAGAGGTAATACCGCGTTTCGGGTGAGCGAAAGTTTAACATCACGCTTCAATCTCGGTGCAGATTACTATGTTGAAGACAGCCGTTATAACCTGTATGATACCTGGCTTGAACTGGAAAGAAAAAATACGGCATTACGGGTAGGAAATGTTAATAGTACCGATTACGATTACCCGCTTTTTGGGAGAGGAGGGAAACTTTCAACGAAATTTGGTAAAAATAACCAGATAGAAGTTCTTGCGCTGGAAAATAATTACAACCTGTATGGTAATTATTTCCAGCAAACTGAAGGATCTAAGATGGTGGGTGCAAAATATGGTTTTGGGAATGCTAAATCTTTCAATGGGAAAGTATCCTATATATTCGACCATGACCCACGCTTTAATATCGATACGCAGGTGGCCAATGCGGTAACATCATTTTCAGTTAATGATAAGCACACCATCCGCACGGAGGTGGGGCTGAGCCACGAAAAAGGCCTTTCAAACAAAGATGAAAACACCGGAGCTTCCATGGGAGCCAGTTATGAGGGGAAAATAGGGAAATGGGACATACAGTCTGTTAATTCTTTCGCCACCAAAAGCTATGCAGGGATCAAACGGGGATCTTTTTTCACAAATCAGCGGATCGGCCGCCAATTTTCTGCCTTCCAGCGCGCTTTTATACAGTATCAGAATTCGCAGATAAACCCTGAGTTCCTGAGTTTTCAGAGTGCCCCTATCGAACCTGGGAATGCCTCAAATTTACGCTATTACTTCAACAGCACAGAAGCTTTGGGATCAGGGTACCAGTTTTCTGTAAAGCATTGGAATTTTCTATTGTCCCCAAAGGTTGAAAAACAAAAAACAGCCAATTTTTATATGTCTCGGGAACTTTTTTCTTACCGGCTGGAAGCTAACATCAGCACTACTATGGGTGCGCACGGACTGAACTGGACGGCGGAATATTCCTATTCAAAAGACAATACTAAGACAGACTGGTTCAACAGTCTGAAAACAACCTTGTCTTACAGGTATAAATCCTTTTCCCTCAACGGAACCGCACAATGGAACGCTACCAATGTCTTTGATTTAACTGCTTATGATAATGCAGACCGTAATTTCGCCAACTACAATGTATACGCGTCTTATAATTTTCAGATGCTTAATAATAATCTGATTGGATCTTTTTCAGCAGGGACTTCCTATTCGAAACTTTATAAAAATTTAAACAGCAATATAACCGGTAATCTGGAATATAAGATCTCGCCTTCGTTGTCTACTACAGGCTATTTTAATTTTTCGGGTTATAAATCTACGGCTGCTTATGCAAGCAGTGGCAGTTACTACCAGTTCAGAGTGGGAATTAAAAAATATTTTACCGCAGCTACAGCCTTTGGCAATCATAAAGTAACTCTGCAGTTATTCGAAGATAAAAATTTTAATGGCCTTCTGGAAGCTGATGAACAGATTCTTACCAATGAAATAGTAAAACTGGACAATTTTGTTGCATTGACTGATAAGAATGGAAAAGTAGTTTTCCAGAATGTGCCTGAAGGTATTTACACCCTGAAGGTAAACGAAAGTGCAGGTGCCCGATTGATGATGGATCCTGTCATTACAGTTAATAAAAATATCAACCGCAAAGTGGGCTTGGTAAAAAATATCAGGGTAATTGGGAGATTAGCAGAAATCAAACAAGCCTATGATGATTTGGAAACGGATGTAACCGGAATAGTAGTGTATGCAAGAAGTGAAGATGGTACGATTTATACCGCCGTGGTGAACCAAAGAAATGAGTTTGAGTTTTTCCTGAAAGATGGAAAATACGACCTCTATATTGAAAATGACAAATACAGTTATATGCAACCCACACAAACCATTCAGGTGACAAAAGAAGGCTATTCTGAAACCGTGGTTTTTGAATATAAGAAGAAAGACACCACCATTAAGGTGAAAAAGTTTTAAATTTAAAGGTATGAAAACGATGAGGGCTTTTTTAATAGGAATTTTAACCGTGCTCTGCGGGTCAACAGTCGCGAAAGCTCAGGATGTGTACCTGTCGGTTCCGGAGAATAATATTTTTAACAGGAGCGAATTTACCTCACTACCTACAAGGGTAATGGTGAACGCCAACAGAACAAACTGGGATTATGCCTTTTTTGGACTGGCGCCAATAGCTCCTACATTTACCTCTGTATCCGGGCCTACTTTTACCCACGCTACTTCTTCGTCTACTTTACCCAGCTCTGCGCTTCTGTGGCAGCTGGAAAGTATGGGCGGGCAGCTTCCATCTACCGGATTTTCGGGTTCCTTACCAGGTTTTCAGTCGTTCAACACAAGCGCTATAAGATGGTTTGAACCACCGGGGTCCATTATTTTTGGAGGAGGATTCAACAAGGGGAATATCAATTTTACTTTTAAAATCCCTGGCGCACAGTTTGCTGCCAATGCTTACCGGGCCGGGAATTATTCTATGGAAATCCTTCAGAATTACAATGATTTTACGCCCCGTAATTTTAAAACAATTTTAGTTATTCCTGCATCCGTAAGATGGGTCACAACATCTTTAACAAAATACATAGAAATATCTTCATTGAATGACTACCGAATTACGGGCACCCAAATGTTTAGTTTGGACAATTCGGAAATTGCGCATACGGTCGATTTTAATGTATGGGCGAAAGCTGCTGCTTCAAATATTCAGTTCACGTCATCTAAAGGTGTACCAGGAACCCGAAGTATAGGAAGCATTAAATTGGGCAGTAATGGAGCTGGACTTACCACCAAAGCCTTATCCGCCAATTTTCAGAATTTCTCCGCTGCAAATTTCAGTGTTGTAGCCGGAAACAGAAACAGCTTCACGCCGCAGCTTTATGTATCTGCTGAAGATTTTAAGAACTTTTTTTTCGAAGCGGGAACTTACACTTTTGAGCTGAACTTTAATGCTGCTAGTACCGATAATTCAATTAACAGTTTACAAAATACCGCTGTTCAAATAAAGGTGCTTCCCCGCTCAGAGATCACTATTCCTTCTTCAGGGCGAAATGTAAACTTTAATTTTAATACAGCTGCGCATTACACCAATGGCCAGTCGCAAATGATTCCAAGCCAGATTATATTGTCCAATAATGAAAGTTTTGAACTGTATGTAAAATCGGATGAAAATTATTTCAAGAAAGGCGGCCTGCAGACCAACATCAATTCCAACATATTACAAATAGGCGTAGAAGGAAGCTCTGTAAATGCCACTTTATCGAAAACTCCCCAAAAACTCCTGTTTAACGGAACACCTGTTTTGGACCGGGAACTGAACGTAAGATACACCATATCACCTACAGGTGCCCAAAGTTTGGTAGGGAAAGAAAATACGACCTACTCCATTAATGTTTATTATAGCTTTACAGCACTGTAATATTAAAAAACTTAATAAAAAAAATGCATCGATTCCTTAATTACAATCAGTTAACTTACTGAATTTCTTACTGTTAATTTTAAGAATAAACAAAGTTTATTTTATTTAAAAAATTAAGAAAAAGCTATAAAAAATTATTGAGTAAAATTTAAAAGGTCTAATATTGTGAATCAACATTGAGTAAAGAAAAAGAAAAATAACAGCTATTAAATTATAATGTACTTTTTGAAATATCCAGCTATTTGCCAGGCGCTCTGTATCTATTATTACATTCGTAAACTAAATTTGACTTTTTGAGCGGATTGGGTTTGAAAATTACAAAATTTTATATCCTTGTTATGCGGAAATATAGTATCATTTCGTCTGAAAGTAATAGATCTGTTTCCCTTTTTTTGCCTAAATTTACGGCATGAAGGATTTAAAATTAAATGTTCGTATTGTTGTTGCAGATGATCATGGTATTGTCCGGATGGGTCTGGTGCAAACGGTCAAACGGCTCAAGCCCGATGCCCTGATTTCAGAAGTAGAGGATTATAAATCGCTGTATAAGATAATTCTTAAAGAAGAATTCGATTTGGCCATTATGGACGTTAATATGCCTAATGGTACTGTTCAGGAAGCGATACATTACATAAAAATTCATAAACCTGAATTAAAAATTTTAATATTTTCTTCTCAGGATGAAGAGCTGTATGCAATACGTTACCTGAAGATGGGCGCCGGCGGCTACCTAAGCAAGCAAAGCTCCCCGGAAGTGGTGAAGGATGCTGTGACGGCAATGCTCGATAAGGGCCGATATTTCAGTGATAATGTAAAAGAAGCAATGCTTTTAGAATCATTAACCGGCGCCACAAAAGATTCTCCCTTTGAAGCGTTATCAGACCGCGAATTGCAAATTGCCAATAAGCTTGCAGAAGGTCTTCCCCTTAAAGAAATTTCTAATCAGCTGAATATCCATTCTTCAACGGTCAGCACTTACAAAAACAGGCTTTTTGAGAAGCTGAAAATAAAATCGGTACCCGAGCTGGTGGAAATTCTCAGGCTGTATAATCAGTAAATATTCTTTCATATGATAAGGCTCCAAAGAAAAAAAGGATCTTTTTCAGTTTCTTACATTCATAGCTCAGTGCCGCTATTTTCTCAAGGTAACGAACGTCATCCGGCAAAGTAAGATCTTTTCTAGATTTGTCACTTTGCTAATTCAATTAATATAGAAGCAAAATAGCAATTTAAGTCGAAGGCTCGATCCGCTACAACCTTTCATTAACGGTGATAAGCTGATTGAGCTAGACCTGAGTTCTTTTTAATCTTTATTCTAAATTCAGGAACATGTTTCGAACTCCGCTTATATCTTCATGCCTTACACCATTATGAGGATAAAAAGGCGAACAAAGCTTTGGCAGAAGAAAAATACGAAGAATTCTCAGATCCTGAAAAGATTGCTCAAGATTTGATTGTAATAATTTTAAAGTGATGAAGCAGCCGCATCGTTTGGAAGCCCATATCCCACTCGAACCAGCGGGAAGCATTATTTGGGCGTTGAGGGTGTTTATGGTGGTTATTATGATAGGCCTCGCCCCAAAATATTATATCTACCGGAAGAATATTTTTTGAGGTATTTTTCATGCTGTAATTCTGATATCCGAATTTATGCGCCCACCAGTTGACAGCCATTCCTTGTAAAGATCCCATGAGAACCGTAACAGGAAGTAATAGCCATTGCCACCATGCTGTTGCCAGAAAGAAATAGATTAAAACATATATGCCTATCCATATGATTCTGGTGATATAATTATGGGCAATCTTATCAAAGCTTTTCCAGTCCGGAAGATTTTTCTTATATTTTTCTGCGGTGCCGACATTCCCAATATGCAAATTGAAATAATTGTTTCTTGTAGTCCACATCATGATAAAAGGATTGGGATCATTATGCGGTGAATGAGGATCTTCAGGCAGGTCGGTGTGGGCATGATGAAGACGGTGCATAAGGCCGTAAGTATAAGCACTTATATATGAAGAGCCCTGCGTGATAAAGCATCCTATATAAAATACCTTTTCCCAGAATCTGGACATGGTGAAAAGATTATGTGCTGCGTACCGGTGATGGAATATAGACTGAAAAAATAAAGAAGTGTACCAATGAAGGACAATGAAAATCAATAAACTCATAAACAAAAATTATAAAGAAGATACATCACTACTTCACAAAGCAATACAGCAAAGTTGAAGATCGAATGGCCTTCTGAATATATATACGAGATCATTTCAACTTTAGATGTTTTCGGATAGTGAAACACTATTGAATAATTTATCTGCTTATAATCCTATACCAAAAAATCACATCAGTTTAAAGCAAAAGATGTGATTTAATTATATACAATTCTGTATTACACCTGATTGATGCAAATCCTTCAAAAAAGAATTACATCAACTTGTCAAAATGAACAGGAAGATCATAAATTCTTTTTCCGGTGGCATGGAAGATGGCATTTGTAATAGCAGGAGGCATTCCTACCCCGCCAATTTCCCCAACGCCTTTCACTCCCAGGTCATTCACAAATTGATCATTTTCTTCTACAAATAGTACTTCCAGATCATGAATGTCTGCATGAACGGGAATGTGATATTCCCCTAAATTAGCATTCATATATTTTCCCAGATTATGATCCAAAATGGTCTCCTCATGCAATGCTTTGCTTATTCCCCAGATCATACCTCCCAAAACCTGACTTTCTGCTGTTTTAGGATTGATGATTTTCCCTGCTGCAACGGCTGTTACAGCTCTTTTCAATTCAATAACTCCAAGCTCTTCATCTACTTCTACCTCAACAAAGACCGCACTGTGAACGGCTCTGGCTTTTTTTCCATAGGTTAAAGGATTAGGCATTGCAGAATTTGTGGTGCTGATCTTTTTACCTCCATTTGCTTTGAAAATTTGTTTGATATCCAACTGTATTTCAGGCTGATCTTTTACAGTGATAAAACCATTTTTAAAATTAACATCTTTGAATTTAACATTGCTTAATGTTGATCCCTCTATATCTTTAGCTTTTTTGAAAAGTTTTTTATTTAAAGCCTGACAGGCATTCTGCACCGCAGGTCCTACTGTTGCCGTAGTAAACGAACCTCCCTGAATAGGAGCAAAAGGCATCTGGCTGTCAGCATACGAAAATGTAACATCCTCAACAGGAAGTCCAAGTTCATCAGCTGCAATCTGGGTCATGATGGTCTTGGTTCCGGTTCCGATATCGGTAACGGCACTTTTTATTTCAACTTTTCCATCCGGTGTCATGATCGCTTCCGCACGGCCGAAAATCCTATTGGCATCCCAAATTCCGGTAGCCATTCCATAACCGACCAGCTTATTTCCGCGCTTCATGCTTCGGGGTTCAGGATTTCTTTCTTTCCATCCAAATTTTTCGGCGCCTTCCAGATAACATTTTCTGAGTTCTTTACTCGAATATTCTTTATCACTGCTCTTATCTATTTCCGAATAATTGATAAGCCTTAATTCCAATGGATCTATATTCAGTTTATAGGCAATTTCATCCATTGTTACCTCTATAGCGTGCATTCCGGTACTTCCGCCGGGTGCCCTCATATCAAGCGGGCTGTAAACATCCAGCGGGACGATTTCGTGTTCCAGCAACGTATTTTCTGCAGGATACAACATATTGGCCCAGTTTACTACAATTTCCACATAATCTTCAAACCGTGAAGTCTCACCGGTTGCTTTATGATAAATGGCATTCACTTTACCGTCTTTATCAGCTCCGAATTTGGTATGCTGCAACGTCGGTGGCCTGTGTCCGATCATATACATCTGAGCGCGATCCAAGACGACTCGAACATTTCGTTGTAAAGCCAGCGAAGCCATTACCGCCATAAAAAGCTGCTGCTGCGGACGAAGACCCGAACCGAAGCCACCTCCGACAAACGGTGAAATAACCTGCACATTCTTCATTTTAAGCCCGAAAACATTCGCAACATACATTTGGGAATTGATGGTTCCCTGTGTTTTATCGTAAATGGTAAGTTTATCTTTTCCTTCATAAATAACGGTAGAGGCAAACATTTCCATAGGATTGTGATGCTCGGTTCCATGGCTGAAAAAGCTGTCGGTTTTTACAAATGAATTTTCATATTCTTTCTGAAAGTCACCGGTAGGTTTTGGCGGAGGTGGCTTCAGCAATGAAGCCAAACCTTTTTTAGGATCTCTGGATGTATCGATATTTGTTTTTAGATCTGTTTCAAAATCTTCTTTTTCATAAACAACATTTATTTTCGCTGCTGCATAGCGTGCCAATTCAAAACTTTCTGCTACAATTAAGGCAACAGGCTGTCCGTTATATCGGATTACGTTATCTTTAAGAGGCTTAAAAACAGTTCCGGGAGGCGCATCCATATCGGCATACTGAAAATCAAACCATGCAGTTGAAGGTTTATTTTCATGGGTAAAAACTTCAACAACACCATCCAATTTTTTTATTTCTGACGTATCGATGGTCTTAATTTTACCTTTTGTGATTGTACTGTTCACGATATAGCCGTACAACAAATCCTGAGCATCATATTCCGCAGCGTATTTTGCTTGTCCTGTCACCTTCAGATGACCTTCCAGACGATTTATTGATTGTCCGACAGATGGTGTATTTTCCATAAAATTTTAATTAGCATTCATAATAATTTATAAAGAAGGTTTAGCACCGGGTCTCTGAGACGCCGGATCAAGAGCCATCATACAGTTTCTGACGATTGCTTTTTTGGCGAGATTAATTTTAAAACTGTTATGTTCAAAACCTACGGCTCCTTCCAAAATAATGTCAGCCGCAGCCGCAAAATTTTCCGGGTTTGCTTCTTTACCTGCTAAAAAATCTTCAGCTTCTTTTACACGCCACGGTTTGTGCGAAACACCTCCCAAAGCAATTCTTGCTTCTTTAATTATTGCGTTTTCCAGTTCAAGACCAGTAGCGACAGAAACTAATGCAAACGAATAAGAACTTCGGTCTCTTAATTTCAGGTAAGAATAATTTTTTGAAAATCCTTTTTCGGGCAGCTCAATTCCTGTGATAACCTCTCCTTTTTTTAAATTATTGTCTATATCCGGAGTATCTCCAGGAAGTCTGTGAAAATCTGAAAATTTCAATGTTCGATGTCCATCCATTCCCGATATATGAACGACTGCATCCAAAGCAGCCAGAGCAACACACATATCCGAAGGAAAAACAGCAATACAGTTTTCGCTGTGTCCTAAAATGGCATGAATTCGGTTGTATCCTTTAATCGCAGAACATCCGGAACCCGGAACTCTTTTATTGCACGGAGTGTCTCTATCGTAAAAATAGTAACATCTCGTGCGCTGCAATAAATTTCCGCCATTGGTCGCCATATTCCTGATCTGCGCCGAAGCTCCCGCCAATATTGCTTTAGAAAGCAAAGGATATTTTTCTTCAATAGTTGGATGATACGCTGTATCTGCATTGGTCATCAAAGCCCCGATACGGATTCCGCCGTTATCAGGTTCTGTAATATCACCTATTCCGTCAATGCTGTTAATATCAACTAAAGTATCAGCCTCGGTAACAAAATATTTCATCAGGTCGATGATGTTAGTACCTCCGGCAATGATTTTATTATTTTCATTTGCATGGGTCAATGAAACCGCTTCATCAACGCTATTGGCTTTTGTGTAGGAAAAATTATTCATAAAGACCTTGTTTTACTGCCATTACAGCGTTAATAATACCTCTGTTGGCACCACACCGGCAAAGATTTCCGCTCATCAGCTCCTGAACTTCTTCACGGGTATTCGCTTTGTTTTCATTTAATAATCCTATGGCACTGCAAATCTGTCCCGGAGTACAGTATCCGCACTGAAAAGCATCATGATCGATAAAAGCTTTCTGAACGGGATGCAGGTTTTCACCGTAAGCAATCCCTTCTATGGTTGTAATTTCAGCACCAGCTTTCATAACGCAGAGACTGAGGCAGCTCAAAACTCTTTTGCCGTCAATCAGAACCGTACATGCGCCGCACTGCCCATGATCGCAGCCTTTTTTTGTTCCGGTAAAATGCAGATTTTCTCGCAGAGCATCGAGCAGTGAAACCCAGGGAAGTACCTCAAGATGATGTTCCTTTCCGTTAACTTTTAATGTTACAGATTGTTTTTGGGTATTTGACATAGATCAGTAATTTGGTTATGGGTAGTGATACAAAAAAAGAACCGTTAAGTATATTAAAGCCTTAAATTGATTTAAATATATTCAATCTAAATAAGAATACAGATCATAACAAAAAATATTCTGTACCGTTCAGATACAGAATATTTATTATGATGATAAAATATTAAACAGCAGTCTATCTGTGTGACAATGCCATTAAAATTTTATCAGGAGTAATCGGCAAATCTCTCATCCGTATACCGATGGCATTATAAATAGCATTGGCTATTGCAGGAGCCGTACCTATAATTCCGACCTCACCGAGACCTTTTGCTCCGGAGGGATTGATATTCGGATCAGGTTTATGAATAAAGTCGACTTCAATAATCGGAGCATCGGCATTCACGGCAAAATGATATCCAGCCAAATCATTTCCGATTAAGGTACCTAATTTTGCATCGATCTGATTTTCCTCCATGAGCGTCATTCCGATACCGCCAACTGCGGCTCCCGACATCTGATTGGCAGCCGCCTGGCTATTGATGATCTTTCCGCCATCTGCAACCACAACCAGCTTTTCTATTTTTACTTTTCCGGTTCGTTTATTGACGCGGACTTTGCAAAAATGTGCCGCTGATGAACAGAAGGCAAATTTCTCACGTTCGCTTCCCGGTTTTGAAGCTACTTCAAGACGAATTTCATCCAGATTATTTTTTTCAAACAGTTCTTCGTAAGAAACAGAAACAGTTGAATTATTTTTTAAACTGATGCTTTTATCTGAAAGAAGAATATTTTCCAGGGCAGCTCCTTTAAAGCTTTCATTAAATGACGATGCATATTCTGCCAGTTTTTGTTTTAATTGATTGCTCGCATCATAGACGGCTCCGCTTACGGAAGACAGTCCTGTACTTCCACCCTGGCTCGGCGCTGGAGGAAGCGCAGAATTTCCCAGTTCAATATTGATTTTCTCCTTGGGAATTCCGGTAATTTCGTGGGCAATGTTCTGCATTCCTGTTCCTGTTCCCGTACCGATGTCCGTCATTGCCGTTTGTACAACAAGACTGCCATCTTTATGCATGATAATAGCGGCTTTTGCTTCTCTTCTTCCTGCATTCCACATGCCGACAGCCATTCCGTAGCCAATATACCAATCTCCATCACTAACAGTAGCGGGAGTTGCTTTTCTGGCATTCCATCCGATCATTTTAGCACCTTTGTTTATGCATTCATCGAGAAAATGTGTAGACCACGGAAGGTTTGAATCAGGATGATTTTGCAGTGAAATATTCTTTAACCTCAACGCTACAGGATCCATTTTAAGCTTATAAGATAATTCATCTATAGCAGATTCTAAAGCAAACACTCCCGTACAGTCACCAGGACCTCGCATCCAGGTTGGTGTACTTAAATTTAGAGGGACACTCGCTGCTTCTGTTTTTAAATTCGGAAATTTGTAAATTAATCTTGTAACACGGGTAATACCGTCGTTAAAGTTTTCATATACTGAAGTTTCGTTCTTTGCCTGATGCAAGATTCCTGAAAGATTTCCAGACGGATCTGATCCTATTTTTATTCTTTGCCACGAGGCAGGCCTGTATCCTGTAGCCGCAAACATCTGGGGACGGGTAAGCATCAGCTTTACGGGACGACCAACCTGTTTTGCCGCCATCACGGAAGCCAGAGCATGAGGCCAGACTCTTAATCCTGATCCGAAACCACCTCCTACAAATTCACTGAACACCTCTATGTTTTTTTCAGGGAGAGAAAATAATTTGGCAAATATCTTCTGGACATTGTTTACGCCCTGGTTTTTATCATAAAGCCTCAATGTATCATTCCCTGTCCAATGGGCAATAGTGGCATGCATTTCCATAGGATTGTGCACATCTGCCTTAATATTGTATTGCTGGTCTACTACGAACGGTGCATTTTGCCAGCTGTCAAAATTTCCACGTTCTTTTCCTTCAGCTTTTAAAGCAACTGATTCTTTCGCAGAATCAAAATCAACCGCAAAACTATCTTTCTGGTATTCAGCCTCTACTAACGATGCAGCAAAAGTGGCATCTTCCAGTGTTTCGGCAATAACCATTGCAATAGGCTGTCCTTTAAAAAATATTTTATCTGTATGAAATACCGGCAATCCGAATTTCGATTCTTTGATTTTTTCTTCGGTTGCCATACCCGGAACGAAGGGTTTGTGCAGATGGGTGATCACATCAATAACACCTTCCACTTCCTTAGCTTTATCAACAAAAATAGATTGTATTCTACCAGAAGGCACTGTGCTGTTAACCAATACGGCGTAACACATATTTTTAACTTCGTATTCAGCGGCATATTTACCAATTCCGGTAACTTTTTCTATGCCTTCTACACGTCCTTCGGGCCTTTTGGATTTGATTTTAAATAATTCGAGTAATCCCATAATTGTTACTTTTTAATACACCAACCTTATTGATTGACACAGTTTTGTAATGCGGTTACGATAGCGCCCTGAAGCATCGGTATTTTATAACCATTTTCAGACAAGGGCTTCAGATCTTTGGTTGCCAGTTTCGCAGCTTCCTCGAAGGTTTCTACCGTAGCTTTTTTCCCACTCAGAAATTTTTCTGCTTCAAACCAACGCCAGGGCTTGTGTGCCACACCTCCTGAAGCCAGACGCGCATTTTTTATTCTTTTCCCATCCAGATCCAGAGCTGCTGCAACCGAAACCAATGCAAATGCGTATGAAGTACGGTCCCGAACTTTTACATAAGCAGAATGCTTATCAAATGAATTATCCGGAATTTCTATATTCGTTATTATCGCATCCTGTGGTAAATTGTTATCGAGCCACGGTGTATCTTCCGGCAGTTTATGAAACTCTTTAAAAGGTATTTTAATTTCTTTCTGATCCTTTGTCTGTGCGGTTACGGTTGCATCCAATGCAGCTAAAGCCACACAAAAATCGGAAGGATGAACAGCAACACACTGATTATTATATCCTGCAACAGCACTCATGCGGTTGGCTCCTTCAACGGCGCTACAGCCGCTATTTGGTTTTCTTTTGTTACAGGGTGTTGTAACATCATAGAAATAAGGACATCTGGTTCTTTGCAGCAAATTTCCAGCTGAACTTGCCATATTTCGTATCTGCGGTGATGCACCCGCCAGAATAGCTTTTGAAATCAGCGGAAATCTTTCAATAACTTCTCTGTTATTTACAACTTTGCTATTACTTGCCATTGCACCGATCTGCAAACTGTTATTCTGATGATTTACTGCATCGGATAATGCTGTGGTAACATCAATCAGTTTCTCCGGATGGGCAATATTTTTTTTCATCAGATCTACCAGATTCGTTCCACCTGCAATATACTGGCTGACTGCTGATTTCATGGAAGAAGCTTCAGCAGCGGATTTTACTTTTTCAAAATTAAATGGTCTCATTGGCTGCAACTTTTTGAATGGACTGAACTATACCGTTATACGCTCCGCAACGACAGAGATTGCCGCTCATATATTCTTTAATCTCTTCTACAGAACCTGTACGTCCTTCATTGACGCAGGCAACAGCAGACATAATCTGCCCCGGCGTGCAATATCCGCACTGGAAGCCGTCACATTCTATAAATGCTTTCTGCATCGGATGAAGCTCATCTCCGTTTGCCAGACCTTCGATGGTTGTGATCTCTTTTTCCTGAGCCATGGCCGCCAGAGTAAGGCAACTTAGTGCTCTTTCTCCGTTTATGTGAATGGTACACGCACCACATTGTCCGTGGTCGCAGCCTTTTTTAGATCCGGTAAGATTAAGCTGTTCCCTGAAGAGATCCAATAAGGTTGTTCTCGTATCAACATAAAGGGTATGACTTTTTTTATTGATGGATAAAGTAAGCCTGGATACGTTTTTCTTCGGAATAAGATACTGTTTTACGTCCTGATAAAACGCTTTCACCGTAGACGGAATAGCCATAAAACCGGCAAGCAATCCGGAAACTTTGAGGAAGCTTCTCCTGCTGTAATGTCCTTTTAATTCCATAAGTTAGTTTTTAATCAATATAATTGGATGTGGATATAGTTTAACAAATATCATCAAATAAAATTACAAACTGATACATAGTATCGTTTTTTATACCAATATTGCAGCTTTTAAATAAAGCTTCTAAAAAAACAGATATTATTTATGTAAATTTGAATATATAATAACTTTTTAATGATTTTATCTTAACAAAAATCATACTTAAAATTAAAGACAAGTATTAATCCATAAAAAATGTATTCTGATGAAAGAGATCAATGATATTGTAAAAGCTTATAAAATAGCGCAGGTTAATGGATTAAAAGCTGCTCTGGCAACAGTTGTAAAAGTGCAAGGTTCGTCTTACAGACAGGCCGGAGCGAGAATGCTGGTTACGGAAGACGGACAGCTTACGGGTGCCATCAGCGGCGGATGTCTGGAAGGTGATGCTTTGAGAAAAGCTTTACTTGCCATTCATCAGAAAAACAATAAGCTCATTACCTATGACACCAGTAATCCTGATGATCTGGAATTTGGCGTTCAGTTGGGATGTAATGGAATCGTGCATATTCTTTTTGAGTATATTGATGAAAATTCACCTCAAAATCCCATCTCCCTTTTAGAGAAAACAACGGAAAAAAGAGATGAATCTGTTATTATTACCCTATTTTCACTGGAAAAAAGAAATAAACAGACCGGAACTGTCGGATTGATAAAAGAGGAAAATACAATAATATCGGACTCATGTTGTATTTCAGAAATTGAACTGAATCGGTTTTCTTCAGAAGTTTTAGAAAAAAAACAAAATATACTGACTCAGATTTCGTCGAATGAAATTCTGCTGCAATATGTTCCGCCACAGACCACACTGATTATTGCAGGAGCGGGAAACGATGTTAAACCTTTGGTAGAAACGGCTTCCATCTTAGGCTGGAAAACAATAGTTGCAGACGGAAGAGCAACACATGCCCTGAAAAAAAGATTTCCTCTTGCAGATGAGGTATTGCTCACAACACCCGAAGAAATCATGAAGACCATAAAAATTGATGAGACAACGATTTTTGTGATGATGACTCACAATTATAATTATGATCTCGCTTTGCTGAAGCTCATCATTCATCAACCTGTGCAATATATCGGATTACTGGGACCGAAAACAAGATTCAACAGAATGATGGATGATCTTAAAAATTCAGGAATTACGGTCGGAGAAAAAGAATTAAATAAACTTTTTGGGCCGGTTGGAATAGATATTGGTGCAGAGACATCGGAAGAAATAGCCATTTCCGTAATTGCAGAGATCAAAGCGGTCTTAAGCGGAAGAAAAGGCTCATCATTACGCGATAAGCCGGAAAAAATACATACTGATATTCTCAGTATATAAAGAATTATGCTAACAGATCAATTCGGGAGAACCCATAATTATCTTCGGATATCTTTAACGGACAATTGCAACCTGCGCTGCTTTTACTGTATGCCGGAAGAAAATTATGATTTTACACCGCATTCAAAACTGATGCAGGCGGATGAAATTGATACCATTGCCCAATTATTTGTAAAGCATGGTGTTAATAAAATCAGACTTACCGGAGGTGAACCGTTCGTGAGAAAAGATGCGGCAAAGATCATCAGAAATTTGGGAAAACTACCTGTACAATTGACATGTACCACGAATGGAATTCGAATTGATGATATGCTTCCCGAAATTATTCAGTCAGATTTTCAGAGCATCAACATAAGCCTTGATACTTTACAGAAGGAAAAATTCCTGAAAATTACCCGCCGCGATTATTTTGACCGCGTCCTCAGAAATATTGATCTTTTACTGCAGCATAACATCAAAACCAAGATTAATGTTGTTGCCATGAAAAGTATTAATGATGATGAAATTTCAGATTTTATAGCTTTTACAAAAGATCATCCTGTTGAAGTGCGCTTTATAGAATTTATGCCTTTCAGCGGAAACAGATGGAGCAGCAACCAAGTGATGACACAAAAAGATATTCTGGATATTGTCAGAGAAAAATTTGATTTTATTCCGCTCCCAATTGGATTTCATGATACCGCGAAACAGTTCAGCATTAATGGTCATAAAGGAAGTTTTTCCATTATCAGTACAATGAGCGAACCGTTTTGCAGCGGCTGCAACAGAATCCGGCTTACCGCAGACGGAAAATTAAAGAACTGTCTCTTTTCAAAAAAAGAAACCGATCTTCTTACGCCTTTACGAAACGGTGAAGATATTTTACCGATTATAGAATCTGCCATCTGGTCTAAAGCAAAAACACAAGGCGGACAACTGAATGAACAATTTGAAAAAATAAATGCTTCCATCATTGAGAACAGAAGCATGATCAATATTGGCGGATAATGAAAAATACAGGAATTATAGTATTGGCAGCCGGAAATTCTTCAAGAATGGGATCTCCGAAACAGCTTTTGTTATATCAGGGAAAAACATTGTTGGAAAGAATAACTGATACTGCTTTAGAAGTATTTGATCCGAATCAAATCGTTTTGGTTCTCGGAGCCTGTCATCATGAAATAGCTTCTGTCATTAAAAATAGAAATATACACATCGTTATCAATGAAAACTGGGAATCAGGAATGGCTTCCTCCATACAGACAGGAATGAAAAAACTGTCCGTTCTATTTCCGGAAATGGAAAGATGTTTCATTTCGGTATGCGATCAGCCTTATCTTACGAGTGATTTATTTTCAAAAATGCTTCAGTTACAGGAAACTTCGGGAAAGGAAATTGTTGTCACAAAATATGCCGATACATTGGGCGTTCCTGTTTTATTTTCCAAGAAATATTTTAAACCGTTAATGGAACTTACCGGTGAACAGGGCGCTAAAAAGATCATTCAGCAGAATATGAACGATGTGGAACCTTTTGAATTTGAAAAAGGTGCTGTTGACATTGATACTCCATCAGATTACAATCATTTAAAAACCCAACCATGATAAGCGTAAAGGAAGCAAAAAAAATAATCGGACAAAATATTCCGGAAAGAAAAACCCGGATTCTTCCTTTGAAAGAAGCATTCGGACACACTACCGCAGAAGATATTTATTCAAAATATGATATCCCGAATTTTTCCCAGTCCTCAATGGACGGCTATGCGATCCGTTTTGAAGATAAAGATTTAAAGCTGAAAATTTCAGGCGAAATGCAGGCGGGTTCTACAAAACAATTTCATCTCGAAAAAAGAAATGCCTGTCGTATTTTTACCGGAGCTCCCCTTCCCATCGGCGCAGACACGGTTGTTATGCAGGAAAAAGTCTTGATAGAAAACGGATATCTTACCGTAAATGATAATGAGCTCGAAAAAGGGCTGCACGTACGAAATGCCGGAAGCGACGCAAAAAAAGACAATGTGGCAATACGTTCAGGAAGTTATCTTTCGGCTGCTGCCATCGGATATCTTGCCGGAATCGGATGTACGGAAGTAAAGGTTTTTACAGCCCCGTCGGTTTCGTTAATTCTTACGGGCAACGAACTGGTGCGGCCAGGAGAAAATTTAGGCTTCGGGCAGGTTTTCGAATCCAATTCCTATCAGTTGGAAAGTGTTTTAAAACAGTGTGGAATTACTACCATTAAAAGTTTTTGGGTAAAAGATGATCCTTCAGAAGTTGGAAAAATGCTGCATCTGGCCATTTCCAAAACAGATATTGTGATTTTGGTGGGCGGCGTAAGTGTCGGCGATTATGATTTTGTAATTGATGCCACGAAACAATGCGGCGTTGAGCAGAAATTTCATAAAATCCGGCAAAAACCCGGAAAACCTTTCTATTTCGGAACGAAGGGAGAAAAACTTATTTTCGGATTACCCGGAAATCCGTCATCGGCATTAACGTGTTTTTATTTATATATTGCGCCATTACTTTCAAAAATGATTAAACGTCCGGCGATTACGGAAAGAACCAATGCAACTTCCACTTCTTCGTATGGAAAGAAACCCGGTCTTACGCATTTTTTAAAAGCAACGTATGAAAACGGAAAAGTGACGCCACTTCATGCGCAGGAATCATATCGTCTCCAGTCTTTTGCAGAAGCCAATTGCCTGATGATTTTACCTGAAAATTCGGAAGGCTGTAAAAAAGATGATGAGATTGAAATTATACTATTAAAGTAAAGATCAAATAATGAATGTTGAATTTTTTTATCTGATTTTATTTGTTATCGCAGTCTTATATTCGGCAGTAGGGCACGGTGGTGCAAGCGGTTATCTGGCATTAATGGCTTTATACGGTATCGCTCCTAAAGAGATGAAACCAACTGCATTGGTGCTTAATCTGTTTGTGTCACTCACTTCTTTTATACAATATTATCGCGGAGGGCATTTCAAACTCCGGATCTTTATTCCGATTGCTATGGCATCCATTCCTCTTGCTTTTTTGGGTGGAATGGTTCATATTGAAGATACACTATACAAACGTATTTTAGGTATTTTATTACTTTTTCCTGTTTTCCGTTTTTTCTTTTTTAAAAGTCCGGAAGACAGCGAGCTGAAAGATCCCCAAATCTATTTATCTTTGTTATTTGGAGGTGTGATCGGTTTATTATCAGGAATGATCGGCATTGGCGGAGGAATTTTATTATCTCCGGTTCTTATTTTACTGAAATGGACGAACCAAAAACAGACTGCCGCAATCAGCGCAGCTTTTATTTTTGTTAATTCCGTGGCGGGTTTAGGAGGAATGTTCACCAAAGAGATCGCCTTTACCAGCGATATGTGGATGTACATCATCTGTGCATTTACAGGAGGATTGCTTGGTGCTTATTTAGCTTCAAAAAAACTGAATCAGAACGGCCTGAAATATGTACTTGCTGTTGTACTTTTAATGGCTTCCTATAAATTAATATCAAGCACCATTTAAATAACTGAAGATAATCCAATGCAGCTAAAAAAAGTAAATGAATGAGTACTGTAAAAATAATAAGCTTCGGCAGACTGAAAGAAATTTTAGGTCCGGATTTTGAAGCGGAAGCGGAAAATACCGATCAACTGCTCAATCAGCTGATAGAAAAATTTCCCCAATTGAAAGATTTAAAATTGAAAATTGCGGTGAATCAGAAAATCATTTCAGAAAACACGGCTTTACAAAATAATGATGTGGTAGCCTTAATGCCACCTTATTCAGGAGGATAAATTATGTTAAATTCAGAACGATACGACAGACAAATCAAATTACAGGGTTTCGGCATCGAAGCTCAGCGTAAACTTACATCCGCAAGAGTGCTGGTGATTGGAGCTGGTGGTTTAGGCTGCCCGGTTCTCCTATATCTAACGGCAGCAGGAGTCGGAAATATAGGCATTGTGGATGAAGATCATGTTTCATTAAGCAATTTACACAGGCAGATTCTCTATACTTCGGATGATATTGGAAAACTGAAGACCGAAGCAGCTTTTGAAAGATTAAGCGCTATGAATCCCGAAGTGCAATTCAACAGTATTTCCACGCGGATTACCACCGAAAATGCAGTTAATATAATCTCCGAATATGATGTAATTATAGACTGTACCGACAATTTTCCGACAAGGTATTTGCTTGATGATGCATGCAGGATTTTGGAAAAACCCTTAGTTTTCGGAGCAATTTATCAATATGAAGGCCAGGTTGCCGTTTTTAATATCAGAAGTAAAGAAGGGTTTGCCACCCATTACCGAAATCTTTTTCCGGAACCACCTGAACCTGGAGAAGTTCCGGACTGCAATGAGGCAGGCGTTTTGGGCGTGTTACCCGGAGTAATTGGAACGTTACAGGCGACAGAAGCAATTAAATTGATTACAGGAATCGGCGAAGCATTAGCCAATAAATTAATGACCATCAATGTTCTGAATTATCAGACTGCTGTTTTTGAAATTCCTTCGATGAATTTAACGGATAAAAATATTCCTTACAGCATTGAAGAATTTGAGAACATGAATTACCAGCTTCACTGCGGAGTAGAATACAGCGGAATTAAAAATATTTCTCCTTTACAATTTAATCAAAAAGCAATCCTTCCTGATACCGTCGTGCTTGATGTTCGTGAACCGGAAGAACAGCCAAAGCTTGATCTTCCTTACATTTCAATACCTTTATCTCAGTTAAAGGAAAATTCCGGTCAGATTCAAAATCGGAATATCATTGTGGTCTGTCAATCAGGTAAAAGGAGCATAACCGGGGCAAAAATTTTACAGGGAATTTTAGGAACGGAATACAGCATCAGTCATCTGGAAGGCGGAATCAATCATCTAAACAAAGAAACTCATGAATAAGATTAAAAATATATTTCAGAACAGCCCTATTTCACCTTTATTCATCGCGGAAAGCATTACCAAACATGCCACAAAAACGGAAATTGGAGCCCATCAGATTTTTCTGGGACAGATCCGCGCAGATGAAACCGACAATAAGAAAGTGAAAGCCATAGAATATACGGCTTATGAAGATGTAGCCCTTACTCAAATGGCAACGATACGGGAAGAAATTTTTGCTAAATACAATCTTACCTGCATGCATATTTATCACAGTTTAGGCATTGTGAATGCAGGAGAAATATGTCTTTTTGTGTTTACCTCATCCAAACATCGTAACGAAGCAACTTTAGCCTGCAACGAAGTCGTTAAACGCATCAAAAAAGAACTTCCGATCTGGGGCAGGGAAATTTTTGAAGATGAAACGCATCAATGGAAAATAAACCAATAAAACATGGTAGATATTACGTTTAAAACCTTTAGCCTGCGAAAAGCAATTGCTTCGGCTACCATAAAAACTTCGGCTGTTTCAACGGTAGAAGCCGTACAAAACGGAACCGTCCCGAAAGGTAACGTTCTGGAATTTGCAAGAGCATCCGCTTTACTGGCGATAAAAAAAACCAGCGATGTTATTCCGGATTGTCATCCTTTGCCTGTGGAATTTGCAGCCATTAATTATGAAATGAATGGTTTGAATATCAACATCACCGTTGAAGTTCATACCATTTATAAGACCGGCGTTGAGGTGGAGGCAATGCATGGCGCTTCTGTAGCTGCTCTGGTAATTTATGACATGCTGAAACCTATCGATAAAAATGTTGAGATTTCCAATATCCGGCTTTTGGAAAAGCAGGGGGGAAAAAGCAGTCAGAAAAATATTGAAACGGAAAATCTTACTGCCGCAGTTGTTGTTTGCAGTGATTCTGTATCTCAGGGAATTAAAAATGATACTTCCGGAAAACTTTTGGTTGAATCGATTAAAAACCAGGGAATCAGCAAGGTTGATTATTCAGTGGTTCCGGATGATGTTTCTGCCATTCAGGAAAAGATAGAATTTTTTAAAAATAAAGGCTGTCATCTTCTTGTTTTTACAGGCGGAACGGGCCTTTCGGATCGTGATGTTACTCCGGAAGCGGTTTTGCCATTCATTACCAAAGAAATTCCGGGAATTATGGAAACGGCAAGAAACTACGGACAGGATCGTGTGAAAACCTCAATGCTTTCCCGAGGAATTGCCGGATTTTCTGATGACATACTGATTTTAACGTTTCCCGGATCTTCCGGTGCGGTAAAAGAATATTTCCAGGCACTGTTTCCGCAGATTTTACACGTATTTTCTGTGAAGAATGGAGACCGACATTAACGATGTTGAGTTTCATTTCTATGTAGCTAAAAGTAAATAGTTAAAAAACTCCATGGAGTTTTATCTGTGTAGACACCATATTCGGAAGATGTTTGGCGTTCCGTAGGAACGCTATCTTTAGGATATTATCGTATTATAGATATCAATCCTACGGATTGATTGATGGATGTATTCTTATCTACACAGATTCTGCTCCTAAAGGAGCAAAATTCTTTTACTTTAAACAATCTTATGTAGAAGTTACAAATGAAATTTAATTCTAACTTAAGTTCAATATAAAAAAGATTAAAAATTAATTGATAGTCAAAATGTTGTATTTTATCAATTATATTAGGCTTCGGCTCGATGTAAAGATCCCAAATTAAAATTAACCATCCGAAATCAAGTATAAGTTTTGGCTAAAGCCAATTTTCCATCTTAATCATTAAAGTGGGCTAAAGCCCATTCCTATCAATATTTTGCGTTGTTCTTTCAAACTCACTAATTATCTATTTCTCAGGAGAAGAAGTGTTTTCTCTATTTTTTCTACAGCGGTTTCAATTTCTGAAAGTGTAGTGTATTTCCCTATGCTGAATCGTATGGAAGATAATGCATTCGCGTCACTCATTCCCATTGCCTGAAGGACATGAGAAGGCTTGGTTGTAACGGCATTACAGGCAGAACCGCTTGAAATGCAGATATTTCCCAAGGATAAAATCAGCTCTTCCGAATTAATACCTTCAAAACAAATATTTGTAGTATTAAAAATTCTTGCAGAATGATCTCCATTGATAAACGTCTCAGGAATTTTCAGCAATTCATATTCAAGATGGGCTCTTAGCATTCTAATTTTTTGCGCATCTTTTTCCATCTCCATAAGTGCGATTTCGGCTGCTTTTCCCAATCCGATAATTCCCGGTACATTTAGCGTTCCGCTTCTCAGATTATTCTGCTGCCCCCCTCCCTGAATCTGCGATTGCATCTTATTTTTAACGGCAGATGATATATAAAGTGCGCCTACACCTTTCGGTCCGTAAAATTTATGGGCAGAGAAAGCCATCAGGTCAATATTAAGATCCTTTACGTCAACCGGTATTTTCCCTATTGCCTGCGTTGCATCACAAAAAAAATAACCATCTGTTCGGTGAATGATTTCGCCAATTTCTTTGATGGGATGAATGACTCCTGTTTCGTTATTAACCAACATGATACAGACCATCAAAGTTCTTTCAGTGATCAGAGATTCCAGCTCAGAAAGATTAATATTTCCCAAATGGTCAACACTTAAATAATCAACCCAAAATCCATCTCTTTCGAGCTGCGAACAAGTGTCTAAAACGGCTTTATGCTCTGTGGTAACTGTAATGATATGGTTTTTATTGGTATCTGTTTTAAATCCTTTTAACGCAAGATTTACAGATTCAGTAGCTCCGGACGTAAAGATAATTTCTTTAGAATCTGCGCCAATAAGCTCCGCTACTTCTTCTGCTGCATTTTCCACCGCTTCTTTTACCGTAAGCCCGAAAAGATGGGAGCTTCCTGAATTTGCATAGAACTGATTAAAGTAAGGCAATATGGCATCCAATACCCTGGAATCAACCGGAGTTGTTGCGTTGTAATCTAAATAAATAAAATCATTATCCATCATAACATTTAATTCATTATAAAAATAGCGACTTTTTTAGTTTCAATAGCCATTTCGATCGAAATGGCTATTGAAATTTAATTATATAAGACTACAATATTTAAAATCATGTAAGATTTATTTATTAAGCATTACAATTTATTTTTCACATCCGTAAATGTTCCGGTGATGGTTGAAGTACCGTTTTTGGTAACTGTTCCGTGAATGGTAATGGTTGAGTTTGTTCCTATAAATTCAATCTTGGATCCCTGGTTAATCGTAAGGTTTCCGAAGATGGTTACGTTCCCTTCAATTTTCCAGTTGGCGTTGCTGTTAAGGATCATGTGTCCGTAGGCTGTAAGGTTGCCTTTCAGGTTAAGGAGTGCTCCACTGTTGATATTAAGAGAATTCCACGGATTGTTTTGGGTACCCTGATAAAATTGCCCGTACATATTGAATGTTGAATTGCTGTTCAGGTTAACTGCCTGAGAAGCGGTTAATGCGCCACACCAGGTAAGTTTCTGGTTTACATTGATTCCCTGAAGGCTCTTTGTTCCTGAATATTCCAGTGTTTGCCCGGAATTTACATTCAGCCAATCACTTCCGTTGTAAACTGCATAGCCGGAACAGTTGGGAGCGCCACTTTCAGGAGCTACCGTTTTTATAATTTTCAAACCTCCCGTTCCTGTTGCCACGAAGATATATTCCCCTTTACTCATTACAAAGTTCGATGAGCCTGTTAAATCAAGCGAACCCAAAAGGCTAAGCTGAGTATTGTTTGTCGTATAAACATAAAGACCGGCTCCACCATTGGCTACAAATACTCTTCCTGAATTTACGGATACGGCGTTGCTTACGATATCCGAAGGATTAACACCCGGAACCTGTGCTGGTAAGGAAAGTTTCTGAAGTTTTGTACCTGAAGTCAAATTATAAACTCCTACTCCGTTATATCCTTCCGACACCAATAATTTTCCGTCGATAAAATCTATTGTTCTTTTGGCTTCTGCCACATCCGCAGAAGTTGAGAAAGAAGTGATTAAATTAAGACCGTTTGCGTCATAGATTTTCACCCCTTCCGTTCCGCTCAGTACAACAATTTTATTGTTGTTATATCCCAATGCTCTGAGATCGTTAAGAGGAATAGACATTTCAACCTGCTGACTGCTTTTATTAAGCTGTGCCAAAACACCCGTCGCACCAGAAACTGCATAGTATTTGGAACTGCCTGCAGTAACATCCGTTCCTACTTTACCGGTAAGAACAGTCTGCTGAAGGGAGTTGGTAAGCATACCGCCGTTAAGCGTCATGCTTCCTACAAAAGCAGGCGAAGATGCTCCTGAAGCATAAATATCTCTCGCCCCTGCAATATATAATTTACCGTTATCATATCGTACCGAACTTACATCCGTATCCGGAAGAATGGCCTGCATTACAAGCTGTGGAGCATTCGGATTTGTGATATTCAAAACCTCGATGGCTCCAAGATAGGTTTCTCCTTCTGTGTTGTAGGAAACATAGGCATAATTTCCTTCTACCGTAACATGTGTTGCTCTGAGGGTTTTCCCGTTGTAAACCGGCGGTGCTACTTCAGCTACCAATACCAGGGGGAAATTACCTGCCGTTACGGTTTTTCCACCGGAACCTGGCTTCATATCCAATACTCCGGCGTTTCCAAAGTCAATTCTTTTGCTTAATGCACCAGCATCAGAACTCAAAATAGGACCAGTTTCCTGTTGATCCTGAAAGTCGTTTTCGTCATTCTGACAAGATAAAACTGTTAAAAAGGTAAGTACAGCGATGTACGGTAAAAATTTTTTCATAAAATTATTTTTATATACTTATTTTGCAAGAAATTATTTTTAAAAAATTTAAAACAACTGTAAGATTGTCATACTCTATTTATTACACAACTGTCATTGTTATTTGCTTTGTCATGACAGTAATATTATTTTTTTTATTCTTGTTTAATTATTCTCTTTGAACACTACAAATCTACGGCAGCAATAAATGTTTATCTGTAGCTGAAAAAAGAAATTTCATGTAGTGAAATCACTACACAGATTATTCATTGGGTAAATAAAAACCACTTGGCACTTCCAAAGCTTTGAATTTTTTTAAAATGCAGTTCATTGTAATCATAAAATATTAAAAATAGTCTGTATTTTAAACCGGCTATCGGATTTTAGAAAGATTAACTGAGATTAATTTTCACCGGACTGACGAATATTTTGTTTCACAGTTATCATAAACGGAAAAACAATAGCTATATTTTTTTGATAAAGATAACCAATTATCATTGTGAATAATGCAGGCAGTAAAAATAGTAATCCTTCGGTTCCGAAGTACTGATGAAACAATAAAGCCGCTGCAATGAAGATCCAGCCCGCTAAAAAATAATAGTTTGCCATCCAGCAATTTCGGTATTTGCGATCGCTTTTTCGGTAAGGAATGATGATAAAGCTGATATGCGCAAGAATGGCTCCGGTTAGTAGATCAACGACGTGATGCTGATAGGTCGTCAATGTTGAAATTCCCAGAAGAATCAGCCAGACCAGTAAGAAAGTACGCCATTTGGTAAGGTCTTTAAATACCGACCAGAATATAAAAGCAAACGTAATATGCAGCGAAGGCGATTGGTTAAAGGGCGAATCAAAGGTTTGTAAAAAAGAGAAAGGAAGATTCAGGATGGTGTTGGATACTTCCGGTTTTGTCAATGAAAACTGTAAAGGAAAGATTATGAAAAATATTCCGGCAACCATCGTTACAAAAAGCATTCTCCATGTTAGTATTTTTAGCTGATGCTTATTTTTACATGAAAAAAATACGAGGCAGAAGAAAACGCCACTCGCCATATACGGAATGATTGACAAAGGAATAAATGGGATTGATCTCTCGAATTCAAAAGTAAATGATGGTAAATTTTCCAAAGAAGTCGCATGCCATGTGCAAAGATTGTAAACGATCATGAATACGATAGTACAGATACTTAGTGCGAATGCCTGCTGCCGGATTTTCAGTTGCTTTTCAGTCATTGATTTTTTTAACATAATTATTTTAAGCAGTACCACTTCCAGAATGTCCTGCAGATATGGACGAAGTAGTATTAAATCGATTTTACAATTAAAAACGAGGCTGTCCCAAAAGTCAAACAAATAAATTTTTGTCATTCTGAGAGCAGCAAAGAATCTATAAAAATCAATAATCAGATTCTTCACTACATTTCATTTCGTTCAGAATGACACTTTGAAACAGCCTCATGTACATCAGTTTTTGTTTTTCTTTTTCGCCGACAGCACACTTATGGTAACGGCAGTTACAGCCGCTACCGCAGCAATCTTAAGGAGAAAATTCTTTCTGTTGTATTTCCATTCGGCTCCCCAGCCGCGTTCGGCAAAAATGTTGGGAACATGACCTTTTTTCAGGTCTTCAATAATCCCTTCTATAGCGCCGATACGGTCTGCCAATACCAGCGGAAGCCATCTTCCATAGCTGGATTCACTGTATTTAAAAGCAAATTTCCTGATCTCTCCATTAAGTCCTTCCGGCGGTGAAGCCGTTCCGAAAGCTGCTGTTAAATTGGGACGTTCCACGGATTTTAAAATTTCAACCTCTTCAGGCTGCTGTTCCGGTCTTTGCCAGGAATAACCTTCATGTTCTTCATTGGTTCGTTTTTTCATGGGATAAACGGGGTCGTTTTCAGGATCGGCATCGATTCCCCACCCTTTTATATGCGTATAATCTGCCTGTTCGCTTTTTTTAAAGTCGGAAGGCTTTGTTTCGTCTGTAATCATGTTGTACTATTTTTTAGGTTAAAACTTTTAAGCGGTTGGCGGAATAAGCACAGTCTTTATGCAGCCGTCAAGCTTTCTTGAAAATATATGGTAGGCATCCGCTACTTCTTCCATCGGAACACGGTGGGTAATGATCGCTTTCGGATTGAGAATTCCGTTTTTTACGTGCTCAATCAGCTTTGGCAGGTTGCGTTTTACCGCGGCCTGGTTAGCCCGGATCGTGATTCCTTTATTCACCACATTTCCTATCGGCACCAAAGCATCCGTAGGGCCGTAAACCCCTACAATAGAAACAATTCCGCCCTTTTTCACAGAATTAATCGCCCAATGGAGCGCCGTGGTAGAACCACCCTGTAAAAGCAGCTTGGTTCCCATAATGGTATTCATAAGATTTCCTTTTGCCTCGCAGCCCACAGCATCGATGCAGACATCCGCACCCAGAGAATCGGTTTGTGTTTTTATGAAAACCACCGGGTCGCCGATGCTGTTAAAATTATAAGCTTCACATTGAGCATATTTCGCCACGAAATCAAGCCTGTATTCCAGCTCGTCAATCACGATTACTCTTCCGGCTCCGAAAAGCCATGCTGATTTTGCTGCCATAATACCGATTGGTCCGGCTCCGAAAACCACTACCGTATCGCCTTTCTGAATTCCTGCCATTTCTGCCGCCTGATATCCTGTTGGAACGACATCGGTAAGAAGCACGGCATCATCGGGATCCATCCAGTCGGGAATGACGGTTGGGCCTACATCTGCGTAAGGAACGCGGGCATATTCTGCCTGTCCGCCCTGATAACCACCGGCCGTATGAGAATATCCGAAAATACCGCCTACTGCAGTGGCCATCGGATTAGATTCATGGCAGTTGCCATACAATTCCTGTTTACAGAAAGCACATTTACCGCAGGAAATATTAAAAGGAACCATTACCTTATCGCCCACTTTCAGGTTTTGTACGGAAGAGCCGATCTCAACCACTTCTCCGATAAACTCATGGCCAAAAGTAGTTCCTGTTCGTGTATCGGGAACCAGTCCGTGATAAAGATGCAGATCCGATCCGCAGATGCAGGATCTCAATACCTTCACAATAGCGTCTTCAGGATGTTCTATTTTCGGTTCGGGCATATTATGGTCTGCCCGTACGCGGAAGGGTCCGCGAAAATTCATTGCTAACATATTATATTTTTTTATTGGTGTTGCAGTACTTACAGCAAAACAGAGACCGCCATTACGGGTTTCGCCATAATTATGGTTCTATGTGGTATCTAAAGTTTTCAGAAAAAATGAAATGATAATGAGCAGATTATTAATTGAGTGCAAAGACAATGACCGCATTAACACACTGATGGATGTGCTTTTATAGTAATTTTTAACAGAATACAGAAGCTGTTTAGCATGGTAAAGCACACCAGAATCCAACATGGATAGTATTGCAGGCGTTGTAAAACAGAGCTTAGATGGAAGATTCTTTTTTGCTGTTTTTTCTCTCGAGGATGAGCCATGATGCATCCAGCATTTTGGTGAGGTGCAGATACGGACCTACGATATTTCGCTCCGGAGTATTATTGAACGTGCCGAGTGAGAAATGTACGACTTCCGACAGGAACTCCCCGAATTCCTCAAGATCGTATTCTTTAAAAGCTTTTTGGAAAACTTTTGCCGGATTGCGGTATTCTTCTTCCGACAGTGAACTTTGCAAGAGCGGACTGCTTTGTTCCGGAAGTGTATGAACCCGCCATTTCCTGCATTTCTTTTGAAGGCACCACCCTGCCCGAATAAACGACCTCAACGACTGGTGAAAGTGAAAGACAACGGAAGGATCTTCCGGGATACGGGTTTTCTTTTGTGCAGCGTATTGTATGATGTGATGGAGCCGTTCTTTGGCGGTGACCAGGTCATGGAACTGGAAAAATACTTCCATCAGCGCCAATGCGGAATGTTTGTTCCGGCCGGACCAGAAACGGGATTCGAAGTTTTTGTTTTTTTTCATGGGTGTTTTTTTCTTTGGGTTTTTTTGATAGCGGACTTTGCAAATGTAATAAAAATTTGCCACAATTCGGATTTCAGTCCGAATTGTTTTACAGAATTACGCTTTTATTTGTTTCTATGGAAATTGCAAATAGAAAGATCGTTGAATTTATAAGGGATAAATGGGTTATTCCTATGAACAATAACAGCCAATTTGCTAATGAAAATAATATTGATGAAAAGACGGTAAGAAGAATTAGGGAAGATGAAAATTATCAGATCAGTTTAATTACCATCATGAGAATATGTGAAGCCCAAAATATTAAATTATCTAAATTTTTTGAAATGGCTGGGCTTTAAAGTAAATATATTAAGAATCCTGACGAGAGTTGGGGTTTTATAAACTTCTACAAACAGTATTTATATTCTTCACCTATTATAAGTAATTATAATTGATAATGATATATTAGTTAATACCAAGTTAAGTAAACAACATTACAGCTATAAAAATGGAGAACATTGTGTTCTCCATTTTACTATCTAAATAGTGCATTTGTATATTCTTTATTTACAACTTTATCCCTCATTGATGCCTTATCTGTAAAATTTCTCGAAATATTTCTAATCATTTCACTATAATTGTCTTTTCCATCGTCTTTAAGTCGGTAATATGGTTTTATTGAGTTGCAATTTTTATGTTCAAATAAAGTATTTAATAAAGTTCTATCAGAAATACCACAAGAATGACCAAATATAAATACTTGATAATTATTTGAGTTAATAAATTCCAATAATTTTTTATAAGAATCACTTTCAAGATACTTCATTGATTTAATATTTTGCAAATATTCATTGTCATTAAGATTTTCTATTTCTAAATAATCTTTATCTATTTCATCTCCAAAGCCAAAAATTATCTTGTTATCAGTTTTATTATTTAAAATTCCGTGTATGTGAATTACATCAGTTGATATATCATTGCCAAATTCTCTATCAGTTGGTCTACTATCATAAAAGTTTTCAGTTGAAGTATAATTAAAATTTAGAAATAACACTTCGCTTGGTCTATATCGAAAATAATTTAGTGACGAATTAGAAGTTAATAATTCTTTTATTTTTTTTTTCTTATCACTTATATTGCTTAAAGCAATATGTAATCTACTTTCTCTTTCATTTAAATTAAGGTCTTCAATATCAATATGACCCTTTTCTAAATCTTTAATATTAGAATGAAATTTCTGAAAAATTTCTTCTGTCAATTGATTAATAGTAGCTTCTGAAAAATCTCTCAAATTAAAATCAGAATATATAACTTCATTGATTGAATTTCTAAAACTAATATCTTCAGCAGAAATTGGGAAACTTATAGAAAATTGTTGTTGGACTTTTGTCAAATATTTTTCTAGTAAAGATTCTATAACAGCAAATTCTTTATTTAATTTTGTTATGGTATATTTTGATGGTTTTTTATAGCAAGCTTTTAACAAAAGGTAATAATCATTTTCAATATCGACCCAATTTAATGTTGATTTATTTTTGTTAAGAAGATTAAAAAACTCATTCTTATAGCTTATTTTTTGACCAATACTGCTTAAACTTCTCAGAATATTTTGGTAATCATTTTCACTGTCAACAAATCTTGCATTAGGTATCCTATCAATTGATATGCAGTCATCTTGATATTTTTCACCTATGTGATTATCAAACATATCTTGTTTTTTTGTCATCCAATAATCGTCAATAAAATCGCCATAACTTGTTTTCATTCCATGAGCTAAGTCAAAACCATTTCCAATTAATATTATACGATTCATAGTATTAGTTTATTATTTTACTGTAAATTTATTAATTGTCAATTAATATCATTCATTTTGTTTAAGTATTTTACAATAACTAAATTAACAGAAAAGCCATCATTATTAGATACAATACATATATACTATAAATTCAATATTATGAAATCATTAAAAGAATTCATCGCAGAAAATTAGAAAATTCGACTTTTACAACTGTTCAAGAAAATATAGAAAAACAGGTTGATGAAAATCAGGAAATTATTAGGAAAATATAAATTTAGAAGAAGAAGCAGTATAATAATAATCTTTACGGAAAACCGTAAATCCGATGTGAAAAATATTTTTATATTTGAAAAAACTAATAACAAATATTTCATGACAGTAATCGGTTTAAGAGTAAAATCTAATAGTAAGATTTATTATTGCATTCTAGAAGAGTTACCAGATGGCTCACTTAACTACGTTGACATTACACATTTAAAAATACCATTAGCACTTAATTGGCCAGAAGCTTTAAACTTTGTTCGTAATACAATATTGGATATTCTTCTTCAATACGGGGTTAAGAAGGCAATAATAAGAATTTGTGAATTTGGTATAACTTTCAATAGTACAATAAATGAGAGGGTCTATATAGAGGGTGTCTTACAAGAAACGATTGCAAGTTCTAACGTAGAAAAATATAAAGCTGGACAAATTGCAGAATTTACATCACTTTTAGGAATTAAAAGGGATGAGTTTAAGAAATATGCACAAGCAGACTTACATTATGAGAATATCCCAACAGAAATCAATTGGGATAAATTATCATTGGAAGAAAGAGAAACTATTTTAACTGCAAATGCTGCGCTAAATCTTTAATTATGTTTACAAATACCTTATTAAATTTCACACTTGGTAGCAGAATTGGCTCTGGCGGCGAAGCTACTGTATATAAAGCTATAGACACACAATTAAATGCTGAAATTGTAATTAAAAAGATTCCAAAAAGTAATTTTACTGATATTGATAAGTATTTTGAAGAATCACAAAAATTATACTTCTCATCTCACCATAATGTTGTAAAAGTAATGTATGGCTGTCAAGATAATGATTTTATATATCTCGCCATGCCATTATATCCAAAAGGATCCCTGAAATCTATAATTGATGATAAATTCTTAACATCCAGAGAAATAATTAGATATTCATTACAATTCCTTTCAGGGTTAAACTTTATTCATTCAAAACAATTAATACATTATGATATCAAACCTGAAAATATATTAATTGACAACACTAATACTGCATCTATATCTGATTTTGGATTAGCAGAATACTTAGGGTTCTATGGATTTGCTAATATCAGAGGTACAACTAAAGAATTTGCGCCCCCAGAATTATTTTCACAACCAGCACATAATATTAAATTTGATATTTATCAATCAGGATTAACTTTATTTAGAATGTGCAATGGTGATGACATCTTTTTTCAACAATTAGATGAATCTTTTACATCTAAGGGCGTTACCAATGATGGCATCTTTATCAATAATTTAATTCGTGAAAAATTTCCAATTAGAAATTATTTTTTACCACATATACCAAAAGGTATTATACAAGTAATCAGAAAAGCACTTAAGGCTGATCCAAATGAAAGATATGATTCAGTTTTAGAAATGTTGAATGATTTAAGCAAAATAAATAATAGCGATGATTGGGTATATTCAAAGACCACTAATCTCGAAAAATGGGAGAAACAAAACTATGTAGTAACTTGTACATATAACGACACGAATAATAAATATACTATTGTTGCGTTAAAAAATAATAGAAGAAAGAAAGATTATTGTTTAACTTTGGATACTCAAAAACAGGCATACGATTTGTTGTATGATTGTTTGAATAATACATGGTAATGTCTTTAAAGAAAATTACATATAATTCTAAAACAAGAAATGATATTTCTAACCCTTATCATAAATTTTCTCACCAAGATTTGTTAAGGTTAGCGAATATAAGCACCTTTAATGGTAATTTTGAAATTGAGAAATTACATAATGGTCGAATTAAAGTGAATGCTGTTGTAAAATCAAAATCTTCTAAAAAATAATTAAAACCCTCTAAAATATAGGGTTTAGTGTTCTTCAGCCTTACTATTTTAGCATATGAAATTTGACATACTTATCTTGACAGATAATCAAAAAAAATCCCGGCAAAACCGGGATTTCAAATTTCATATTCAAGCTTACTTTACCTCCACAGGAACAGAGATCTGATCCCAATCCATGGTGAATCCGTTTTTGTTGATCTTGTACACCAACGCTTCCTGGGTTGTTGGTAACGCTTTTGTTTTTACATCTACACGCAACGCATCTTTCGCCTGTTCGTATTTGTAAGCGCCCCATTGTTTTGGCTCTTTGTTGAAGATGGCCGTCCACAAACCGCTGGCTTTAGGGATCAGGAAAAAGCTGTATTTTCCGGCAGGAAGTTTTTTACCCTGAACGGTAATGTCTTTGCTTGTTTCAAAAGTCGTTGCCTCATTGGCACCTGCACGCCAAACTTTATCGTAAGGAACCAGGTCGCCCCATATTTTGCGGTCTTTCACAGAAGGACTGCTGTAGTTGATGGTAATGTCGGCATCTTTGATTTTTCCCGTAGCCGTCATTGGAGGACTTGCCGGTTTTTTAGTTTCCTGTGCAAAGGCGTTTACGGAAATCGTCATCGCAGCAACAAGTACGGTAGCAGATTTAAAAATTGTTTTCATAACACTTTATTTGTTTGTTTGTTGTCAAAGTATATTTTCAGAATGATATTTTTTACCTGTTCTTAGGCTGATGTTCCCTTTATGCTAATAATACGCTCGCAGATCGGGCAGATTTGGCAGATTTTTTTTGCGTAGATATCTGCGTCATCACCATACTTTGCGTGAGCCTTTGGTTTTCTGCCAAAATGTAAACAGGCTTTTTATATTATTCTTTTTCGTTTACGAATGTACTGCTTTCGGCTTATAAAACAATAACCCGATGGAAGAAAATAAAATGACCGCCGCCGCACCGATCACATTGAGCCAGAGAAAAGAAACGATATCGAACTGATACACCGCAATGACCGTAATTTCAGCTAAGATGGCAGAAATAAATACATTCTGTCCGTTGATTTTTTTATAGTAAAATGCCACCAGGAAAATCCCCAGGATCGGGCCATAGAAAAGGGAGCCTAATACATTCACCGCTTCGATGAGCGAACCCATCTGCGTGGCAAACATGGCAACGCCAATCGAAAAAATTCCCCAGGCTAACGTATGCAGTCGGCTGTACTTCAGTTCGGTTTTTTCATCCGGAATTTCTTTTTTAAAGATCAGATGAATATCTTTTACCGAACAGGCTGCCAGAGAATTCAGCGCCGCCGAAATAGAACCCCAGCTCGCCAGGAAAATAACGGCAAACAGCAACCCGATCATTCCTACCGGCAGCGTATTTTTCACGAAATACAGGAAAATATAATTGGTATCCGTTTTCTCGGCATTAAAGTTTGAGCGGTTGATCGCTTCCTCTACCCTTCCGTGAAGATCTTTTACCTGGGCCTGCGTATTTTTAAAATCCTGAATTTTTGCTTCCAATTGTGGCGCATTTGTTTCTTTCAGCTTTAAAATTTCTTTTGATTCTGTATTGAATTTTGCCTGTAAATCCTGATGTTCTTTTTCAAATACCTCAGCTTTCTCCGGTTGATTTTCTTTTAAATACTGATAAGAACGTTCGTTAAAATAAATCGGAGCCGGTTTCAGGGAAAAGAAAGCGAAAAGCAAAGCACCAATTAAAAGAATCGCAAACTGCATGGGAATTTTAACCAACCCGTTCAGCAGCAAGCCCATTTTTGCATTGGTATTGTCTTTCGCGGTAATATACCTTCCCACCTGACTCTGATCTGTCCCGAAATAAGAAAGGGCAAGGAAAAATCCGCCGATGATTCCGCTCCAGATGTTGTATTTGTCTTTCCAGTCGAACTCTGTAGTGATGACATTGAGTTTTCCTGATTTCCCGGCCAGATAAAGCGCATCTTTAAAACCGATTCCGTTCGGCATATTTTGAATAAGCAAATACCCGGCAAAAGCCATGGTTCCCAAAATAATGAGAAATTGCAGTTTTTGGGTGTGTGCAATCGCTTTTGCTCCTCCAATATAGGTGTAGATCAATAAAATTCCGCCTGTTAAAACATTGGTTAAATAAATATTCCAGTTCAACACGCTGGATAAGATGATGCTCGGTGCATAAATGCTGATTCCTGTAGACAACCCTCTGGAAAAAAGGAAAAGCAGTGAAGTGAGTACTCTTGTTTTTTTATCAAAACGGTTTTCTAAATATTCGTAAGCCGTGTACACATTTAAACGCTGAAAAATCGGGATGAAAGTAATGCAGATCACGATCATCGCCAAAGGCAGCCCGAAATAATACTGCACGAAACGCATTCCGTCGGTATACGCCTGTCCCGGCGCCGAAAGAAAAGTAATCGCACTTGCCTGCGTTGCCATAATCCCGATGAGCACAATGTACCACGGCATTTTATTATCTGCTTTCAGGTAGGATGCGTTGCTTTTCTGTCCACGCCCGATGAAAACGCCGTAAACAACCACCGCAACCAGAGTACATATAAGAACTGTCCAATCTATTGTGCTCATGCCCAGAATTTAGTAAACCAATAATACAATACGATCTGCAATACTAAAGCAAATGCTAATAACAGATACCAGATCTCCCAATTAATTCTCTTATTCATCAGTTTTTCTGTGCAGATAAAAAGTTTAAAAACAATCTTGCGGCTCCCACATTTCCGGCAGGCAGCTGTCGGAAAAACGCCAACGGCGTATAAATGAAGTTCCCCTTCCCATATTTTGCATATAAGGTTGAACCCTGTAATGGCTCTTCACCCGTATCGTGCATTTCAAAAAGCGACTCATAAGCTGCATCCCATTGATCCGGAAAATACGCACCTCGTTCCTGTACCCAGCCGTTGAAATCATTTTGAGTAATCTTATTGGGGAAATTCAGCAGTTTATGGTCGGGGTTTACAAAGGTAACCGCTGCATTTTCTTCGGTAACGCGTTTATTGGCAATACGGAAATTGTACATTCCCAGCTGATCAACCGTGGTATCCTGGTTGGTGTTATACTGCATCACCAGATTTCCCCCGGCTTTCACGTAAGACCATAAAAACGGCATCCACCTGCCCAGATTTTTCTCCGTGTTATTGGCACGAACACCCATCACAATGGCATCATATTGCGACAGCTTATTTTGAGTACCGCTTCCGGATTCATCTGCTTTGCCGTAAAAATCTTCGTCTTTTAGGACATCGACCTGAATTCCTGCGATACGGAGAAACTCTGGAATAAAATCTCCCGCACCTTCAATATAACCGACTTTTTTAACATTTGACTGAATATCGCCTTTCATTACAGTCACCGACGCAGGTGCAAAATATTGCAGGGAAGGCAAATGCGGATACTGAATTAACACCTGTTTTTTATTATACGTGATTCCGTCTGCAACGAAATTTGCATCCAGTTGCAGTCGATTGGATGGTATGGAAGCAAGCTTTGTTTTTGGAATTGTATAATCTACGGTAACATATTTTCCATTGAACGATTGAAGATCACCGCCGCCTAACCGTTCTCCGTTATACATCAGGTTTACTGTACCATTGCGGAACGGTTTGTCTGAATTTACTTTAAACTGTAAACTTACCTTCACATCTTCATTTTCTTTTGCCAGATAAAGCGGCTGGGTAAATTTCACTTCCAATGCAGGAACAATGCGTAAAGGTTCGACTACGTCACCGCGAACCGGGTCTAATTTTTTAAAAGATAAAGGAAGCTTAACCTGAAACTTTTCCGAGCCAATTTTTAAATCAACCCAAACATTCAGCGGTGATTCTGCTTCGGGCAAACCGATCAGCGTGTCACTCGAAACGGAAAACATCGCCGCATTTACGGGTGGTTTTGCCAGCCAGTAAGGTTCTGTGAGTGCTGCTTCTTCCGGAATCTGAATTTCATGCTGAATGGTAATTAATGAATCTTTGGATAATTTTCTGTTGAAATTTTCTGATGTATTGAGCCATTTTACCTTTTCTAAAATGACTGGATTTTCAGCCCTTGAAATTACATTTAACCTGAAATTATATTGATTTCCGGCAACCGCTTCGGGTTGATTCGTCACCACCTCGCCCATAAAACCGGCACAGCTTACAATAATTTGGTCAAGAGATGTAAGTTTATCTTTTTTCAAATCCGAATCCTTTAATGCTATTACTTTTTTTCTCAATGCAAGCAAAGCAGGCAAACTGTTTTCCGGATGATTGAAATTGAAATCAGAAATAATTTTATCCAAAGACTGGTCAATATCCGGGTTTCCTTCTTTAGTCCAGGCTTTACTGATTCCGTCAAAAAGATTTGCTTTGGCAGGCTCACCGGCAACGTGTGAAAAATATTCCGTTTTAATTCCGGCGACAGATTGTGTTCCTGCACCCTGGCTTTTGTGCAGACTTCTGCTGATTCCGGCCAGCTCACCATAGCCCATTCCCAACTGTGGATCATATTGCCCGACTGTAATTTTCAGTTGATTTTCTGCGGTAGTATTTACGGAACCAAAGCGGAATGTGTTCCACATAAGGCGTTTTGGCTGCCATGCATTAACATATTTCAGTTGATTGGGGAAAGCCGTTTTATCGCCTGCAAGCTTAAACGCTTTTTCTGCCACCACTGCCGAAGCTGCATGTTGCCCGTGACCCGCCGCAGCCGTAGGCGGAAAACGGCAGATGATCACATCAGGACGGAATTTCCGGATTACCCAGACTACATCCGCAACAATACTGTTTTCATCCCACTGTTTAAAAGTATCGGTGGTGTTTTTAGAAAACCCGAAATCAATGACGCGGGTAAAAAACTGCTGTGCTCCGTCTAACTTCCTGGCTTCTAAAAGTTCATGCGTTCTGATTAAACCCAATGCTGCACCCTGCTCGGTACCTAATAAATTCTGACCGCCATCACCTCTGGTTAATGACAAATATCCCGTTTCCACATTCCGGTCGTTTACCAGCCAGGAAAGGAGTCCGGTGTTTTCATCGTCGGGATGAGCGGCAAGGTATAACACTTTAGGCAGGTTTTTGAGTGTTTTAAGTTCACGGTAAATGTCAGAAGATTTTGCAGGCCGCACCTGTTGGGCCGAACAAAAAACCGTATAAAAGCTAAGAATAAGTACAGTAAAAATTTTTTTAAACATTTGAATGGGCTTTGCTGGACAAATATAAGTAAATCGTTTTTCTTCCAACCTTAAAAGAAAGAGCAAATGAACGAGGCTAAAATTCTATTGTTTTTCTTTATTCAATTTTCGTCTGAACATATCATCATGACGCAATAATTAAGATATTCAGAACTTTCAAAAGAATAAAAATCAAAGATTTTTTTTGAACAACCCTTCATTTTCTTTTGTAGTTATTAACCTTACATTTTTTTATCGCTGGAATGACAATTTTTTTATAATAAATTTTAAGGTATAAAGCTGTACCGGATGGTTTATTTCAATAAAAATAGCATCAACAGTTAAAAATCTTTATTTTTGTGGCATCTTCCAGAGAAATTAAGGTACTTGGAAGATCTGCAAAATAAAAGTAATATGATTAGAAATATCTTCAATTTTATCAATCTTCATAATGGCGAAGAAAGTAAAGATAAAGTTCTTGATAATGTCATTGCAAATATATCCTTCAGAGGCTCTAACCTTTGGATTTTAGCATGTGCCATCATCATTGCTTCCATTGGGCTGAATGTAAATTCAACAGCGGTAATTATCGGAGCAATGCTTATTTCCCCGTTGATGGGACCTATCGTTGGTGCGGGCTTTGCGCTGGGAACCTATAATTTTTCTCTGCTTAAAAAGTCATTCAAAAATCTTCTGATTGCCACGTTTGTGAGCCTTACGGTTTCTGCTGTTTATTTTTATATCAGTCCGTTTAAAGATGTTCAGTCAGAACTTTTAGCACGTACAGCACCTACGATTTACGATGTGCTGATTGCTTTTTTTGGCGGATTGGTGGGGGTTATTGCCATCACCAGGGTTGAAAAAGGGAATCCCATTCCCGGTGTAGCCATTGCAACCGCATTGATGCCGCCCCTTTGTACTGCAGGATTCGGGTTGGCAACATTTAATTTTTCTTATTTTTTCGGTGCTTTTTATCTGTATACCATCAATTGTTTTTTCATTTGTATTGCCACGTTTTTTGTGGTGAAATTTCTCCAGTATCCTTCTTCGCTCATTGAAAGCAAATACGAAAAAAGGATCAGGTACGGCATTTCAATTTTGATTATTGTGATGATTGTTCCCAGCTTCTATCTGGCGTACAGTTTATTCAATGAAAAAAAGTTTAATAAAACAGCGGAAACGTTTATTCAAAAGGAATTTGAAAACAATGGCTATACGGTAATTTATAAAAAAATCAATTATAATTCAAGTCCCAAAACGATTGACCTGGCCTTCCTTAATAAAAAATTTACGGAAAAAGAAATTGCTTCGTTCAACAAAATGCTTGCAGATCACGGGCTTTTGGATACACAGCTTACTATCCGACAGAATGAAACCGACATTAAATCTGAAATATTAAGCGAGATCAATAAATTTGACAGCAATATTTCGGAAAAAGATATCGCTATCTCAAAACTCCGGCAGGAGCTGGATTCTTATAAAGTAGGCGATTCTACGCTTCTTAAAGAAATAGAAATCCTATACCCGAAGATCGCTAATGTTTCTTACGGAAAGATTGAACAGTACCCGAATACCGACAGTACGAGACTTCAGTTCACTTTATTGTATTCCGGGAATGAAATCGATCAGGATCAGCTGAGCAGGTGGCTGCAAAAAAGGCTTAATGAAAAAAACGTAAAAATAATCAAGAGTGAAACAGAATAAAATAGCATTATGTATGCAAAAGTTTTCATTTTTCAATTTTAAACCTGATTAAATTAATTTATAGATATTATGGCTTTTTTATTTGCAGTTTGTGATTTTTGTGGTAATGTAAAAAGCTAAAAATAATTGTTTTAAACCGTTTCATTTTCATGGCTTTCTATTCCTTTTAATGAACTGTTTGTATTGCTGTTATGAGACTTTTTAATAACACTTAGATCTCCATTCGCTTCAATCACTACCGCCAGTACATCATCTACATTCCCAATTCCTTTCTGACGGATGGAGGCCAAAATTTCTTGCCTGGTAACCAATTCCTTTTCCATATTATTTTCAAGATAAGAGCCTTTATAAAACAACAGCTTCGGGGAGGCGTTGAGCAGCCTTTCTATAACAACGGATCTCCTGGAAAGTTTCGCAAAAAGCAACTGCATTGCAATAATAAGAAGCAGTACCACGGTACCTTCTGTAAGATTCACCTGTGCAAGCATCATATAGGCTAAAACCGATCCGAGTGTTACCGTTACCACAAAATCGAATGCATTAAACTTCGCAAGTGTTCGTTTTCCTGAAATTCTTATGAACAGGAAAAGTGTTACAAAAGCAATAATCGTCAGCAAGGCAACATGTCCTACTTTAGTCCAGCTTTCAAAAAATATACTATCCATACATTGTTTTTTTAATTAATCCTTATTTATATTAATTGCTTATCAGGCTTTACCTGCAAACATCCCACCATTCGGCGTTTAGTAAATTTTCCTTGTTTAATTTTGAATAAATTGACGAAGATTGGCAAAATCATAAAAACACATGGTAACTTTAAAATACGAATTTGAAGCAGGCTCCTAACAAAATTCTTTTATGGATAGGTTTCGTTTAACCTTTAGTTTCAATGTTTCCATTTAATTTTAAGTATTTTTGCAGATAATATGAACTAATACATGGAGCTATTTATACTTTTTTCCAGCTTAATGACACTGGCTGCTTTCTTTTCTTATTTAAATGTAAGGTTTTTCAGGCTTCCTTCGGGAATAAGCCTCATGCTAATGGGCGTTATTGCGGCAATGGGAGTCATTATTGCCGGATATTTTTCGAAAGGGTTTACCGAAATTATCACAGAAAAATTATTGTTAATCGATTTTTCAGAGTTTCTTCTGGGAATATTATTAAGCTTTCTGCTATTTGCAGGCTCATTGCATATATCTTTCCCGGATTTGAAAGCTTCATCCAAAAGCATCGTAAGCTTTGCCACGCTGGGAACCCTTATTTCAACCGCCGCCGTAGGATTTGCCTTATTTTATATATTGCCGCTTTTCGGACAAAATATACCGCTTATTTACTGTCTTCTTTTCGGGGCCTTAATTTCTCCCACAGACCCTATTGCCGTAATGGGAATTCTTACAAAAGCCAATCTTTCCAAAAAAATTGAAACCAATATTGTAGGCGAATCTCTTTTTAATGACGGCATCGGAGTAGTGATTTTTGCTACCATATCCCAAATAGCAGTAGCAGGAACTGATAATTTTGGCACCGCAGATATTGCAAAACTCTTCTTGCAGGAAGCCATCGGGGGAATTCTGGCAGGTCTGATCATCGGGTATACAGGATATCGGCTGATAAAATCCATAAATCATTTTCAGACTGAGATTCTCATTTCGCTGGCTATGGTTATGGGAGGCTACAGTTTGTGCCATTATCTGCACATATCGGGGCCTTTAGCGATGGTTGTAGCAGGAATTCTCACAGGAAACAGAGGTACGGAATTAGCAATGAGCGACATTACACGGGATTATTTCGGAAAGTTCTGGGAAGTGACTGATGAGGTGCTAAATGCCATTCTGTTTATGCTGATAGGCCTTGAAATTGTTGTAGTGACTTTTGAGCCGGATTATTTCATTATTGGTGTTATCATGGCAATCGTTCTTATTTTTGCCCGATTCTTTTCCCTATATTTTCCTGCACTATTTTTCAGGTTTAAAAAAGAGCTGGGAACGAAATCCCTGCTGATCATGACCTGGGGAGGCCTGAGAGGCGGTATATCCATCGCATTATCGTTATCCCTTCCATCAAGTCCTTTTAAAAATATTATCGTATCCATTACTTTTGTGATTGTTATTTTCTCGATTATTGTTCAGGGCGTTACCGTTGAAAAAGTAATAAAAAAATTAAATGGCTGATCAAAAAGGTCTGTTATAAAGTTTTATCAATAAATACAATCATTTTTATGAAAGATTTATCCGATTTTATTAACATTAATGGCTGCTTTTCTGAAGATGAATTGTATTTGATTATGTCTAAATTCCATTCAAAGAACTTAGATAAAGGAAAGCTTCTGCTGAAAAGAGGACAGGTAGCAGACCGGTATTATTATGTTTCCTGTGGCGCGCTGCGTTTTGTGTACGGAGAAGAACGGGAACTCACTGCATGGGTAGTACTTCCCGGCGAATTTTTTACAGAAATTTCGAGCTTTAAGTATCAGGAACCAACACGCTTCAATATAGAAGCCATTGAGGAAACCGAATTGTATTACATTGAAAGAAAAGATATGGAAATTCTTTACCGCCAAATCCCGGCATGGCAGGAATTCGGAAGAAAAATATGGGAATCGATGGCGATACGGATGATTGATGAAATTATCCGGTTTCAGACCATGACTGTGGAAGAGCGGTATCTTGAATTTTTACAAAAGCCCGGATTTATGCAGCGCGTTTCGGTAAAGCAACTGGCTTCCTATTTAGGAATCACACCCAATGCATTGAGCCGCATTCGGAAAAACATACGAAAATAAAATCTACCAAATGGTAGTTGTACCGTTTTGATTAATCTATAGTTTTGATCAACAAATAAGATCATTACTATGAAAAAAACAATTTTAGTAGCAGGGGCTACGGGAAATCTCGGAGAAAAAATATGCGGAGAATTGCTGAAGCAGGGTGCAGATGTAAAGGCAGCAGTTCGTTCAGGCAGCGATCCCGGGAAAGTAACAGCTTTGAAAAATGCAGGAGTAACGATTATTGAAGTAGATTTTAACAATCCATCAATACTTGAATCCGCCTGTTCAGGGGCATCATGTGTAATTTCCGCACTTGCAGGACTGGAAGAAGTTATTATAAACACTCAGTCGGCTTTGCTTTATGCAGCAATAAAGGCAAAAGTTCCCCGATTTATACCTTCCGATTTCTGTACCGATTATACACTTTTGCCATTGGGAGTCAACCGGAATTTCGATCTCCGGAAAGCCTTTTCAGAAACTATCAATAACAGTTCCATACAGGCAACTTCTATTTTCAACGGTGCTTTTTCCTATGTTTTGAAGTACAATATTCCACTTCTGGATATTAAAAAACATTCAATCGGTTATTTTGAAGATAAATCCGACTGGAAAATTGATTTTACGACCCTTGAGAACACAGCAGCTTTTACGGCGTGTGCCGCCCTGGATGACCATGCGCCGCGCTCACTCAGCATTGCAGATTTTCAAATAAGCCCTTCTGAGCTTCAGGCTCTTTCCGAAAACATGTACAACACTCCTTTTCAGCTTCAGAACTTAGGGACTATGGATCACTTCATGGAAACCATAAACAAAATTCGCAGAGAACATCCGGAAGATGAAAAAGAACTTTATCCTTCCTGGCAGCAAATGCAGTATCTGTACTGTATGTTTGCCGCTCATCATCAGAAAACCGAAAATGAAAGGTATTCAGGAATACAATGGATTCCCGCTGAAAAAGTTTTAAAAGAAATTAACTGAAAATATGGAAAGCCAATACACTGATGAATTTCTTCTCCGCAACTGGGAAGGATTTACAAACCACATGATTGAAGTAAACGGTACAAAACTGCACTACGTGGAAGGAGGAAAAGGAGCTCCTCTGATCTGCCTTCCCGGATGGCCACAGACGTTTTATTCATTTAACAACATTGCCCCTGAACTTGCAAGGCATTTCCGGGTTATTGTTGTTGATCTAAGAGGAATGGGAACTTCGGAAACTCCCGTTTCAGGATATGATAAAAAGACAATGGCTAAAGATATATATGAACTTATACAAGCGCTTGGTATTCAGAAAACTTTCGTATTAGGACACGATATCGGCGGAATGGCAGCAATGAGCCTGGCATATAATTTTCCTGAAGTCGTCTCTCGTCTTATGATTGCCGATGGGCTGCATCCTAATGAAGGAATGCTCCAGATGCCGATGATTCCGCCAGCAGGAACATTTGAGGATAAAATCAACGTTAATCAGCCCTATACCTGGTGGATGGGTTTCAACCAGATCAAGCACCTGCCGGAAAAGCTTCTGGAAGGAAGATATTACCATTTGCTGGATTGGCTGTTTCATTATGTGATGATTGACGAGAGTAAAATCACTGAATTTGAAAAACAGGTCTATGCCCATGCCTACAATGACCCTGAAAGAATACGTGCATCAAATGCCTGGTATCAAAGCTTTTATCAGGATATTGAAGACAGTAAAGATTATGCTAAACTTAAAATGCCGGTTTTGGGTATTGCCAGCAATGTATCCTATGGATTTTACCAGTATGCAATGCCTCAGCAGGCAGAAAATTACGAAATTGTACACCTTGCAGACACCGGTCATTATATGTTTGAAGAAAACCCAAATGAGATAATCCGGGTAATCAGGGAATTCTTATCATCAGACAATTCAGGAGGCCGATAATTATGTGAAAGCATTAACGGTTAGATCCAAAGCAGAAGATTGGCACCATTGAATATAAATGGAGCCAATTTTTTTATATTACAACCATCTTTAAAACTTTCTTAATTTTTGCTTACAAAAGAAGCAATCTAAAATATTATGTTTACTTTTGTCAATCCTTATGCAAAAAACACTGAAAACATTTTTCATCTTTTCACTGTTACTGATTTTCATTTCAAATGTCGGCGGTGTAAGCGTGTGTCTGGATCACGCAACCCATCTCACGACCAAAACCATTGAGAAAAAGCACGCTAAAGGAGATAAAGCGGCCTCCTTTTCTCAGGATGATGAATGCCAGTGCGCCCTTCATTTTCAAATGAATAACGTCTTGCTACCGGATTTTGCTTTGCCCGATTTTAACGTTTCAGAAAAGCCAACTAATAAATTTCTTCAGCAAAAGGCAAAAACCTATCGGTGCCTTCTCGATTATTTCTCTTCAAGGGCACCGCCCGTTCTTTTTTAAGCTAAAATTCTTTAATACAGATTTTTTTAATCTGTAGCTTCTTTTTTGTGAATATTCCGGTTTATGAAACTGATTATTCTTTATCCCGGCGATATTAAAAATTAGTTTTGAACTTCCGGCTTATACCACTTTAGATGCAGAAATGTATTATTCCGTTCCGCAAACCGGGCTTCAGCTGGCTTTGAATGCGAACAATATTACGAATACAAAATACTGGGTAGGTGCACAAAATTACCTGCGTCTTTTCCCTGGAACACCAAGAAGTTATTTATTCACCACAACTTATAAATTTTAAAAATATGGATTTTTCAAGCTTGAAGCTCATTGTAAGAAAAACCCGGCAGGATTTGCTGAAAAGCAGACAAAACCTGCTCATTGCCGCCACCGTTCTCCTGTTTTGCTGTTTAAGCATCGGAATTGGATTTACCAAATACGGCGAAAACTATTCAAATATAAAGCAATACCGTCACGAAACCCGTGAAAACTGGGAACAGAGGCCAGACAAACATCCGCACAGGATGGCACATTACGGCTACCTTGTTTTCAGGATCGGGCATCCCCTTAGTATTTTTGATAATGGGCTGGATGATTATCTTGGAAATGTTATTTTCCTGGAAGCCCACAAACAGAACACGGCCAATCTTTCTGAAGCGGGAAGTTCTGGAATTCTCGTGCGTTTCGGAGCATTCAGCACTGCATTTATTCTGCAGGCAATTGTTCCGCTGATTATTTTATTTCTGGGATTCGGGCTCATTATTAAGGAAAGAGAAGATGCCACTTTGAAGATCCTTACCGTTCAGGGTGCATCCCCGAGATCAATTTTGTGGGGAAAAATTTTTGGACTTTGGCAGTTTGCATTGCTGTTTTTACTTCCTCTGATCCCTGTTGTTTTACTAATGGGATTCATGGCTGAAGCAAGTGATTTCACCGATATTTTATCAAGAATCATGGTGATCTTTCCGGCGTATATGGTATACTATTTTTTCTTCTGCACTTTAACGGTTTTGTTATCTTCAGCAAGCAAAAGTTCGTCATCAGCTTTAATAAGCTTAATCGGTTCCTGGCTGATTCTCGTTATTTTCTTACCTAAAGGAATTCAGTTTGCCGCTCAGAACCTCTATCCTACCCCTTCAAGGATTGCTTTTGAAACCGGTGTAGAAGAAGATGTCCTGAAAGTGGGCGACAGCCATAATCCCGACGATCCGCATTTCAAACATATTAAAGATTCTTTACTGGCACAATATAAGGTAAAAACAACCGACGAACTTCCCGTGAACTATGGAGGTATTGTGATGAAAGAAGGAGAAAGAATCAGTGCGAAACTGTATGTGGAACATCTGAAGCAACTTCAGGAACAATACAGCCGACAGCAGAAACTGAATGAAATTTTCGGGTTTATCAATCCGGTAATGGCGATTAAAAACCTTTCGATGACGGCTTCCGGAACAGATTATTTTGCGTACCGGCAGTTTCAGAATCAGGCGGAAGAATACCGTTACAAACTTGCTCAGCGAATGAACGACCTGCAGATTGAGCAGATCAGTAACAGCAAGCCGGAGCCGGGAGAAAAACAGGCCATGGTGAGTAAAGAAAACTGGCAGAAATTTCCGGATTTTGAATATGAATTTATTTCCCTGGGAGAAAGTCTCAGCAAACAGCTTCTGCCCTTACTGGCAATCATTTTCTGGCTTTTTGCCTGCATATTGATGGTTGAATTAAGTGCTAAAAATTTAAAATTACTCTCATGAATCATTACTTATATAAACAGTTTTACCGAAATAAAGCTTACCTTATTTCTTTAATAATATTACTTTTTGCAGGATTGAGTTCTTTGTACACCGGTAAAAAATTTCTGGAACGAAACGAAGATATCATTGCTAAAAGCGCAACATATCAAAAAAATAGTCTTGATAAAAATATAGCTTTACACAGTGATGACATCGGTCTTCTATTGTATTATGTTAAATTTAATCTCGTCAATAAAATGCCTAAACTCGCAGCTTTGAATATCGGGCTGAGAGATTTGAATCCTTCCGTAAAAAGTGTTACCATAAGAAACCTGGAAGAACAGAAAAATAATTCCGACTTTTTCAATCCGGCCAATGCTGCGGTAGGAAATTTCGACTTTTCTTTTGTGCTGGTTTTTCTTTTTCCGCTGGTTGTTATTGCGTTTTGTTATAATATTATTTCAGAAGACCAGGAAAAAGGAACCTGGAAACTTCTTTCTCTACAGAGTCAAAACATTAAAAAACTAATTGATGTTAAGCTGCAGATCCGTTTACTGGCAGTAAGTTCGGTTTACTTTTTATTACTGCTCATCGCTGTTCTTTACATTAAAATTCCCGTAAATTCCGCTTTCATTATTTTTACTTTTTCAGGCCTTTTGTATCTGATTTTCTGGTTTGCTTTGTGCCGGTGGATTATCGGTTTGCAAAAATCGTCTTCATGGAATGCTTTGGCTTTGGTGATTTTCTGGATGAGCATGAATTTCATTATTCCAATGACCGGAAATATGATCATTCAGAAAGTGATTCCTGTAAAAGAAGGTTTGCAGGCGCAAATTGAGCAGCGTGAAGGATATCACAACAAATGGGATGAAGCAAAGGTTCCTACGATGAAGAAATTTCATAAAATATATCCGCAGTTCAGCAAATACACCGTTTCGGAAGAGAGCGGTTATTCTTACACCTGGTACTACGCTATGCAGCACATGGCGGATGTGGAATCGGCAGAATCTTCAAAACAATATTATGAAAAAATGCAGCGCAGAAATAATGCAGCCGTTTATTTGGGATATGTTTTACCGAATATTCAGACACAGCTTGTTCAGAGTAAAATCGCCGGAACAGGCATGGAAAACCAGCTGAATTATGCCGAAGCGTTAAAGAATTTCCATGAAAAGCAAAGGCTGTATTTTTATCCGTATATCTTTGAAAATGCAAACGGAAAAGTTATCGACTGGACAAAACAGACTGTAAAAACCTTTATTGATCAGGAGAAACCTAATATTTTAGCAGCGTTTCTACCTTACTTGATTTTCATCTTATTATTGCTAATTCTTTCACAAAATACATTAAAAAAGCTATGTTAAAAACCATCAGCCTCCATAAAAAATACAACGATTTTACTGCATTACACTCTCTCAATCTGGAAATTCAGGAAGGTGAAATTTTTGCACTGCTGGGACAAAACGGAGCCGGGAAAAGTACAACGATCAATATCCTTTTAGGATTAATCAAAGCCACTTCAGGAGATGCATACATCAACAATATTTCGGTAAAAGACCATCCGGAAAAGATCAAAAAACATTTGGCTTATATTCCTGAAACCGTTTTGCTTTATCCCAACCTCACCGGAATTGAAAATCTTGATTTCTTCTCGAAAATTGCAGGTTTCAATTATTCTAAAAAAGAACTTTCCGCGTTTCTGAAGCGTACGGGATTACAGGAAACTGCCCATGAAAAACCTTTAGGCGGTTACTCCAAAGGTATGCGGCAAAAAGTTGGAATTGCTATAGCTCTTGCTAAAGATGCCAAAGTTCTTCTTCTCGATGAGCCAACCAGCGGACTCGACCCTATTGCCACAGCTGAATTTACGGAGATTGTAAGACAGCTGGGAAAAGAAAGAAGAACCGTTCTTATGGCAACCCACGATATTTTCAATGCTGTAAGTGTTGCTACTAATATTGGGATCATGAAACAAGGCGAACTCATACAAAATCTCTCATCAAAAGCCTTTTCTGCTGAAGAACTTCAGGAACTATATTTAAAGACGATTTAAATTTTCCATCCTCATTATTCATCAAAAACATCTTTATCTACATAAAGGTGTTTTTATATTTATATCAGGACTTAAGTCTTTTAAATTACTAATAAAACCCTTTCATTTTGATACACTTTTCCAGCCTCAGGAAAAACACAACACCTACAACATACTCTATTTTAACCAATTACAAGCTACATATACCAAAAGGTACAGATCTTGGCATAACTTTTCAAAAAAAATTATGAATTATCAGGATGCTATTGCAGAGATTAACCTTGCACTCCCGTCGTGTGAGAATGCATTTAAGGAAGCGTACAAAGCAAATAATTCTTTTATGGTCATCAGTACATTTACAAGGCAGATCAGAAATCTAATTCAGGATCAAAACCAAAGAATTCTTAAAGATGCTTTGCAAAAGATGAATGAATTGTATGATAAAGGAGATACAGCTCTTAAAAATGCAATTGAAAATGTATTTGTTTATGCTCTTGACAGTATGACTTTCAGCTGTGGAAGCGAGAGACGGAAATTAGTTTTTTCACTGCTTTCAGCCGGCCTTAACACTAAATATTTACAACAGGTTTATAAAACTGGACTTTAAAATGTAGAGATATGAAAATCAGAAAAAACGGAAGTTGGGAACAATGGAGAAAGACTTCCAGAATGCACAAAAGAGAAGTATATGCTACTCATATTATTGTAATTGCCGGAGTTTTTATTGCAGCGGCAATTCTACAGTATCTGTAGCAATTTTAAAAATTAAAAAAAGTAAAGGGATGAAAAAATTAAATGAAAAAATGGCCGTAGAACTTATGAAAGTTTTTTATCCTTCAATAAGAAATCAGATTAGTCAGATGCACACTGAACACAATTTTGGAGGTATTTTGCAGATGCTGGTAGAGGAACTGAAAACATCAATCGCCAGCAATCACATCACAAAAGTAATAACCGGCATAAACAGAATGGATTATATTTACCAAAAAGGAAATGCTTACGTACGGTACATGATTGAAAGGCTTTTCATAAAGCCGTTCAGCAGCCTGAAATATTCGGCACATCCGCAACAGTGGAAATTAATATGCCAGGAAATGTCTGACTCTTTTTTATTTGTATATCAATTACATACGGAAAAGACCGAAATTCATAACTAAATAGAAATAAAAGATAATTACTTTTTTGTAAATCATTTTTAAATTGTTACTCAACAGCAGTCCTTTATTGAGGGCTGCTGATTTTGCATGATCCATTTGATTATAAAAAAGATAAAAGCTTTTCAACGCCCAACCATTAAAAAGATAAGTTTAAATTTGCAAATAAAATAACAACAGTGAGTAAAATACTGGTCATCGACGATGAAGAAAAAATAAGGACACTCTTATCCAAAATCCTGAGTCTTGAAGGATATGAAGTTTTCCAGGCTTCGGATCTCAAAAATGCAATGAAAAGACTGGAGTTTAGCGATATAGATGTTGCAGTATGCGATGTAAAGCTTCCGGATGGCAGCGGAGTGGATTTTGTAAAAAAAATAAAAGAAAAATATCCCTCGCTGGAGATTATTCTGCTCACGGCTTACGGCAATATTCCGGATGGCGTGCAGGCGATTAAAAACGGCGCTTTTGATTATATTACCAAAGGCGACGACAACAACAAGATCATTCCTTTAGTCTACAAAGCCCTGGAAAAGGTTTCTCTTAATAAAAGAATTTCCCAGCTCGAAAAACAGCTGGGCAACAAGCATTCATTCGAATCGATCATAGGGAATTCAAAAAAAATAAAATCTGCGATTGACTCTGCCAGAAAAGTAGCGACAACCGATGCCACCGTATTGCTTACCGGCGAAACGGGAACCGGAAAAGAAGTTTTTGCCAACGCCATTCATAATGCCAGTAACCGCACGAAATATAATTTTATTGCCGTAAACTGCTCTGCCTTCAGTAAAGAATTATTGGAGAACGAACTCTTTGGACACAAAGCAGGTGCGTTTACCGGAGCAGTAAAAGATTCGAAAGGGATTTTTGAAGAGGCCGACAAAGGAACCGTTTTCCTGGATGAGATCGGCGAAATGCCGCTTGATCTTCAGGCTAAATTATTACGCGTTTTGGAATCCGGAGAATTTTTAAAAGTCGGAGACAGTAAAACCACAAAAATAGACGTAAGAATTATTGCCGCAACCAACCGGGATCTCGAAAAAGAAATAGAAAACGGAAACTTCCGGGAAGACCTCTTTTACAGGATTAATATCTTTACCGTGCATCTTCCGCCGCTTCGGGAAAGAATAAATGATATTGAAGATCTTACATACAGCTTTTTAAAAAACTTTTCTTTAAAAACAGGAAAAAAAATATCCGGCTTTTCAAAAGAATATGCAGAAGCTCTAAAAAGACATCCATGGAAAGGAAATATCCGTGAGCTCCGCAATGTTATTGAGAGAAGCACCATTCTTACCGATGGAAACGAGCTTCAGGCAGACTCGCTTCCGCAGGATTTTCAATATGATCAGGAAATCAATGTTAAAGGCAAAACGCTTTCGGCTTTTGAGCTGGCGGGTGCCGAAAAAATCCATATCCAAAAAGTACTGAATTATGCCAACGGAAACAAAACCAAAACAGCAGAACTTTTAGGCATTGCACTTACTACATTATACAGGAAAATTGAGGAATATCAGATTAAGTAGCGGTAAGAGGTGAATTCGCTGCAATATTTATTTGCGCTTCCTATTTAAATTTAGTTTCTTACTTCTCACTTTTTTACTTCTCACTTTTTTACTTTTCACTTTTTTACTTCTTGCTTTTCACTGTAATTAACTCTTCCCATTCAAAAAATATCCTGTCATAATAATAGCACTTACCCTTTCATTTTGAAAGGGTTTTTCATTACCCATCATCACGATTAATTTTTATTCTACTGAAATTCAATATATTATATAAAAAAATATTAGATGGATTCGTATTTGAAAACATTATGGCATAACAAATAATCGTTTCGTTATGCAAAATTGGAAAATCAGAATATACAGGAGAATGAAATCCTGGCATTTATTAGCAATCTTCTACGGCCTTTTGGTCTGTTTCGCAATTACATACAGAATTTTTAATCAATAACAACATGACACTTGTATTAACCATCGCGGGTATTGTACTATTTGTACTCTTTTTTCTAACCGTAAAATATTTTGAAAAAATATGACTGCACTATTCATCATCGCCATCGCCGTATTTGTATATATATGCTACGTCCTGGTGAAACCGGAAAAATTTTAAAACCATGATAATGAGTCCCGACGCAAAAAGAAAAGTAAAAGAATGGCTGATCTTACTCTTCTGGATCTCTTTCGTGATAGCCTTCATTTATCTGGTCATCGTCGTTAAAGGTTTGTCTTTAACATCATAATACACCACTTCACAAACAGATAAACATTACAATAAAATTATTATTTAAAAAAAAATGAATACAGAAATTACAGGAATTGTTCTTATGTATGCTCTCGTGGTTTTGTGTGCAATTCCACTGGGAAGATACATGGGAAAGATCTTTACCAAAGAAAAAACCTGGTTGGATGGAATTTTTAATCCCATCGACAAATTATTTTACAAAATTTCCGGGATAGATCCTGAAAAGGAAATGAACTGGAAGCAGCACCTTACCGCTCTGCTTACCATTAATGCGGTTTGGTTTCTCATTTCAATGTTTGTGCTCACCAATATGGAGTGGTTACCGCTCAATCCGGACAGCAATCCTTCCATGAGCGGAGATTTGGCTTTTAATACGGCAGTAAGCTTTGTTACCAATACCAACCTTCAGCATTATTCGGGAGAATCCGGATTGTCTTACTTAGGACAGTTAACATTAATGCTTTGGCAGTTTATTTCTGCGGGTTGCGGTATTGCGATTGCCGCTGTGGTTTTCCTGGCCATGAAAGAGAGGACTACAGATAAATTAGGGAACTTTTATTTTCTATTCATCAGAACCTGTACAAGAGTTCTATTCCCAATTGCTGTAATTGTAGCTTCTTTATTGGCTTTAAATGGCACTCCGATGACTTTTGAAGGGAAAGACACGATCACCACACTTCAAGGGGACAAAGTGGAAGTCAGCCGCGGCCCGGTTGCCGGATTTGTTGCTATTAAACAGCTGGGGACCAACGGAGGCGGATTTTTCGGTCCGAATTCTTCGCATCCGCTGGAAAACCCGAGTTACTTTACCAATATTGTAGAAACTGTTTCTATTATGCTGATTCCGATTGCTATGGTTTTCGCAATGGGCTATGTTTTGAGACGAAAAAAGTTATCATACACTATTTTCGGGGTAATGACGGTAGGATTCCTGTTATTATTAACCCCAACGGTTATTAATGAAATGAACGGAAACCCTGCTATTGAAAAAATGGGTATCGCTCAGAATTTAGGAAGTATGGAAGGAAAAGAAGTTCGATTGGGACCTGCCGCTTCGGCGTATTGGGCAATAAACACTACAGTAACGAGTAATGGTTCCGTGAATGCCATGCATGATTCCTTAACACCGCTTTCCGGAATGAATACGATGCTCGGAATGATGGTAAATGCTTTTTACGGAGGCGTTGGTGTAGGTTTCCTCAACTTTTACATCTTCATCATTCTTGCGGTATTCATCAGTGGTTTAATGGTAGGAAGGACCCCTGAATTTTTAGGAAAGAAAATCGAAGCTAAAGAGATGAAAATCGCCATGATTATTGCGCTGCTCCACCCTTTCTTAATTCTTGTTGGAACTGCGATTTCAAGTTATATGGTCGCTCACAATCCCGATGAATACGGTAAATGGTTAAACAATCCGGGGTTCCATGGTTTCAGCGAGATGCTGTATGAATTTACCTCATCCAGTGCCAACAACGGAAGTGGTTTTGAAGGTTTAGCAGACAACAACCCATTCTGGAATATCGCCTGCGGAATCGTGATGCTGATGGCGAGATATTTACCAATTATCGGCCCGGTAGCTATTGCAGGAAGCCTTGCTGCCAAAAAATATATTCCTGAAAGTGCAGGAACCTTAAAAACAGATACAGCGACATTCGGTTTAATGGTATTTGCAGTAATAGCTATTGTAGCAGCTTTATCATTCTTCCCGGCCCTTGCTTTAGGACCACTCGCAGAATATTTTAGTATGTAATTAATTATTTAAAAAATGAAAGGAAATAACAATTTGTTTCAGGCAGAATTAGTCAATGAGGCACTGAAACAATCTTTTATAAAGCTGCACCCTTCAAAAATGTTCCGCAATCCGGTGATGTTTATGGTGTACATCGGAACTTTGGTTATGGCCGGAGTATGTATCTGGATTGCATTGGGTGAACAAAGCCAGGGAAGCCTGGTTTACAATATCATTGTAACCCTTATCTTATTTATCACTCTTCTTTTCGCCAATTTTGCAGAGGCCATCGCCGAAGCAAGAGGTAAAGCCCAGGCAGATTCTTTAAGAAAAACCAGAGAAGAGACGCCAGCCAAAAAGGTGAAAAGTGAGATGTTAAATGTAAAAAGTTTATTCACTCTGGATTCTTCTGACATTTCCCTTATAACTTCTAACCAACTAAAAAAAGGTGATGTTTTTGTTTGTGAAGCCGGAGATATCATTCCGTCTGACGGCGAAATCATTGAAGGTTTGGCAACGATTGACGAAAGCGCCATCACCGGAGAATCTGCTCCTGTAATCCGTGAATCTGGCGGAGATAAAAGCAGTGTTACCGGAGGAACAAAAGTGCTTTCAGACAAAATTAAGGTAAAGGTAACTACAGAGCCGGGAGAAAGCTTCCTCGATAAAATGATTGCTTTGGTAGAAGGTGCTTCCAGACAGAAAACACCGAATGAAATCGCATTAACCATTCTTTTGGCAGGTTTCACATTGGTTTTCATCATTGTAACGGTTACTTTAAAACCTTTCGGTGATTACGCCAATACACCGATCACGATTGCAGCCTTCATCTCATTATTTGTTTGTCTGATCCCAACAACCATCGGAGGATTGTTATCAGCCATCGGTATTGCAGGAATGGACAGAGCTTTAAGAGCCAACGTGATCACCAAAAGTGGTAAAGCGGTAGAAACGGCAGGAGATATTGACGTTCTTTTGTTGGACAAAACAGGAACCATCACAATCGGAAACAGAAAGGCTACTCATTTTTATCCGGCAAATGGCATTGACGAAGCAGTTTTAGTTAAAGCAGCCGTACTCAGCTCAATGTCCGACGATACACCGGAAGGAAAATCGATTATTGAACTGGCAGGTGTAAATCCTTTGAGCTATGATGTAAAAGAACCGCAATTCATCAGTTTTACGGCAGAAACAAGAAGTTCGGGAATTGATTATGAGAATACACGAATCAGAAAAGGGGCCACTGACGCAATTAAAAATATTGTTACAAATTCGGGCAATCTATTTCCGGCAGAGGTTGAGCAAAAGGTGAGAGAAATCTCGCAGAATGGCGGAACACCGCTCGTGGTTTCAGAGAATGAAAAAGCGCTTGGGGTTATAGAACTTCAGGATATCATCAAGCCAGGAATCAAAGAACGTTTTGACCGTTTGAGAAAAATGGGTATCAAAACCGTAATGGTTACCGGAGACAACCCTTTAACGGCAAAATTCATTGCGGAAAAAGCAGGAGTCGATGATTTTATCGCAGAGGCAAAACCTGAAGATAAAATGAATTACATCAAAAAAGAACAGTCGGAAGGAAGACTGGTAGCCATGATGGGAGACGGAACCAACGATGCTCCGGCTCTTGCTCAGGCAGATGTGGGCGTAGCGATGAACAGTGGAACCCAGGCTGCAAAAGAGGCCGGAAATATGGTGGATCTTGATAATGATCCAACAAAACTGATTGAAGTCGTTGAAATCGGGAAACAGCTATTGATGACCCGTGGAACGCTTACAACCTTCAGTATTGCGAATGATGTGGCTAAATATTTTGCCATTGTTCCTGCACTGTTTATTGCTTCGATTCCGGCTTTGCAGGGTCTGAATATTATGGGACTTCATTCTCCGGAATCAGCGATTCTTTCAGCCGTAATTTTCAACGCGATTGTAATCCCGATGTTGATTCCGCTGGCTTTGAAAGGTGTGGCTTACAAACCAATTGGAGCTAGTGCGCTGTTGAGAAGAAATCTTCTGATTTACGGTTTGGGAGGCGTTGTAATACCATTTATCGGAATTAAATTAATCGATTTACTCGTATCAGTCTTTATTTAGTAAAAAGTGAGAAGTGAAAGGTAAAAGGTGAAGTTAATAAACTTCTAACATTTTACTTCTTACCTCTAACTTCTTACTATTAATCGTATCATTTTATTTAATAAACATTCTTGTGAAAGTGAAAAGTGAAAAGCAAGAAGTGAAAAGTGGTAATAAACTTCTAACTTTTTACTTCTCTCTCACTATTAAACCTCAAACATTCAAAACTATGAAACAAAATATATTACCAGCCATCAGATTAACACTTTTCTGTGCGGTATTTTTTTCAGGATTCTATACCCTTTTTATTTTCGGAATTGCCCAGGCAGCACCGAATAATGGTAAAGGAGAAATCATCGAGTATAATGGTAAGAAATTCTACGCTAATGTAGGACAGAAATTTGATAAAGACGAATATTTCTGGTCTCGTCCGTCTGCGGTAGACTATAATGCTGCGGGAGCCGGAGGAAGTAATAAAGGACCTTCAAATCCTGATTACCTGAAAGAAGTGGAAGGAAGAATCGAAAACTTTATGAAACATAATCCTGGCGTTCAGAGATCTGAAATACCTTCAGATATCGTTACAGCCAGCGGTGCAGGCCTTGACCCGAATATTTCTGTGCAGGCAGCTAAAGTTCAGGCTCAAAGAATTGCCGACATCAGAAAAATCGACCTCAACACCGTAAACACACTTATAGAAAAAAATACCGAATCACCATTCCTTGGTATGTTCGGAACTGAAAAAATCAATGTTTTAAAACTCAATATCGCATTAGACGGTTTGAAGTAATAAATGAAGTAGTGAAAGGTAAGAAGTGAGAAGTATTTGAAAACTTTTCATTGATTACTATCTTATATCTTTTTACTTTTCACATTTTACTTTTAACCTCTTTTAATCAAATTTAAAAATGAAGAAATTATCATTACTTGCATTTGTAATGCTTGGTGCAGCTTCTACACTGCATGCTCAGGAAGAAGCTAAAAGCCCTTTAAAAATCTCCGGTTATGCAGAAGTGTATTACCAGTACGATTTTAATAATCCTGAAAACAACACAAGACCCGGATTTGTGTACAGCCACAACAGAAACAATGAGGTGAACCTTAATTTGGGATTTGTAAAGGCTAATTACGAAACCGAAAGATTCAGGGCCAATGTAGCTTTAGCCGTTGGAACTTACATGAATGCCAATTATGCGGCAGAACCTGGTGTTCTAAAAAACATTTATGAAGCCAATGTCGGGGTAAAAATATCAAAAAACAAAAACCTCTGGATTGATGCGGGTGTAATGCCATCACACATCGGGTTTGAAAGCGCCGTCAGCAAAGACTGCTTTACGCTGACCAGAAGTATGCTTGCAGACAACTCCCCGTATTTTGAAAGCGGAGCAAAAATCTCTTACACCAGCGACAGCGGAAAATGGTTTGTAAGCGGACTTGTTCTGAACGGATGGCAGAGAATCCAGCGTGTAGACGGAAATTCTACCGTTGCTTTCGGACATCAGCTAACCTTTAAGCCTACTGATAAAATTACTTTAAACAGCAGCTCTTTCATCGGAAACGATAAGCCGGACAGCATCAGGCAAATGAGATATTTCCACAACCTGTACGGAAGCTTCCAGATCAATCAAAAGTTTGCCCTTATTGCAGGTTTTGACATCGGTGCAGAGCAGAAAGCGAAAGGCAGTGAGCAGTATAATGTATGGTACTCTCCTGTAGTCATCGCCAAATACTCTCCTACCGAGAAATTAAGTTTTTCTGCAAGAGGCGAATATTACAGTGACGAAAAAGGCGTTATCGTTGCAACGGGAACTGAAAACGGATTCAAAACATTCGGATATTCTTTAAATGCAGATTACTGGATTCTCCCTAATCTTGTCTGGAGAACAGAAGTTAAGAATTTAAGCAGTAAAGATGATATCTTTTTGAACCGGGACAACATCCTGAAACCAAACAGCCCTTCTGTAGTAACCTCACTCGCAGTAAGCTTTTAACCGACTCCATATTTACTTTAAATCCCTGCCGGGAAACCGGTTGGGGTTTTTGTGGTAAAAGATACAAGGTAAACGGAATTTTTCTAACTTTCGTTAAAAATTTTCGATGAAAAGGTTTGATATTTTTAAAAGATATTTAGGACAGCAGATCTACACAGCCAAAGAAGAAAACGAATGGGTAACGTATAGTGAAATAAAGGAAGGCCTTATTTTCAAAGGATATAATCTCTGGATTCTGGGTTTTGCCATGATCATAGCCTGTATCGGCCTAACAACCAACTCAGTAAGTGCTGTAATCGGTGCAATGCTGATTTCGCCGCTCATGGGGCCGGTGATCGGGTTTGCTTTCGGAATGGCAATTAACGACAGAAATCTGAAAATTGAAGGCATCAGAAACTGGGTGAAAATGACTGTGGTAAGCCTTGCTTCCGCAACGCTGTTCTTTCTGGTAAACCCTTTCGACCATTCCACACAATTGCTGGAATCTTTTCAAAAGGCATCTATTTTTGATATTTTTCTTGCATTTTTCGGAGGGCTGGCCGGATTTATAGGGATTGTGAAAAGAGAAGGTATGAAAATCATCGCCGGCGTTGCCATTGCTACAGCTTGCATGCCGCCGATTTGTACCGCAGCGTATGGGATTGCACATCTTGATTTTACCTATTTTATCGGAGGTTTTTACTTTTATCTCATCAACTGCCTTTTTATTGGCTGGGCTACTTTTTTACTGTCGAGGTATTTTAAATTCGAAACGCTTTCCAGAGAAAAAAGAACGTTGAAAAACGTGATTTTATGGGATTTGTTGTTAATTGTCATGATCATCCCGGGAATCTGGATCGGGTACCAGAAATGGAAGGTTGAAGAAGACAGTCCGCCTCAAATGACAGATTCTGAGAAAATCAGAGCATTAGAAAAACGCATAGAAAGCCTGGAACGTAATGTCAGCAAAAATTAAACTTAAAAAAATTAAAAATTACCATATGTCGCAAGACGGAAATTCTGCACAGGACTTTCTCGACCTGATCAAGAAATCAAGGCGGGGAAAATTTAAAATCTACATCGGAATGAGCGCCGGTGTGGGAAAAACCTACCGTATGCTGCAGGAAGCTCATGCCCTTCTGGAAAACGGAATTGATGTGAAAATAGGATATATAGAAACGCATTATCGTAAAGAAACGCACGCATTATTAGAAGGATTGCCTATCATCCCCAGACGGAAATTATTTTATAAAGGCAAAGAGCTTGAAGAACTTGATGTTCAGGCCGTTTTAAATCTCCGTCCTGAAGTGGTAATTGTAGACGAGCTTGCTCACACCAACATTGAAGGCAGCAAAAATGAAAAAAGATGGCAGGATGTTGTGGAGATTTTAGATGCGGGAATCAACGTGATTTCTGCGGTCAATATCCAGCATATTGAGAGCCTTAATGAAGAAGTAAAAGAGATTACCAATATCGAGGTAAAGGAAAGAGTACCGGATTCCGTACTATCCCAGGCCGATGAGGTGGTGAATATTGATTTGACCGCAGAAGAACTGATTAACCGTCTGAAAGCAGGAAAGATTTATGACACAACGAAAATCAACGCAGCGTTAAATAATTTTTTTAAAGCGGAAAGTATTTTACAGCTGAGAGAACTTGCCCTGAAAGAGGTTGCCTCGCAGGTAACGAGAAAAGTAGAATCTGAAGTCACAATTCATAAATCGTTGAAAAAGGAAAAATTCCTGGCCTGCATCAGCTCGAATGAAAAAACGGCAAAGAATGTCATCCGGAAAACGGCAAGGCTGGCCAATTATTACAACAGCCAATGGTATCTTCTGTATGTTCAGGTTCCGAGCGAAAGTTCAGATAAAATTGCATTAGACAAGCAGCGACATTTAATTAATAACTTTAAATTAGCCACAGAATTGGGCGCGGAAATTATTAAGGTTGAAGATAATAAAGTTGCACATGCGATCATGACCCAGTGCGAAGAAAGAAATATCACCACAGTCTGCATCGGGAAACCTCATCTCAATCTTTGGAAGATTATTCTGGCGACGGATACTTTTAATACGTTGCTCAATAAATTGTCCCAGGAAAATATAGATTTGGTTATCTTGAGTTAGATGTAAAAAGTCAGAAGTTAGAAGTTGAATGAAAAAAGTGTTATTCTTTCATTTTTTACTAAAACCCTTTCACTATCCTATGAAAATTAAAACAAAACTCAATATCGGTGTCGGACTTTTATTTGTAATGATTGTCGTGCTTTCCGTATTAAGTGTATGGAACATCACCAAACTGAAAAAAGACACCAATAATATTCTGGTTGCAAATTATAATACGCTGGAATATTCCCGGAACATGCTGCTGGCTCTGGAAGAAATCAACTCGGATCCGTTAGCTTTCGAAGTCTTTGAAAAGCATCTTGAAAAGCAGAAAAAAAATGTAACAGAACCCGGCGAGAAAGAAACTACCGATAAAATCATCACGCATTTTGCAAGCCTTAAAAATAATCCGGAAAATACAAGCCTGCAGTCTTCCATCAGAAAAGACCTTACTGAGCTTATGCAGCTTAATATGTCTGCCATTCAGCATAAAAGCAGTGTTGCAGATGATACGGCCCAAAATGCAATTACCGTTATTTCCGTTGTGGGAATGATCTGTTTTTTACTGGCGTTTATTCTACTGGTAAATCTTCCTTCCAATATTGCAGATCCCGTTCGGCAGCTTACAGCAAGCATCCGGCAGATTGCCAATCAGAATTATAAAGAAAGAGTACATTTTGAGGGAAGCAGCGAATTTAGCGAGCTTGCAAGTTCTTTTAACACGATGGCCGAAAAGCTCCAGGAATATTCCGAAAGCAGGCTTGATAAAATTTTAAAGGGTAAAAAACGTATCGAAACGCTTATCGATAATATGCAGGACCCTGTAATCGGGATTGATGAAAATAAAAGAGTGCTTTTTGTAAACAACGAGGCATTAAGCATTACCGGCCTTCAGAAGGAAAACTTTGTAGGACAATTGATTCAGGATGTAGCCGTGAACAACGATCTTGTGAGAAATATCATCAAAGATCTCATGTACCCATATCAAGGTAACGATGTTGAGTCGATGAAAATTTATGCCAACGGAAAAGAAAGCTATTTTGAAAAAAACATTATCGATATTAATATTGTCCCGACGGGCGAACAGGACAGCCAGTTTATCGGGCAGGTGATTATGCTTCACAATATTACGCCTTTCAAAGAACTGGATCTTGCAAAAACCAATTTTATAGGAACCGTTTCGCATGAGTTTAAAACACCGATTTCATCCATCAAAATGGGATTACAGCTTCTGGAAAATGAAAAAATCGGCAGCCTGAATGATGACCAGAAAAATCTTGTAAACGGCATTAATGAAGATACCAACAGGCTTCTGAAAATAACCGGAGAGCTGTTGAATATTGCCCAGGTAGAAAGCGGTTCAATAAAATTAAATATTGGTGCGGCTAACATTTCAGATATTGTAAAATATGCGGTGGAAGCCAATAAAGCGGCGGCAGAGCAAAAAAATATTTCCCTTGAAATTATAATCGAAAACGGACTTGAGCTGGTGAAAGCCGACAGTGAAAAAACCTCCTGGGTTCTTAATAATCTGATTTCTAATGCTATACGGTATTCATATCAGAATTCAGAAATCATTGTTAAAGTTCAGGAAGTAAATGATACTGTTGTTTTTTCGGTAAAGGATACGGGACAAGGCATTGAGCCGAAATATGTTAACAGGGTTTTTGACCGTTATTTCAGGATTCCGGGGAGTAAAAAAGAAGGCACGGGATTGGGATTAAGCATCAGCAAAGAGCTTATTGAATCTCAGGGTGGAAATATAGAAGTTGAGAGTGAATATGGAGCCGGAAGTACCTTCAGGTTTACGCTTGAAAAAATTTAAACAGAAGAGCCCCATGAGATTGTGAACCTAAAAATTTACAACAATACCCCATCGCCGCTTCTTCGAAGCGACGATGGGGTAAATAACTTTATATACGTTAAAATACTGATTAAAAAACTTTATTATTATCGTCATTACTGTTACCAAACCATATCACAGGGTTGTTGCCTTTCAGCAATTACTCTCAATGATTTCGTTACATATAATTTAAGGAAACAGCGGGCATCAACATAATAAATCTTATTCCCCTGAATTCTGACTTCCAGCGCACCGCCGTTTTCGTCAAAATTATAAATAACAATCTGTTGTTTCGGATGAACATCTTTGAAGTTGACAACCATTTTAGTTTCCTCACCTATAATATGGATCAGCCTGTTTCTGTCGTTTACTTCAAGATAGCCGGATGGGTCTATATAATATTCATGCGGATCTAATCTGATGGCGTACTCCGATTCATCATTAATGATTTCATCTCTCAGATCAGCAGTTTCTCCGTTGGGAATAAACAACGTATCCGGTCTTTCTTCCTCAGATTTAAAATTCCGAAGTGCTTTTACAGATCCATTTACGATGAGCTTATCTTTGTCATTAGGCTGCATTCCCATTCCGAAGGTACTGTTTTTCCATTCGAAATTCAGACCATCAAACTTTCCGTATTCAGATCCATAAAAATAATAAGGGCCGTATTTTGCAGCAAGAAGCCTTGTCAACTGATGATCAATAATTCCTGATTCAGCTCCAAAATAATCATCAGCCAATATTAATCCTGTATTTTGAAGAACGGTAAATTCTTCATTCAGCTTTAATCCGTACTGGTAGGCATAGTTCCACTGCTGAATATTGCTGAGATTAAAATCTGCTGTAGTCCATATCTGTACCCAGCCAGTCCATTTTCCTCCAACCATCGTCCTTTGGTACGTAATATTGGGATTATTTCCGGAACCAAATGCAGTGGCGGTCTGTTTTACCCAGGAACTGTCGTGGGTTTCAACTGACACATACCACCATCCGCCATTATTCATAGGTGCATTGGCCAATCCGGAACCTCTGTAGAAACCTGTTTTAAGATAGTTATTTAAATCAGATCCGGAAATCAGAATTGAGGTGCCATTAGGAGTGCTTAAAAAATTATTCTGCAAATAGTCCTGCGTTGCCAATGGAATATGAGCCTGCGTTCCTCCGTTATTAAAGTAGATATATGGATATTGCGAGCCGTCTGCAGACGGATAGTTGCCTGAAGAAAATCCTATCCCTGAAGCATTTTCCAGCGCATTAGCTTTTCCGTTCAGCTGATTTAAATTGACAGCATGGGTTCCTACGGTACCGTTTGGAATGACAGGGCTTTGAGCAAAGGTTTTCGTGTCATTTATGGTTTCAACTCCATTTTTGCCAACAAATAGATTTAAAGACTCATTCTTCGTATAATAGTTTGAAGGATTAAAATCTAAACTTGTTAAAACTTTCTTCCATCCTGTCCAGCTCGTACCATTATTCTCAGTACTCCTTATAAAAGTTACTGTTCCGCCTGAAGTTCTGGTCTGATACTCTTGCACAATGCCTGAAGAAATTGTTTTATATACCCGTAAACTTCCGGCAAATAAACCATCTGACGGGTAGTTGTTCGCTAAAGTGGATCCGGCATTGGTGGCTTGTGAATAAAAACCAGGTGTTAAAAGCGTATTAAGATCAGCAGATCCCAAGATCCCAGGATTTTTTACAAGATTATTCTGATCCGCCCAGCTTTTTGTTGCTACAACTTCAGTAGCAATGGGCACAAGAGTAGTATACCCTGAAACATCTGTTTCTATAGTTTGGTTCCATCCTTTTGACCAGTCAAAGTTCGCACCTGAATAAAATGCTGTAACTCTTTCAACCTCTGCTTTTAGGTATGTACCCCACATAGTATTCGATTCACCAATATTAATACATACATTTCCAGAAGCATCAATTCCTGCATTAATTACCGTTGAAGGGAAATTATCAGAACATTCAATAATAGCTTTATGCTTGTTATTTATAGAGGCTGCTGTAATTTTGTAAAAAGCAACCTTTATGGTTCCTAACGTTGTCCCCTGCCATCCAAAAATTTTGATTGTGACATCGAGCATTGTCGCAAGTTGAGTAGCCTGTGGAAATTTAAAACTTAAAATTCCTGTTTGATCTGAATTTGTAAACTTTTGAAAAACGTTATTAAAAACTCGTGAATTATTTTCAAATCGAGAAATAATTCCGGTTGTGAAATTAATATTCTTATCTGCCATATTGATTTCCGTATTTATCGGAATGTAGTGGGCAGAATCCACGGAACCGTCAGCTTTCAGGAATTGGGCGGCTGTACCGTTAACGATACGATAACCTTTAGCAGTAGTATAGTATGCATAATTAACGTCCATTCTATAAATCTAAGTTAGTTACCACTACTGAAATCGGATTAGGAGGCGTAGAATCAAATTCTATCGCTACACTTGCTGCATCAATTGGTTTTATTCTTCCGTAAATTTTATAAGAAGTAACCGTATCACGCATGGCAACCTCAACATTCAGGGTTATTAAGTCATGCTGTTAAAGATTATTATCCCGATGCTAAAGTGATCTATAATGATTTTGATTCGTATTCTGCACGACTGGAAAATGCAGATAACACAAACGCTTTACTATCAGATATTCGGATAATTTGCAGCAATGCTGAAGAAAGAAATAAGAGGCTTAATGATGACTTAAAATCTGAAATTATAGGCCGAATTTCTGAAGAAAAGGGCTTTGTAGATTATGTGACGATATCGTCCAGTCTATTGTTTTCAATGAACTATGCATCTACATTTGAGCAGCTAAAAAAAGAAACATTTTACAATAAGGTGAGACATTCCGATTATTTTGTGGATGGTTATCTGGAGGGGGTTGACCGCGTGAAAAAAGATTATAGGGATTTATTCGCAGAATACAGGAATCATCCAAACGTTGTTTTCCTGGTTGATCCGCCGTATCTTTCCACCGACTGTTCAACATATAGCCGTCCAGATTATTGGAAATTATCTGACTATTTGAATGTATTGAAGACAATTGAAGATACATCATACTTTTATTTTACGAGCAACAAAAGTCAAATATTAGAACTTTGTGAATGGATGCAAACACGCGGTTACTGTAGAAGCCCGTTCGATGGAGACACATTGGTAAGTGTGAATACATCTTTAACCCATAATGCAGGCTATGAGGATATAATGATTTATAGAAATGAATAAAAATAAAAGACACCTGGTTTACAGGTGTTTTTTATTTTTATTCTATAGAATTATTATATTTCTTTTTATTGTCCTCAATCATTTTTCTATACTCAGGGTTATTAATTTTACCTTGATACGGATCATTCATATACTCTTTTCTCTTTGCTATAAATTGATCTTTAGATACAATTAAACCTTTTTTTTGTTCAATGGGTAAACTCGTTTTATTTATTGATATAAGTTCAAAGCCTATATAATTATTAACCTCATTCATATTTAATATTAATCCAGGAAGTCCTCTAAACTTGTATGGTCCGTCACTTATTGGAATATCATAAGTAAACCAAGCTATAAACTTTTTTCCTCCTTTACAACTGCTTTATTGCATTTATAGCCACCAATAGTAGAAGTACTTTTATTATCAATTTGCCAATCTAATTTATCAGGGCTTTCATAAGTGTAATAATTTCTACCTAAATAGTTTGATATATAAGTTTTACTTTCATCCTTATATACATTATGCTTCACCTTAGATTTCGGAAGAGAGCCGGGATCAACAATACTTCCGGTTTTCATTGCTTCTTCAAGTTTTTTTCCAAAACCATCCACGGCAGCTTTATAATTTTCACTATAGTAAATAGATTTTTTCCCATTAGTCAGTAATACCATAGGCTCATTAATTGTGGATGATTTATCTAACGTGTCTTGTACAAAAGTATATTTATACTTTACTTCGATTTCCGAATAATCGTTTTTTTCTTGACCTTTTGCATAGCAAATGCAAAGCAATAACGCAAAAATTCTAAAAATTAGTTTCATAAATAGTCAAAATATTATAATTAAATAGGCTGTATTAACAGCCTATTTTTTTCATTACGTCATTGGATTTTCATAGCTGGAATGTCCACAATCCTGGTTGTTATACATTTCCCACTCATTGTAAAGGCAATCACTTGAATCAAATTCAGAATCATAAACGGTTTGATAAGTAGTTCCGCAAACTGTTTTGAGAGTTACCAAATAACGTGTAAGTGCAAAAGTTTGCTTTTTTTCTTTTTTAGATTCTAATTTGTTAGAGGTGTTTTCTTTAGCACTAACAAGTCCAGCAATCATAAATGCTGAAAGTAATAATACTTTTTCATAATGAATATTAGTTTAAAATTCGTTACTAAAATATAAAATAATTCTAACAATAAATGAATTATTTTTTTATGTTAAATTTTTTGTTTGTCGACTTTACAATATTAGTATGAACTGTTAAATTATAAGTACGGTTAACCGTATTGTAATTTGAAAATTTATTAGTATGTGCTTTTGCCGATGTGTAATATAAAAATTAAAGAATTTATTACAGTACGGTTAACCGTTTTTTATGCAATATTCTTCACCGTATTTTTGGACTATGGAAATCGAACGCAGAATACTTTTAATGCTCAAAGATGGTTACACCCAGGACCAGATCGCAAGTGAGTTGAAAGATTTAGAGATTACATCAAATAGCCAGAGTTCAGTTTAAAAGAAACTTAAAAATATACGTAATTCATACGATGCTAAAACGTTGTTTCATTTAGCTTGTATATTGTGCGATGAGCGTTATTTTGAGGATGATGAAGATTGATTTTAAAGCATTCCACGGTTACACGATGGTCCCCTGATTTTTTTTGTTTACAGTGGGTTTTTTATTGACAACAGCACGCTCTTCAGGCGTGCTGTTTTTTTGTTTTTAAACAGTATTTAAATAGTGTTTAAACTTTGGCCATCTTTATCAAAAATTAGAATCGAAAACTTGTTTTCATTGGCCTTTTTTTTTACATTTGGATTCGCCGATTATGCATTCATGTCTACATTTTTTCATTGGCTAAAAATTTTTTTAGTGATGTTACAAACTCGTTGAAAAGAATTTCCTTTCTGTTCATTTTTTGTCAGGGCGGAAAGTTTTACTTCGAAAAGAACAGATCGGCTTCCGCTTTCCTGCGCTTTATTAATCCGTTCAGAACTTTACCGCCTGCGGTAATATATCTTGAGGTAAACCAGTCTCTGATGGTTTCCGGATTTGCTTTTTTATTGATTAAAGAAAAAAGGGTGTCAGACCCTCCTGTATTGTACGTGTGAGAAACCAACGCATCAAACTGGTTTTGCGTAAGTACCACTTTAATTTTATTGCTGACTATTTTTTCGTAAGCCGGTAAAACGATTGAAAATAATTCAGCACCTTTTTCTTTACTGATTGGCGTATCTTTCATCGTTACTTTTTTTCCGCCCGGATAATAGGTGTTTCCGTATCCGATTGTGGGAATTCCTGCCGAATCCAGATAGGGTTTTGAGCTGAACCCTTCGAAGAATAAAATTAAATTGATTCCATTTGTTGATGTTTTCATCTTTTAAAATATTTATAGGTGAAAAACAGGAGAATCACGGTAATTCCGAAGACGGTTATAAAAATCCAGGCTGCGATTCCGAAGCCGCTAACTTTTATTTTTTTTGTTTCCCGGGAAACTACCGAAGCTTTCTCTTTTTGAATTTCTTTGGAAACAGCATTTTGATTTTCCTGCTGAAAAGTGCTGGTAAATTCTTCTTTTTGGCTTTCCGTTTTTTTATTTGATGTTTTTGTGTAATGGTTTCGTATAGAATATTCCGCATTTCCCAGAATGGAAATACTCTGAACGGTGTCTTTCCCTACAACGTTGTGAAAGACAAAGGGATTGGAAGCATCAGATTTTCCATTAACCAAAATATCTCCGGATATTTCATTGTTTTTTTCCGTGGCTGAAATATTCTCCAGGCTGGTTTGAATCGTTTCTGAACGTTGCAGATTAAGGGAATCTGTTTTCTCTTTTTCTGTTTCCCGGATATTTTCTCTGGAAACGGTGGTCATTTTTTGTTTGCTTCTGCAGCAGCCAAGTATAAGGCTGCCGAATATCATCAGCAGCAGAATTTTTGCTTTCATCAGCTTTATTTTTATTGGTTATTAGATTATTGGTTGGTTTAAAGCCCGGAAGATGAAGTTTCGCTGGGGTTCTCGATACATTTTTTCTTCATTTCGCTACGAAAAAACACTCGAACTGACGTGGTTTTAATGGACTGGATCTTCTAAGGAAAAATTTTATCTTCTTTTACATATTCTTTTCGGATGCTTTCCAGCAGCATATCGAGGTTTATTCTATAATCAGGATCTCTTAATGCGATTGATTTTAAGCTTACATCCTGTATTATGTTCATGATATTAGATCCGGTAAGCTCGTATTGATCGGCAATTTTTTCAAGATTAATGTCTTCAAGCTGTAATTGTTGAGGCATATTGTACTGCCAGATGCGCAGACGTTCTTCATATCTCGGATTGCTGAATTTAATGCAGCTTTGAAATCGCCGTGTAAAGGCTTTATCCATATTATTTTTGAAATTGGAAGCCAGGATAATAAGTCCTGAAAAGGTTTCTATTCTTTGCAGCAGGTAAGAAACTTCCTGGTTGGCGTATTTATCGTGAGCATCCCTTACATTGGTCCTTTTTCCGAAGATAGCATCCGCTTCATCAAAAAATAAGATCCAGTTTTTATGTTCGGCTTTATCAAACAGCTTTGCCAATTGTTTTTCGGTTTCGCCGATGTATTTTGAAACCAGCATAGAAATATCTACCCTAAAAACCGGACGTTCCGTATATTTTCCCAAGAGGCTCGCGGCCAAAGTTTTTCCTGTTCCGGGATCTCCGTAAAACAGCACTCTGAAGCCGGGCTTTAATTTTTTCTGCATATCCCATTCTTCCATAAGAATCCGGCTGCTGTTGTACCAGGATTCAATGCTCTGAAGCTCTTCCATTGTGTTTTCAGGCAGTATAAGGTCTTTCCATGTGCGGTAGGTGTGCAATTGTTCTGCGGGAAAATCATTACTCATTTTCGGCAGCAATTCTGATCCGAAGATCATCATATTGAATGCTTCCTGTGGTACGGTTATCTGTCCGCTGAGCGAAGCATAATCATTCCCTGAACCGGGGATTGTAATAATTTCATCTTTAACCAAAACAGCATCTGAAGCGAAATAATCCAACGCTTTTAATCTTTCTGCAATGCTATCGCCACCCAGAATATACTGAAGCGACTGAACAGTGGGGTAAAAGAGTCTTCCGTTATCATTAACCGAACAAAAATCAAACAGCGTACTGTTGGGAAATTCGAGATAGATGCGCTTCAGCAAAGCCGGCTCTAATCTTGGCAACAAAGCCATTAAAAGAATGATAACTTCCTGGTGAACCAATTTTTTCCGTGAGATGTATTCTTCCAAATAAAAGCCTTTAGGGCCTTCGGTTCTGAATTCGGGAGCTCCCGTATTAAAGTCTTCTGAAGAATTGTTGATACGCCAGATGATAACATCTTCTAAATGTGTAAATAGTTTCTGTATTTGTTCTGCTTCCATTGGTTTTAGTCTTTACTTTTTTGAAATAAAACGATTTTGTTTTTTCAAATCAATTTGTTTCGTACAATAATTAAATCTATTTTTAATTTAAATTCAATGAAAACCTCTGATAATCAACACGATTAATTAACTCATATTGGAAAGTCTTACCACTGCCGCAGCAGTTGTTTTGAAAGTCTCCTCTTGTACCGGAAATCCTACTTTTTGACAATCAATTTTCCGTTTTCACGGTATTGTTGCCTGTTCCTGAAAGAAGAATAAGTGATCTGATGATCCATTATTCCGTATTATGGTAGAGATTTTGATGTTTTCAAAAAATCCCACTACTTTAAGGATGAAAGGCATCCTGCTTCGGAGCCTCTTACCCGGGTTGTTAAAATATCATGTATTGCATCTGTGATGTTACATCGTATTCTCTGATCTGCATTTGCAAACCCCAGCCGGAAAGCAGCTCCCCGATGAGTCTGAATAATTGTTGTAATACTCAGTCTTCATGGTTATTGTTTTTATATTTTTATCTTCCTCTTTATGATATTTAATATTCAAATTTTTTTTCTTCTGCCTGTGTCCCTATCATTATGAATAGAGTACGTTTTAAAAAAAACAGCCTCAACAGCAAACTAACCACTATTACAGAACCTTACGCAACTGCCATGGCAATTGCCTTTTATAAAAGTTTCTTATTTAACGGAGTTCCTACTTTTTAAAGAATGAATCTTACTTCCGAAAGAGAATAGAGATTTTGCAACCTGTTATTTTTATCCCGATGAGATTCTGACCTGCATCAGAAAATACCGGTATTTCAAAAGTAAAAGGCCTCCCGTGACAGGGCATCTTACGCCGATTGAGGCTGTCTTTTATTGGTTGATAATGTAAGTGATTACATCGCTTTCTTCCCTTCCCAAAACAATTTTTATGGTAACAGGATTTGATCTGAATGTTGTTCCGTTTACATTGATTTCCAAAAGCATCTGGATGAGTGAATACGGTTTTCTGTGGTGTACGGAGTGCCTGAATGAACCCGGCCTGCTAAAAGTGCCTGCAGGATAAAAGTCCCTGTAATCTGGTCCGGGCCTGAAATAATGGACAGGGTTAATATCAAGTACCATTTCGGCAGACTTCACCGGGTATTCAGATTGCCTTCCCCAGGATTCAGCATCTTTGGTAAGTTCCTGATAAAATCCTGCGCTTTTCATAAAGCCACTTCGAAGGTTCTTTTTCTGTTTGTATCGTTTGATGATGATTTTTGGCTGATGCTTATCAAAATCCAGGTTGTTTGATAGTTTTATGTTTAAAAGCTTGTAGCCTATATTTCTTGTTAACACATGGTAGTAGCCGTCAATCTGTTCCGGTGAATTTCCTTCCGTATTTTCTACGGTGAGATGCCCTCTGTGCGTATGCTGTCGATCCTGGGCCAAATAAAAATGATAGTTTTTCACATTATAAGTCCCCGTCGGCTTTATTTCAAGGCCAAAATTGAATTCATTCAGATGGACATAATTATCTATGAATCTTCCAAACTGGCTTTCAGTTGGATATTTACCCGTTTCAAAATAGGTTTTCAGCTCTTCTCTTTGGGTGAATTTATTTATTTCTTCCATAATATCTTAATATTTTAATGCTTACGTCCTTATATGGTGTTTTTGGATGCCGAATTTTTATGTATGCTTCAGCATTGATTTTCTATTTCGTCTAAATTTTTAAAAATGTATTTTAGTTTTTATTAAAAAATCCCCAGCCGGAAACCTGCTCACATTCTAGAACCTTACCGAATTGCCGGAGCAATTCTTTCCGAAAGTTCCTACGCCACCGGAATCCTACTTTTTAAAGAATCAACTTACTCTTGGAAAAAAACAGCAGGGCCTCTTTGCAGATTTTCTATTATTTTAATTCCCGGAGAGATTCTGGTGCAGCACCAGAAAATTCCGATATTCCAAGAGTAAAAGGCTTCCCGTTATTGAGCATCTTACCCGGCTGAGGATTATTTTTATTATTGATTTTGTAATTGCTTACATTTCGCTGTTCTGGCGAAACCCAAAGACTTTTATGGTAATTGGATGGCTTTAGACTGCCTGTGAATTGAATTTCAAAGTTCAATATTTTTTTGTTATAATAAAAGTTTTTTGCTTTGTTTGTACTGTAGCTGCAGTACCTTTTATTTTTAAAAACCGAATGGCTGTTCTTTTATTTTAACAGCTCAAAGTTGAGACTTTTTTTGCTATTGTAAAAGTTTTTTGCCCTGTCTGTTCTGTAGTTGCAGTAACTCTTATTTTGTGAAATCGAATGATTTCTCTTTTATTTTAACAGTTCAAAGTTGAGGCTTTTTTTGCTATTGTAAAAGTTTTTCGCCCTGTCTTTCCTGTAGTTGCAGTAACTCTTAGTTATTAGTTTAGCTTTCATAATGACATTCGATTCTGGCATTTCTTATACCAGACAGGACACCGCCTGCGGAAACATTTGTATTTTTCTGTCCCGGTAATAAAGAAGCTTCCATCAGAAGGGTATCGTTATCCGCATCAAAAATCCTGCACACTATAGACTTACTGATTTCCCTGAGGTCTGCTCTGTAAAAACAGGCCAGAAAATCTCCCAAATCGTAATGATCCGTAACGATGTCTTCAGAGATATACGTATTGGTCCAGTAATTTGCGTATAAAGCATATTCAATAAGTATCTCCGTTTTATTAACAAAAGTAATATGCGTATGTACATTGTTTATTTTACGATCAAAATCTTCACTGGTTATCCTTATAGAAATTTTTTTATTTTCTACAGTTCCTAATTTACAATCCTCAGGAACAGGAGGCAGATTATTTCCGAACAGCCTATTGGTTGTATGGCCGTCATCAATCTGGGTATACAGAGAGTAATACCTGTTTCCTTCTAATTTTTCTACCATAAACTCTTTTGTACTGACTGTATAAGGAGCACTGCCCTGGAAATATCGTTTTTGCTCTTTGTTGTCGGTTTTGCCGATTGTAAAAATCTGGTCTTCTCCTTCTTTTGATCTTACAACAATCGGGAATTTTTCATTTTCAATACTGATTGTATTGTAAAGAATATATCCGTTATCAAGAGCCGCGAGGTTATTGGCAAGCGTTACCATTTCTTTATTGCCCAGAACATTATCCTGAATGCTTAAAAAATCAATCAATTCTGCAAACTGGCTTTCGGTGGGATATTTCCCTGTTTCAAAATAGGTTTTTAATTTTTCTCTGGTGATAATTTCGTTTTTTTCCATTTAATTTTAATATGCTTTGCTGCTTGTGATTTACGGTTCAAAATTCCTATTTTTTTTATTTCTGTAAAAGCTTTTTGCCGTGAGGGTTCTGTAGTTGCAGTAAGTAGTATTGGCTGGAAGCGGGATGATGGAAGCAGGAAATTATGGCTCGGGCAGCAAAATTTCAGTCCGAACAGACATTTTACATCTTACTTTTCATATCAAAAACAACAAAGGCTCAGATTATAAAATCCAAGCCTTTTATTTGTAAGGTATTTTTGCTAAATAATTTCTTTTATTAATCGAGATTAAAGAAGAAAAAAACAACTGCTGCCCATTCTTTTTTTACGCCTTTTGCGTAGCCGATCGTGCTGTGGCTTCTGTTTTCTACCGTTCCGTCGTCTTTGATATAGCCAATCGTGGCACGGCTGCTGTTTTCGATGGTTCCATCTTTTTTAACGTATCCTATTGTTGAACGGCTCCTGTTTTCGATGGTTCCATCGCTTTTGATGTAACCAATGGTTCCATGGCTTTTGTTTTCAATGGTTCCGTCATTTTTAATGTATCCTACCGTTGCATGGCTTCTGTCTTCGATGGTACCGTCGCTTTTAATATATCCTGCGGTATTGCGGCTTCCGGATTCTATGGTTTGGGCTCTTATAATGGAAATATTTAACACAAGTAAAAAAAAGAATAGTATTTTTTTCATGTTATATAATTTTTATCTGGTGATCCTTTTCTTTCATTTTTGCTCATACCAATATAAGACGAATTTCCCGAAATAAAAAGGCTAAATTTTTTGGCTGGAAATTCCGATTTTGTATCTTAATAACTTTTCCCCTTCTTTCACAAAAGTCCAGAACTTCACAATGGCATTCTCAATACGCTGCCTGATTTTACGGATAACGCCCAAAACCTTATCCGCCAAGCCTCAATTCCAAGTAAGGAAGCTAAAAAGCCGATTAAAACAGGACCGCTTTACCCAATGCATTTTCTATGGATTTCGCAACGGCACTTACATTTCCGCTGCATTGGCTTATTTTCAAATAAAAAAAGCGAAATTTCAATCTTGAAATTTCGCTTTTTTTGATGATTTTTTTTACTCTGCATTATAATCTGCCAAACTATTGGCTTCCTCCGGAACCTGGTATTTTTCAACGGCAATGAGTTTGCCCGGATCTTTTACATGATTTATTTTTAAATCGTGCGAATGACGCCATCCAGGCTCTTTAACTCCAAAAGTTAAATCATAAATTATTTTCAATCCTTCATTTGTTTCGGCTACATAAAACAGTTTGTTATAACCCAGTTCTCTTCCTGTGTTTTCTGTATAACTTGTATAGCAGGCAAAAAGATCGTCATTAACCAACCATCTCGGTAAACCTTCTCCTAATTTTGGATTTTTGTATTGCTTGATTTGGAATAAGGTGCGGGGAACAGCATCCGTCACATTTCTTCTATACAAATCCTGATAAATTTCTTCATCGTTTAATAATTCTTCTTGACTCATTCCTCTGCCATAAGAATTAGGAACTACAGAATGAAAATAATTTTGTGTCTTATTTTTTAGATTTTCATAATTACTATCCGTAATAGCAACATCTGTTTTAGCTTTATTACAGTTAAATTCGTCTTTTATGAATGATAAAATAAATTTTTTGATTTTTTCCATTGTTTATTTCTATTTAGTTCCAAATAATAAATCTGATTCAGTAATCTCAAAAGGTTGACGTTTTAATAATCTATTTTGATCATCAAAAAGAGTTACAATATATTTTACCTCTTTTATTCTCTCCTGAGTGGTTTGGTTCAGATTTTGTAAAATTATTGCTTTCAACTCTTCGTCTTTCAGCATATTTCTTTCGTCATCGGTTTTGGCATAATCTGCTAATTGTTTTCTTAATTCAGACATTTCAAATATACTGCTATCCTCAGAATAATGCAAACTGACTTCTAAAGTAAAATGACTGACATTTGCAGTTTGTTCAACAAAATCTCTGATTTGATCTTCTCTTCTTCTCATTACAATCTGATTGTATTCAGCACTTGTTGCTACAATATTTTGGGCTTTTTTGTATCCGCTTCCTCCAAACATATTGGCAATAACGTGAGCCGAATCCATCCCTGCATTTTTAAGTTTTCCTTCAGGATCTTGCGTAAATCCTCGTCCTAAATCATGCAAGGTAAGCTGATCTCCTACTACTTTAATTGGATACCCATTTGGTGCTAAATCTATGGTAAACTCTTGTTTACCTTCTGCATACTTATAGGTTATTCTTTTCCCTCCATTCGGTAATAATTTCTCTTCAATATCAATCGGATAAAATTTGTTATGCTCTTTCTTTTTCTTTTTTGCAGTCAAGTCATTTAACTTAAATTTCTCTCCAAAATCATGAACATTTTTACTCAAGTTATCAAGTTCTTCCTGTGCATTTTCTATTTTCTTGGATTTATCTGGATTTGTATCTACAAGCTTATTGGCATTGGTTAATGATTTTTTTACCCTTTCATTTCTTATTTGTAATTCATTGATCTCGTTTAAAATTTCCGATCCTTTTCCTTCAAATTCATCAGCATCACTGTTTTTACTTACATAATTCTTAAATCTGGTAAGCTTACTTGTTAAAATTCCCTTCTCACTCGCCATGTAGATTTCACCGCCTTCAAAAGTCAATGTATGCCTTTCTCCGTTCATTGTAAAAGGTTCCGGAGCAATTTCAGAATCCATATTATCTATATACTTACGATCAAATTCTTGTTTTTTCTTATTGGATGCTCCTACTCCTATTTTCCCAAGCAATCCTTTAGCCTTCCCTTTCACAAAAGTCCAGAACTTCACAATCGCATTCTCAATACGCTGCCTGATTTTACGGATAACACCCAAAACCTTATCAGCCAATCCGCCAATTCCTAATAAAGAGGCTAAAAAGCCGATTAAAACAGGCACCGCTTTGCCCAATGCATTTTCTATGGATTTGGCGACGGCACTTACATTTCCGCTGGCAATGGCTGCAACGCTGTCGATGAAGGCTTTTATCAGCTCCATAATCTGTGCGGCACGCTGGATGAAGAATTTCACCACATCAATAATCGCCATGGCAGCTTTTATAAATGCCCCTACCGGAGTCAGCAAGCCCATTACCCATTTGATTCCCGCCTGAATGACCTGCGTCTGGATCATGTCCATAATAGTGTCCATGATAGTTGCTTTCAGGTCGGCAAACTGGTCTTTGAGATGTTCCCAAAGCCCGGTAACACCTTCTTTACGGACAATCTGCACCATTTCAAAACTGGTTTCAAGAACTTTCATCACCGGCTCTCCGATCACTCTTGAACCGATAGCTCTTATTCCGCTCCAGGTTAAGCCAAGCACCTGTGTGGTGATGGAGAAAATTCCTTTGAGGGAAAATATATCTTCCGGCATGGTAAGATCGATTCCTTTTGTTGCACCGGTAAGCCATGTGAAGAAGCCGGTTTTAAGGTGGGTCCAGATATTGGCTCCGAAATTGGCAAATCCCTGTCCGACTCCTGCGATGAGGTTTTTGAAGAAGCCTATCGGATCTGATATAATCGCCATAACGACATCGGCGATACCCGACAATAAATTGGTAATGGTATTTTTAATTTCAATGATAACGGCAAATACACCGCTTAATGCATTGAGGGCTTTGCTTATAAGGCCGCTGTTTTGTGCTTTCAATTCTTCAATTCTTGCATCAATGCCTGCAATATTGTCGGCATATTTTTTAGCCAGCACATCGATAAGCGCATCTTTCTTACTGTTTACGCTATCTTCCAGCGCATTGAATTTATTCTGAATATCTGCAATGGCTTCCTTGCCAATCTTGCGCAGACTTGGCGATAAGCTGTTGACATACGTCTGTACGTCTTTTTTGCCTTTGGCAATTCTCGCCTTTGCAGCATTGAGCTGAGTGGTAACGTGTCCTGCAATCTCGTCAATATAGCGATCCATTGTTTTAATGTATTCTTCCTTACCGGAAACAAAGAAAGCATTGACTTCTTTCGGCAATCCTGCAATGGCATCCCCTACTCTTTTGATATTTTTCCAGCTTAACCAGGATCCGCCATAACGTTTTTCCTTATATGCTTTCATTTTTTTATCTACGTGTTCTTCAAATGCTTTTTTGGCTTCCTTACTTCCTGCATCAAACCTGGATGCCACGGTTTTATCAAGATTATTTAAAATGGTATCCACTTCTGTTTTGGAGCTGTTGTAAATGCTGTTTATGCGGTCGGCTATTTCTTTTCGCTTCTGGCTGTCTTTGCTTGCGGTGTTCTTTTGGTCGCCGTGCGCATGATTCAATCCGCCTTTACGGGCATTGTGCATTCCGGTAATATGATGAACGGCCTGTGATTGTGCCTGTTCACGGGTTTTATACAGTTCGGTATTTTCTGTTTTCCTGAATTTCTCCGTGGCGGCAGCACTTTCTGTTTTGGCTTTATTTTTTTCGTCTAAAGCTTCTGTAAATGAAGGTTCGTTGGAGTTGGCGAGCATCTGATCGGTTACGCCATGGGTTTTCATCTCGCTGTCAATGGTATTGGCTTCTTCCTGCAAAGGTTTTTCCACGCTTGCGGCGTCTCTTTTGTTAGGCATTGCTTTTACGACGTTGGGAACAACCGGAGCTTTTCCGGTATTGGGAGTCGGCATTTTGGCAACGGCGCGGACTGGTTGTGCGGCGACATTAGGTTTTGCAGCGGTAGCTGAAGCGATATCATTTGTTGCTGCATTTTTTTCATTTTTAACATCGGCAACTGCATTTTTATTAACCTGCTGGATGTTGTTGTTTTTCTCGAAATCGTCAGCTTCTGCTTCATCTTTAGGCAGTCTTATTCCTTCAATTTTTTTCTTTAACAAAGCTTTAAAATCTTCTTTGCTGAATGTTCCGGGTTTTTGTGCATCCATATGATCTACTTTGCCTGCCTGGGCCATACTTTCACGTTCGTTGGCGGGCGACGGTGCGGCAGCCTGCGCAGCATTGCTTGCTTTTTGTGCAGGTTCGTGGCTTTTTTGGGATTGTGCCGTGGCGGATATTTTACCGCTTAATTGGGTAAATTCAGGATTGTTCTGGGCGTTTGGAGAGGGTGCGGCTTCAGCGCTTTGCTCTTCTGCTTTGTCTTTGATTTCCTCTGGAGATTTTTCTTCGCTATTGTTTTCAGGTTGGGCTTTTTCAGGATTTGCTGTTTTTCCTTCCTGAACTTTTTTGCTTTCCTGATGGATTTCTGCCTGTTCCTGTACGGTTTTGGGAGTATAGTTGCCAGATTTAAGATTTTGATAATCTTCTATCTGACTGATATTCAGGGTGGACATATAGCTTTTTTCCAGATTTTTGGTTTCGGGATGGTTGAGGTCCCCGGTTTGCTGTAAGTTTTCCTGAAATCTGCCGTACGAGACCTTAGAGCCCTGATCATAAATGGTCTGTGAACCGTGAACGGCTGCCATTGTTCCATTTAACCCAAGCCTATTGCTACCTGGATTTGCGGTTCCGGGAGTAGCGAATGGATTTTCAGACTTTGAGGTTTGTATGGTAGTCAATTCTACTTCAGAGTGAGGTACCACCACCGGATCTTTCTGCTTTTGGTTTTTATTCTGGTGGGCTTTGTTGTCTGCTTCTACAGGTTTTGCTGCTTTCATGACTTAGTTTTTTTATTCATAGTTGATGGATAAAAGACATACAAAACGCAATTGAATGTATTGCGTTTTATATACCTGTTGAATGTGAAAAATCGGTCCCGGTACGGGTGATTTCTTTAAAGAATTTAAGTAAACGGAAGTGGCATTTTGATTTGCAATGGGAAACAGGTACTGACGGAGCCACTACGTTTTTTTTATCCCGTGTGTTTTTTGAGTTTTAAATTCTCTGGTTCAAAAGTCTTGTTTTTTGGTGAGAATTTGCTGTTTTTTGTGCCCTGAATTCTGTAGTTGCAGTAAGTGAGGCTACGTGATGGATGATGGAAGCTGGAAGGGGGATGATTGGGGCAACTGATTGTTGTAATCTCAGACAACAAAACATTGTTTCTTATCTGTTTCTGATTTTGAGGGAAGATTTTTAGGGAATTTTTAATGATCTTTTGCTTTTAAAATGAGAAAACTTCAGGGCCGGATTTTCAATCCGGCCCTGAAGTTTTCAACTTGTATGAAATTAATTCTGTTAGAGAGTATTTATTAGCATAATATCTAAGTTCATCCGTTTACGTTTGAAATTTATGCAAAATATTATCGCCATGAATTCATTTGATAATTATAATAGTTCATATTCATATCCTGAATTCTTTCTTCAAGAGCTTTAATGCCGATCTGCAGATATTTTTCTTTTTCAAATTCGTTCAAGATATGGATAACATCAAATCCCGGAGCGGGTTTTGGGATAGGCACAGATAATGTGATACTATTGTTTTCTTCAAAAATGTAATAATGCCAATCTTTTTTTTCTAATTCTTTTCTCACAGTAATAATTTAATAGGATATTCCTAACAGAATTGTTATTAATATTTTTACTACACATTTTAAACAAGTCAATTAAAATAGACTTGAAGTAGTTCTTTTTTAATTTTAAGTTTTTATTATTATTTCTTTTATCTAATATAAAAAAACCTCATAACTTAGAGAAATGAGGTTTTTAGTTTCAGTTAGCTTTTAATTCTTAAAATAACAATATGGATGGTATATTATTACTATTTTGCGGCTTCTTCTATATTGAATTTAATTCTATCATCCTCGTTGATAAGGGATGCAAAAGTATCTTTATATGTATTGAAATTATTTTTATCATAATGTACAATTACGGGAAAGAGCTGGCTTGCCTGATAGTATCTTTTATTTTCCAAAGCATCCTGCATGGCCTGTTCTATATCACTTAAAAGCGGGGTACAGTTTTTCTTCAGAAGAAATTCTTTCAGGCCGGATTCAAAAAATTGAGTACCGTAAATTTCCAGGAAGTGTTTAATATAAGGATAAAGTTCCTCTTCCGGTTTCCCATTGAGTGCGGCAATGTATAAGGTATTTGCAATGACATCGTATACATTATCTTCACCATATATTCTGTGGGGTTCAAAAGTTTCTTTTTCAGCCCATTTTTCTGAGATGAACTCATCAAGCTGTTTAAAACCTTCCGGTTCTGCCCAGGCGAGTAATATAAGCATTGCCTGATAAGCAATATACCGATCTTCATTGTGAAGCAGCAATTTTAGTTTTTCAGTTCTTTCAGCATCTCTTTCTTCAATGAGCTGCACTTCTTTGAGATCGTATCCTTCCTGCCCTTCTTCGTTGTAGTGGTATAGAAGCTCGTGTATTTCGTTGTTCATGTGGTTAGGTTTTATTACTTGTGATACTACAAGAGATTTGGATTAATATTTAATTTTCTTTTAATCTTAATATTATATTTTGGTTTTTAAAATCTAACAACTCTTTATTAAAAAAAACATTATAAGAAAAAGATCTATTTTTTGTTTTTATCTCATCTTTATTTAAAGGTAGATTTTCATTTTCAAATTCAATTGTGTCAAAATAAATATCATCGATAAAAATATCCCATTTTGACTTACCATTAATAAAAGTATTAATATTCTCAGTTTCACCAGTAAAAAATGTTTTACCAAAAGACATATTAAAAATGCCATTTAATTTTAAAATTTCTGTTTTCATTTGTCTATACTATTTTGCCATATTATAAAATCCCTAACTCTTAATCCTTCTAATATTTTAACATCTTCATCAATTTTATATTAGTTCAAAATATTATTTGATTGAATAACTATTTCCAACATATTAGATGTTGTACCTAAAAAGCCAAAAGTGATATAAAACTTTTCATCTTTAGGAATTTTAAACGAAATTCCTTTAAAAAATAAAATCAGATTATTATTTTCTTTTAAAGTCGAAGCTGATAATTCATATTGTTTTGTCTCATTCGGAAGCTTTTTCTTTACAATTTAAACTCTGAAATCCAATTTTTATTTACAACTAGTTGTTTATTCTTTAAAATATCATTTAAGTAATTAATATCTATTGAATAATCAGAAACTACATAATCACTTTTGGAAAATTCAGAATATGATTTGTAAATAAGTTCTCCTTCATACGAATAACTGATTACTATTTCTTTAGCTCCATTTTCTTCATTAATTTTAATTAGTTGTTTACCGTTTATCGAATTTTCCCAATAAAGATTTTCATTTAATTCAATATCAAAATTAATATTAACAATGTAAGTGAATACTTTCTTTTTAATATTAACAGAAAAAACAGGAAAACAGTATTTATATATTTCTTTTATATTATTTTCTTCAACGAAGGATTTAAATTTCCCAATATGTAAATCTTTGGCTTCGTTAAATAATTTATCTATTTCGTTATTATTCATAGTTCAAGTTGTTTTCATAGTATTTGATCCATTTTAATCTATCAATTTCTGATCTAATTAATATATCGTCTGTAGGTAAACTACCAAAAATGTAAGGCTCATCCACAGTATTGCCCCAAATTGCACTTCTTTTCTGATTCATCTTGTCCAAAAATGGCCTATCTAAAGGACCCGGAGTTATGCTGCTTCCAGGTGGGTGGGTATGACCGGAGAATTTGCCATATTTTCCTTGAGTTAATTCATCTAAGAATTGCTGATTAGGAACTTTTATTACGTTATTCTTACCTCTCATAATTAATCTTCTTGATCCTAAAGTAAACATATTAAACTCATCCCCTGTTACATTTGTAAGCTTTAGCAGATCTTTCATCGAAACACCTTTTTTCGGTAAAAAAGCATAATCTCCAGACTCCTTCAATTTCTCCAAGATGGATAATTGTCTCTTTTTTAAAGAACTGACAGGCTCTAATGAATAATCTCCAACTATTTTGCGATCAGATGTATTAATAATATTTCTCTCTTTATTTAAAGTCTGTGCTTCATTAGCATCTTGAATAGATTGTGATAATTTTTTTCTAATGCTTTCTCCATTTTGAGATGAAATATTTTCAAATATATCACTTTTCGTAGCTTTCACTTTAAAATACTCAGAAGGAATTTCACCTTTAATTAAAATTTCCTTATCCCGAACACTATTGTTAAGATCTCTTACAGCATCATCTACTCTTTTTTGATTTTTAGGCGTTGGATTTTCCTCAAATCTTTTCATCGCCTGATCTATTTTGGTTTGCAGTTCTGCCTGTACTTTTTCAGGTCTTAAAACCTCTACTTCACTTATTTTACCTGCAGCAATGTCTGCTTCCAGTCTTTTGATGTCCACTTCAATCACATTGTCGCCATACGTTTTGCCAATACCCGGACCTTCTTCGGAGAAAGAAGTGTAAGGACTTTTGCTTTTCATCGGCTCACTTCCTCTTACATGGTCCGAAACAGTAGCACTCCCGTTTTTATCAGCAGGCGTTAGATTACCTTCTTCATTAATATGAGATTTAATTCTTCCTTCTTTTGATCCTTTAGGAGAATAAGGAGTGTTGTCCTGTCTGAATACGCTTTCTTCAAATGTATTTTCTTTTGCCTGAGCCGACTTCACATTTTCCTCCTGAATGTTAGATTTTCCTTTACCTTTATCCCTGGCAAAAGGCTGCTCATGCATTCTGTCCGGAACCGTCTGCTCTTCAAAAGGGAGCTGATTTAAATTACGTTTTTGTGGTACCGTATTCTTTTTCCTGAAAGGTTTAGTCACCCAGTCCTGTGCTTTTTTATAAGCCGCTTTGAAATTCTGTGCCGCTTTTATCCAGGTTTCTTTTTTGAAAACAGAAGTTATCTTTCGAGGGATGGAAACAATTTTTGCTTTCAGTCCGTTTCTTGCATTAATAAACATCCGTTTGCCAAAAGTTTTCGGGTTTCTTTTAGCCAGATCTTTTATGGAAGCGCCCCCTTTTTGGGATGCTTTTCCACCCACCATCGCCAGAATAGCCATTCCTGAGTTGGCAATATCACTTTTCAGCTCACCGGAATTTTTAAACAAGACTTCAGCTGTTTTTGCCGTATGAATATCATAAATGTTTTTAATTCCATTGAGTACATTCAGTCCCAGTGCGATCGCTCCGATCCAGAATGTGATGGTTCCCATGGTTATGGTAGCTCCTCCCAGCCAGGCCGCTAACGGAGCCATTCCTCCTAACGTGAATACAGATCCTACGGCTGCTGCTAAAGTTAAAACACCCAATATTCCCGTAATTACCCCGGCAATGGCCAGTACTTTGTTGGCAATTCCGGCGGCTTTCTGAAGAATCATTCCTACCGGGTCCTCGGAAAACCCTTTCCAATTCGTCAGATCATCCCAGATTCCCTGTACTGAATGTGAAATAGAATTATACCATTCTAAAGGATTAATAATCGAGTTGATGAATTTCCCCACATCAGACCATGTAATGGATGTAAGATCATTCCAGATACCGGAAAAAGCAATGGTAATAGACATCCAGAGTCTTTTCAAACCGGTAATCCTGTTCAGGTTTTTGGTAACGAGATTCATTGGTTTCTGTAAGGCATCTTTCCGTTTGTTGTTAAAGTTTTCTATCTGTGCATTTCTGATGCTTTCAACATTTTCGTCGATTGAGGTTTGCTGTTCAGACTGATCACTATCGTAATTGGCCGTTACCTGTTCTAACTTGTCTTTTAATAAATTTTGTTGATTTGGGTTTAATCCTCGGACAAAAGCTATCTGTTCGTCCTGTGTTTTCAGTTGTACAAAATCAATTAACAGACGATCTGAAGGATCAAGCTCTTTGGGAGCCTGCTGAATTTTCTCTTTCTCTTTTTGTGTCAAACTGTTTCGCCCCTCAACAGTTGCCATGTTTTTATAGTAGGCATCCTGGGTTTTTATAACTTCACTTTCAATACGATAAGAATCAAGCAATAGCGCATTGGCTTCCTTGTTTAATTTTTTGCTTTCCGATTCCGCTGCCTTTAGTTTCGGATTAAGTTTTTCCAGCTCCTTTTTAGCCTCATTATTCTGCTTCGTATCTTTTGCGAGTTTTGCTTTCGATTTTCGAATGGATTCTTTGGAAGATAATGCTTCTTTGTATATTGCCGTATTTTTAGCTTTAGCCTGTTGGGCTTCCTGCGTTAATTTCTGAACGGTATTTCCCGACTGTGAAACGGCCTGATCTATTGTCGCCGCATTGCTGTTGAGCTCCCTTAGCTTTTGGGTAAGCCTTCCGGAATCATCATTTTCAGGATCCTGATGTTTCTGAGATCCGCCCAATAAATCGGTTGCTTCTTTGTGCAAATCTGCTGATTTCGACTTATTCTTATGATATTCTTCTTTGTATGTTCCTACCTCCTGTTCTACTTTCTGCTGCCTTTTTACGGAAGTTTCCAAGCCTTTTTCAAGTTGATTTACCAAAGCTTCTTTTGTATGAATGCTGTCTTCCGATTGTTGAAGATCATCGTCTGATTTCCGGATCGATTTTTCAACTTCTTTAATTTTAGTTTTTAATCCTCTTGCGGCTTCATTCTGTGCTTTTACCTGAGTCCTTGCTTCAACTCCCTGGTCTCTGAACTCCTGCGCAGCGGCAACAAGTCCGAGGATATTAATGGTCGTTTGTGCATCGGGAGCTATTTCAGCCTGCTCGCTGTCGACAGCTTTATCCATTCTTGGCATAAGAACAGGCTGAATATCATCCGGAACAACAACCTTTGCGTCTTTTTCCCCTTTGGTTTTTGTATTTATTTTTTTATTGTCGGATTTCTTCTCATCATTCCCTTTCTTTTTGCCCGATTGGAAATTTTCATTTTTATCCGCAGTTTTTTTTGAGCTGCTGCTATTGACATCCGATAAAACCGGTTTAATCTGAGGTTTTCTAATTTCAGCAGGCTTCTCTTTCGGCTTTTGGTCTGCAACAGGTTTGGGTGCTTTAAGTTTAGGATCAGCTGGTTTTACGGGTTCTTTTTCATCTGTTGTTTTTAATTTATTTTCAGGTTTTTCGACCCTCTGATGAACTGTGGCTTGCTCCTGCAAAGTTTTCGGCATATAATTTCCGGATTTAAGCTGATGATAATCCTGTACCTGGTTGACATTCAGGGTGGTCATATATCCTTTTTCCACATCTTTGGTTTTTGGATGGTTGATGCTTCCGGTTTGGTTTAAACTTTCCCGAAGCCTTCCGTACATCACCTCCGAACCCTGGTCATAAATGGTCTGCGAACCATGAACGGCCGTTACTTTACCATTTGAAGCAACGGGATTTTTATCTCCTTTTGTTAAACCTTGTTTACCGGAAGTGTCTCCTGATTTTTGAGCCTGCATTGCAGCAGCTTTCATTCCGGAAAGAAATCTGCCCAGGGGATTTTTAGGCTTTGGTTTTATATTTGGGTTATGGTGGGCTTTTTTGACAGCTTCCACAGGTTTTGGTGCTTTCATGGCTTAGTTTTTTTGATTTCATAATTGGCTGTAAAAGGCATACAAAACGCAATTGAAATAATTGCGTTTTATATACCTGTTGAATGTGAAAATCTGTCCCGGTGCGGGTGATTTTTAAAGAATGCAAGAATCAGAAGCGGCATCCGGCTATGTATGAGAAACAGGTAATGATTGAGCCACTCCAAGTTTTTTTCTCCTGATATTTTCTGGGCTTTTAAAATTCTACAGATCAAAAATCATATTTTTTGGGTAGAATACCTTGCTTTTTGCCCGATGAATTCTGTAGTTGCAGTACTCCTTTTTTCAGGAATCCATAATACACTGATTGAATTCACTTTAGAATTACAATCGTGTCTTACTGTTACTTTTCTGCCTGGTCTTCAGGAAGCCCGATTACGGGTGCTTCTTCCTTATCAGCCTGTCTTTCTGTTCTTATGCCGTATTTGGCCTCAATAAAGAGGTTTACTGCTTTCTCAATCCAGTTCGGAAGATTGGTAGTGACCATCTTTAAGTATTTATCGTAACCGTAGCCCAGCACGAATAATATCCCTGTAGAGTACCATTTGTCGTGCAGTTCGGCCCTGTTCATGAGATAACTCATGGTGAATCCTACGATGATAACGATCATCAGTGTGATGAGGTGTTCCCATGCCTTTTTTTTTTCTTTGTTTTGTATTGAAATTAAGACCCTTAATAATCCACCGGAAAATGCAATGGCAGTTCCGATGAGAAGGGCTTTTAAACTATCTAAATTCATCTTTTCTCTTCTATATATTGATTCAAATTTGGGGTTGCACATCTTTCAATGCGGCTTTATTCCAGGTTGAGGATGTACATGTCATCCAAAAACCTTTTGCTTTTCAGCATGTTTCTGTTTTCATCCAGATAGGCTAATTCATCGATAAGGTCATCAATGTTTTTTCTTGGATTTTTAGCTATTTCTCTGTTTTTCTTTATTTTTTTTCTTCTCTTTTTCATGGTTAATAAAATTTTTAAGTTGAATAATGTTTATAATCTTTTAAAAATTGAATCCGTAAAAGAGCAAACGGCTCCTGCTCCAGGTTTTTACTACAGCTTAAGCGGCAGAACAAGAAACAAAACCTTTTTGCCTGTTATTTAATGTAAAAATGAATTTTAGAAAGACTTTTAGAACAATCCGTATGATTGGTTATTGTAGTCTTCATCTATATTATGGAAATAATAAATAGATAATTCATGGTTATTATCCGTTTTTTAAAAGACATGATGAGCCTTCCCATCTATCCCTGGAGAATGATGTTGTATATTGTTCTTTCGGACAAAAACAGCATTTCCATAAGTTCGGTGACGATCACCTTCATCTGCTTATCCTGATTACGTTTTACATAATCAATGACAAAATCTTTTCTTTTTTCTACTAGTTCTTTGCTACGTTTCATGTTTGGTTACAGTTTTTATGTTATAAGTTTTTTTAAATATATCTGCTTCTTATTTTTTTATGGTGGGATAAATCCATAAGAAACCTTAAAGACTCATTTTCAAGCCTTTGAAAGATGTACTACTTTATAGTTTTTGATTTTTAGGAAAGCTTGTACGTTATCTTTTTTGATGAACAGCATCCAGCCTTTCCTGATAAATACCTCCGTTAAATTCTTCGTTGGTGCCAAAGAAATCAATGTTCCTTTAACGAACGTTTTTCGTTTACAGAGAGCAAATTGTTTTTTAAAGAGCGCAACATTCTGTTTTACAAGATCTTTAAGCTTGTTACAGAAGCTTTATGCAATTTATAATCCTGAAACAATCTTTACTGATAACTACAATTAATCGATATTTTATATGTTAGCAGTTATATTATTTATTTCGGCTTGCTTTTTGTTACGAACAAAAGGAATAGTTTAAGAGCCTTTTATTTCTTCAAATAATAAATTTTAAACGAATTTTATTCGCAAACACCTACCACAATACGCACGAAATTTTCAAATAAATAAGCAAAAACGCAATTTTTACAGATAAAAAATTAGAAATATTTCTTTTGTTCATTTAAGTACTCTATAAGACAAAAACAGAGAATTCTAATCTTTTAAAGCAGTTAAGCATGCAACATACTTTTAAACCATTGATTATAAACAGATATTTAAATTAAATAAAGCTCCCGAACTTCAAATAAAAATTAAATCATCTATATAATTTTTGTATATTTGCATTGTTCCATCTCAACCGTGAACAAATATACGAACAATGTTCGCTTTTCAAAATTATTTATGAATATTTTTCGTAATTTTTTTTACACAATGACCTTAAAAACATCAAAATGAACTACTTAGAATTCAAAGAAATTAGAAAAAAGCTCAATATGAAGCAGGCCGAGATTGCAAAATCTATCGGTGTAGGAACCAGAGCCGTACAATATTGGGAAAAAGGCGAACGCAAAATCCCGGAAACAACTGCTTATTTTGTAACCAATCTGCTGCTAAACCAAGAAAAGCAGCAAAATGAAGACAGCGCTTCACCGCTGGCTTTTTCAGATCTTAAAATAATGCATGTCCCGCTTGCCAATCAATACGCACAGGCAGGCTATTTAAGCAGATTTGCCGATGAAGAATACATAGAAAGCCTACCAACCATACCTTTTACAGACGATGTAGAGCACCGTGGCGAATACATGTGTTTTGAAGTAAGAGGAGACAGCATGGATAACGGATCTTACGAAAGCTATCTTGAAGGCGACATCATCTTATGCAGAAATATCCGCCAGGATTACTGGATGAGCAGGCTTCACTATGATAAATGGGATTTTGTAATTGTTCATAAAGAAAAAGGGATCCTCGTGAAACGCATCATTAACCATGATGTTGAAAAAGGCATTATTACACTGCATTCTCTTAATGAATATTACGAAGATTTTGAAATTCATCTTGAAGATGTCGCCAAGCTGTTCAATATCATCAGTACAAGACGTAAGAATAACAGAAGATAAATAACCACCTGATTGAATAAAATCCTCACAATGGAGGATTTTATTGTTTTCAGAGATAAATTATCAGGTATTGCAGTTAAATGCTGCCGAAATGCCGGTTATTAAACCGGTAGATGATTCCACATCATAAATTCTTTCTCCGCTATAATTTCTGAACCGTACCCATTTGATTCCTTTATCTTTAAAGCCTATGCTTGGGCCGCCTGTTTCAAAACTTTGCAGATTTGCAGGTATGGCAGGAGTAGTACCGTCGCTCAGATAAATGTATGCTCCCACCTGTGGAGCAGACGTTGTAAGATTGATGGTTTTCTGAAGCAGGGCTTCATCCCAGCAAATACTTGCACCCACCTCTGCACTGTTCGTTGGATCTTTAAAGTTTCCCGAAACACAGAAAGCTTCTGTAAAGGTATAAGGCGCCCTTCTGATAACCCTTGTTTTGGATATAAATTCAAAAACGTTAGACCATTTTGAAACTCCGGATGGAGAAGAGCAATGTTTTCTTGCTCTTACATACAGCGTTTGATTTTCAGGGATATTGCCGCCGTCCATGAAAACATTTTCAAGCGGTTCGTAATTAAATCCTACCCTGAAATGGATAACATCTGTAAACCCGGGATCTGTGGCGATCTGGTATTCCGGGGTGGCAAGGTTGGCTCTATTTACTGCATAATCCAATACAATTTGCCCGCTATCAAGCACCTGAACATCTTTTATCTCCGGAATTTCACAGGTTGAAGCCCCACAATCACCAATCTTAAAAGAATTTGTTTTTCTGGTAACAACTCCGGCAGCTGTTAATTCAACGATTAATTCATATTCTCCTGATGCCGGGATTTCAGGAAGGGTTACCAGGCTCCCACTCGCCGGTATCGGGTTTATAGGGTGCACCGTATACGGCCCTGAAGAGACTTTCGGCCTGTACAATGCAGCAGCTCCGGTTACCGGTGCGGAAGATGTATAATTTATATTAAATGAAATATTGCATGTTGCTATTGCCATTATATTATATTTTTTTTATTTATTTATCGGTATTAAAGAGGTGTCGGAAATCTCCGATTAAAGCACCTCTTTACAATTTATGCATCAAACAGGCAAGCTTGTTATTTTGATACGAGCCCAACCTGATGGCGATTATCATTACTTATCAATAAAATGTACCTGTGCAAGATCGGTAGCAAAAGCACCGCTAACGGAATCAATAACTGTAAGCATAAATTCATAGGTTCCCATGATCACGTTATTCACTTTTAAAGAAGGTTTGTTAATATCTGTAAGCGTTACTGACGGGCCTAATACCTGTGTCCATGAATAATACAGCGACTGCGCTCCCCAACCATTCCCTTCCAACACAAAGGAATCTACACCAAAAGGGAAACTCCGATTACCTCCGGCATCAGCTGTGATAACCGGAACTCTGCCTTCGCAGCAATTTCCCTGAGGAAAAGAAATACCATCTATTACCGTAACCGGGCCGTCATACCAGTTTCTGATCATAACAGTCTGGGTACATCCGTTGCTATTTACATTAACCGTTATTACAGGAATTTCAGCTGGATTTAAATCGTAATAAGTATAGCTTACATTTCCTTCTCCATCAGGCTTCAGATTAACGAAATTACTATTTTGCAGGAGATCCCAATTGTAATCATAGGCTGTAAAACCTGTTCCTGAAACTTTGAAATTCACTTTAGTTTCGTTTGAACCTGCTGTAGGGTAAATGACTGAAGTTACATCTATACGCACATCAGATTCTTTAATCACTTTAATTGTACATGGGGTAGCTTTTCCGTTAACCGTGAAGGCTATTGGTTTATCATACAATTGCGGACTTACTTTAGCCGGATTGAAAACATATTGTCCGTCGGCTATTTTTTCAACTCCACCGCTGAGGCCAGAAGTAACGGCAGCTTCAACATCACCGTTCATAGGGTATACCGTAAAAGGTATTGAGCCGGATTTGGCACAGATAACATCAGTGGGCAGCGTTAATTTAACATCCACTTTCGGAGTGCAGCAAATATAAGGAAGCGAAAAATCTGCAAAGACGACAGGATTTTCCGAAGATTGGTATACTATAATAAAAGTACCCCCTTTTTCTACGCCGTGCTTGTGCTCTAAACCCGGATGCTGTTCTACATATTCATTGAAATATGCTTTAAACAAATCTTTATTATCAATCAATTCTTCCATTGACAACATCATGACATCGAAGCCCAGCTGCTTTTCATCATTAATCTGATTCAGCATCTGAAAAGCCTGCCGGTAATGCATTCCCTGATGGCCTTCTATGTTATAGAATGAATGTTTATCTATATTAAATGATAAAGGTTCCTGAATATGAATCTCCAGCGAGAGAGCGTTATTAGACGTTAAATTATCCCTGTAAGACCTGTTTGCCGTTTTATTAAAGTTCCAGGTTTTCAGGAATTCGTCGCTGATTTTATAATAAAAAGGAACTGCTTTCCCGCTAAGATCCCCGAATTTCTGTGACGGAGTAATTGTAATCTGTGCGCTGCCATCAGCAACCGTAAAATTCCTGAATTCCTTTGCCTGCTGTACAAAACGGCTGATTAGCAATTGTAGCTTCGGTAAATTTTTTTCCAGATCTAAAACGGACGAATTATAAAATTGATGTCTTGAAAAATCCAGCTGCTTAACGGGAATTAGTTTTCCGAGCATGATATGTTTCGGAAAAGAATTAAGATCCGGAAGGTTTACGGTAAGCGCTTTGGGAAGAAGCTTTATTATTTCATAATAGGTATCGGCTAAATCTTTAACCGCATCATAGGCATACTGGAACCCCGCGTCCTGGATAAGAAAGCTTTCTAATGTATCTTTGAAATCTCCATGATTTGCCACAGGAAGCCCCATTAATTGAGCAATGAAGTTGATTTTATCAAAAATAACTTTAGCGTAATCATTGTCCGCCAAAGTATCCAGATACAGATTTTTTATATCGGAAGCGGAAAATTGGGCATCTGTTCCTTGTTCTGCAATAAGCTTCTCTAATATTACCCGTTTTTGCTTTCCGTATTTCAGGATATCGTCTATAAACAATGGATGAGACTGAACGCGATCCAGGCGTTTGTGCTTTGGTATTTCATTTACAGATTCTGGAATAAAATTTTTTCCGAGAATATTGGTAATTCCTTCTGATGTAGTAACTAATACCTTCAGGTTCCGGATCTGCTGAACCCCGTGATTATCACAATCGACTCCCCTGCAGGGCTTAATTATTTTTTCATAGGCTTCGAGGTATAACAACAAATACTTGCTTTCTAACCCGGCAAGTCTGGCAATGGGCTGAAAATCTGAATCTGCATCTTTTTCAGTGGCCAGCTCCCAAAGTTCAATCTGCTTTCCGGCACCGTTATCTTCGCGAAAAGGGCCGTATTTTCCTTTAGAATCTTCATACACTTTAAAATGTGTATATTCTTTATTTTGTATCTCAATGGTTTTAAGATCACTTACATACAGGTCTTCACTCAGCTTATTGGTATCGCTGAGGGTAAGCAAATCGCCGTCTGTGGTAACCGCTGCGCCCTGAGAGAGCCGTATCCCGCTCAGTATCCTGTTGGTGTAAATAAGTTCCGGCCTGAAGCCGCACACAATGCCGACTCCCTGAAGCAATATTCTTGTCAAACGGTCCTGATCTTCAAAGAAGTCTAAAAACTCGTTAAACTGGGTGTGCTTTACGTATTGCCCTTTGGTGAATTTCCGGTACTGGGTTGATATATTACTTAATTGATTATTCATTATTATTAATTTTTTAATGATTGATGAAATGCGTTTATAAACTTCCCGGGCAGAAAAGTTCTGCCCAAGAAGTATATCATCATGATAGAATGCAAGATTCTTCTGGTGATTTTTTGATCATATTAACCTCCACAACCATTGATAATTGCAGTTTGAATAGCACTTGCATTGTAGCTGGAGTTCCATGAACCACCAGTTCCGTTTGCTAATTCTCTCCAGATGTATTTTCCTTCAATCTTATGGTCGACGCCTGCTCCCAGTACAATAACTTTGATAGATTTGGCCAGACAGATATTTTTTAATCTGTTCAGTTCGGCCACGTCTACACTATTGGCAATATCGTCATTACCACCCGGCGTAATATCTGTTATGATGATTACATATTTTGCAACATTATTTCTAAATGTTCCTGCGAAATCGTGTTCTACGACTCTGCTTAATGCCATGTCAGTAGGTTCCGGACCTCCTACTCCCCATCCAAGACTTAAGCCTCCGGCAGGATTATTGATTTTGCCAAGCTGGTTTGTAAATGAAGTAACATTATTTTCGGACATAACTTCCATTGCTGTAATCCATTGGAATTTTGAACCGATGCCCGGATTAACAAATCTCTGCGATACCGGCAGGCTTGTATATGCTGCCGCTGAGCTATAGCTGGAATTTGTTCTGGAATCTGTTTCATCGGCCAGTACGATACCTAATCTGTACGCATTAGGAGACGACTGGTTCTGTATTGTTGTTATGATACTGCTGGCCCCGGTTTTAGCAGCTTCAATCTGGCCTCCCATACTTCCTGTATAATCAAATATGAAGACAACGTCCATACCAGAATTACACGGAGGCGGACCGATTTTAATGGTAACTGTTGCAATATTACTGTCTAATTCCCCATCGTTGATATGATAGGTAAAGGAATCCGTAAGAGTGTTTGATTTGTCGTGCGTGTATCTTATTTTACCGTCTGGTCTCAGTGTTGCTGTTCCATGGGCTGGCTGTGTATTTATGAATACGGATAACGGTGTATTTCCTAAATCGTAATCATTGTCTTTAACAGCAATATCCACATACCCTCCGTTTGATGTGGAAGCATGGTCGTTTACGGCTACCGGAGCAGATTTTACCTTAATAAACACCGTAGCAATGTTACTGTCGTCTCTGCCGTCATTAACACAATAGGTGAATGAGTCTTCCAGATTAGCGGAACCGTCATGGGTATACGTGAATATACCACTGCTGTTCAGCACCACCGTTCCATAGGACGGATCTGATTTTTTAACAACTGTTAATGAGTCATTATCTGCATCATAATCATTATCTAAAACTGATATAGTGACTGTTTTTCCGATCATACAGGAAGCATAATCATCTTTAGCTAAAGGCGGAATGTTTGGTTTTTCTTTCGAGCAGCACAGATAAGGCAATGTGAAATCTGCAAGAACAAGATTATTGGTTTCCGATTCTGCAATCAATACAAAGGTATCACCAGGCCTTACTCCTGCCATGTGTTCCAGCCCGGACTTTCGTTCCAGGAAATCTTTTAAAAGCTCTGTTGTAATTTCTTTCTTTCTCGGATCTTCTTTTACAATTGTAATTTCTTCTGCAAATTCCGGATCGAAATCAAATTTAGCTTTATTCAATAATTTGAGCTGGCTGTCCAGCTTCGTTAAATTCTGCAGCGTACTTTTTGAATCTCCTGTTGCTTTGCTGATGTCGTTGGAAATTGACAATACCTGGGCCCTGAGTTCCGGAATTGAAAGCTTTCTCGGCTCTGACACTTCACCACTGCCTCTTTTCTCATTATTTAAAAGCAGCACAGTAACGTCGAACGCCAATCCGTACTTTGTTTTAAGATCATTGATATTTTGTACAGCAGTTTCAAATGGCAATCCGAGATGTCCTTCAATCCTGTAAAAATCATGATTATCAATGTTGTAATCCAACGGATTCTGAACAAAATCTTCGCCTGCCAGATTGGCTGTATGATAACTTAAATTATAGGTTTCGCGGTCTGTTTTTGTTTTTTCGTAATTCCATTTTCTTAATAATGGCTGATCGACATTATAATAAAATGGAATTGCTTTATCTCCCAAGCGTACATTAAGGTAGGAAGGGGTAATTTTCACAGGGCCAGAATAAGCTCTGAATCCATTTATCTTTTGGGCAAAACGGTTGGCAAGCATTACGATTCTCTCATAGTTTTCATCGTCACCGGTAGTGGTGGGCGAATGATAGAAACCGTGACGAAGCGGCGTATTTTCCCCAAGTTCCAGCTTTGCTCCGAGAGGTCCCAAAAGAAGATGCTTAGGAAATGAAGAAATGCTTGGGCAGCATTCCGCATGAAGATGCAGCACCAAACTCCTGATTTCATTATGCGTATCAATTAAATCTTTAAGCAAATCATACCTGTACTGATAATCATCAGCACCTGAAGGGATGGTGTACAATAGAGCCTCTAATTTATCTTTAAGATACTGATTTCCTAAATTAAGGTTTACGTTAAAAACTTGTGCAATCCTGGTAAAACCTTCACTTAACTCCGAAACAGCACTGATCGCATCTATAAATTTTGATTTTAACTGTGGTGCTGTTGAAACGCCCGGATCCAGAATAACTCTTCTGGCTTCTATATTATGTAACTTGTCAAAAAGATCTTCATACACATTACGAAGTTGGTATAAAGTATCTTTTGCTTCACTTTCGTCGATAATATTTTTAATTTCATTTTGATCTGCCAACAGTACCCTGAGGTTGGAAACCTGCTCTGCGCCTGCATTGTCGCAGTCTGCATCCTGACACGGCGATTCTTCATTAGAATAGCTTTCCAGATAAAGGATAACGATTTTTTCATTTAATTTTTGAATATCTTTTACCGGTTTAAAATCGCTGATACTAATTCCCTGAGCTATTAAAAAGTCATAATCCTGCTGAGTGATGATTTCCAATAGACTAACTGGCTCATTATTAATGATAAAATGCCCGTAATCTTTTGCCGCTTCATATTTTTTGTAATATTTATAAGCATTTGCTCCAAAATCTATTACTGTTTCAATAGATTCGGGCATATGTTTTAGTGTTTTGCGGCGTAAAGTCATTAAATCTCCATCTGTGGTAATGCCCGCTCCCTGAGTAATGGCGATGGTATCAAGATAATCGTTAAGGTCAATAGGTTGTTCTTTATCTATCTTAAACATGAGCTTAATAGTTTCTTCAGTTACGGATTCATCAATGTACATTGATTTAAATCCGGACGCTACTCCTACGCCGCTCAGGTGTGTTCTCGAGAGTCTGTCCTGGTCTTCGAAGTAATCTAAAAATTCGTTTAGTTGCCCTTCCGTAAGAACCTGATTTACGTTAAACTTTCTATATTGAGTTGTTACGTTTTCTAATTTGGTATTCATTATATATCAATTTTTTATATGTTTGATTGTCCTAATATGATTTTTCCGTCTAAGCTGTCGTTATCTTCTATGGCACAGTCCAGAAGCCTTCCCGGCCTGTAGATATTATTCAGATCGGTAAGCCTTGTCAACAGCTCATGGATCCTTGTTCCTAAATTCTCAATATTGTTTTTAGCTTTATCGGAAAGATATTGTTTGAAAGCAACTTCAAATTCGGAAAGGTCGCTTTTTGCAGTTTGTGTTTCCGTAAAACGATCACCTACCCAGCAGATTTTTGCTAAAATATGAGCAGGAATCTCCTGTCTGATCACCGTTTCCGCATAACGTCTGAAATCAGGATCCTGGAAGCGGTACGTATATCCCGGAAGAACGATGCTCACGCGGTAGGAATAAGGATCAAACACATCTGTTTCGCAGCCTTCCTCACAGGAACGCATAAAGGTTTCAGAATAGCCTACGGGATTTTCAACTGATGCGCTTTCGGCATCGTACATGATTTTAAAAGTACTTTCTATTTCCATGCAGCCGATACCGCCCATCTGCTTATAATCTTTAACACTTGGCTTTAATAAAAGATGTTCTATCAGGAAAATGCTTTCTTCCGTAAAATGATACCTGAAATATTTTACCGTTTCCCTGATTCCATCTTTTAAAGCATTAAGATCCGGGTAAGGATTGGTTCTTTTATGGGTAGCCATTACATTCTTTTCCGGAGCATCATCTACAACATCAAAATAATAGTTGCCACCACCGGAAAACCGGATATTCATATTTCCAATGAAGCATGTATTGTCTTCACATGCTCCTAAATCTTCCAGTGCATTTTCAAGATCTTCTTCATCAATCTGGATTATTTGGTAAATGGCTTCATTCAGGTTTTTGGTAGCTGCATATTCAATCTGGTAGGTTTTTATGGAGGATAAAATGATATTGCCTGAAGCATCTTTTATTTTCCAGGTAAATTTTTCCTGGTTTCCAGTGGTTGTTTTGGTAATTAATACCGGCGAATTGGATACATTTCTTTGTGTATAATCCCTGATTCCCAATAAACGGGCAATTCTTTTTTGAACCCCGGAAATATTATGGGTGTTCCAGAGATCTGAATCTGCAAAAAGAATATAATTATACCCCAATCCTCGGTCTTTACTTATGGAAGCATATTCGTTGAGGAAGTTTTGCTTGTTATTAAGGACAATTTCGTCTGCGGAATTTCCGTATAATGATTTCATGAGGAACGTATAATCGCTGAAGGTTTCGGCAAAACGGGAGATCAAATGATCCAGGATTTCATTCCTGCGATCAACGCTATTATCCAGTTCTTCATACAAAGCATCGGTAAGCTCATCATCGTTTGCTGTTGGATAATCAGAAACCAGTTCACCGAATCCTTTGATATTTTTCAGGGCCTGTGTGAAATAAGTCCTTTTTAAATCTCCGCTAACACTTAATATTTCTTTTACTTTTTCAAGGTGCTTGAAATAACCGGCAAGAATTTGATCAAAAAACAACAGGTAGGCTTTCATCTGTTTTGCGAGCGCTTCTCTTTCCGGGGTGTGATTTCCTATAATCCCTGAAATTCCCACACCGTAGGTATCCGGAAATTCATTAAGGATGGTTGCATATTCTGCCACATCATACGCTGTTCCTTGTGGTAAAGCCAGTTCTTTATTCTGTCTCGCATCTTCTCTCAGCACCTCTTCTTCCAGTTTAAGAGTCTGCATATACTCCTGGACTTTTTTATCATTGATATTTAACGGAAGCGATCCTTTACTGTAGCTGAAAGAGCTCAGCTCGCAAAGTTCGGGTTTTCTTCCTTTTTCAATACAGATGAGCCAGTCGTTGTTCTGTTTAATCATGCTGTCGCAACCTGCGATAGAAATTTCATGAATTTCTTTTACACCGTCAACCTTCATGATTTCGCTTACGATATCGGAAAGGCGGACTTCGGTTCTCAGCTGGCTGTTTTTCAGCTCTTCAGTATCAATAAAACCGTTTTCTAAAAGCGGGCCATCAAAAATCTGATCTGTTGTGAAGCCTTTATCCAACATTTGTTTTAATGAGTAAAAATGAACTTCCGGAGACAGGTAATTATTAATCGCCCGCAGTACTTTGGCATGAACGAGTTCTTCATCGGCTTTATTGACTAATCCGATACGTGCACAAACTGCTACTTCCTGGATTTCAATTTCTTTAATTTCAGCAAGATCTTCGCAGAGGCTTCTGTTGGCATGATAGCGTTCCAATATCTGAAGGTTGACGCCAGTTTTCCCGCAGCCGTTATTTTCTTCAGTAACATCATCGGAATAGTCTACATAAAGATCATACATTCCTTTTACATCAAAGCTCTGTACTTTATCGCCGATAGGTTTAAAATCCATGTTACCTGTTTCGCAGTCAACATATAGTTTTTCAGTATGAGGAACCAGCCAACAGTTTCTGATTGGTCTTTTATGGCCTGCAGTAAAGCTGATATCTATGAAAAGCTTCCTGTAATCGAGCTCCGTTAAAGGTCTTGAAGGAAGGATTTCCGTTGCTTTTAAGAACTGGGCATGGATGTTTTTGTCCTGATCCTCAGAGGTTAGAAGGTCTTCCATATTGAGGTTCATTCTCATGCCGAGGTCGGTGATGGCATAGCTCAGAACTTCCAGCGTGGTAATTCCCGGATCGTGAGAGTTGTAATCTGTCCAAAGTTTCCCTCCCAATTTCTCTATGTATTCAATACCGGTTTTGCGCAGAAAGTGAAAATCGGTCTGATCCGCGGTTTCTACATTTTTCGGTATACTAATGTGCTTATTTTCTGACATGGTTATGTTTTATTCTTTTTATTATTACATACATACTTGTTCTGCGATAGTGATTTTGTGCTGTTTGGCAGATACGAGAATGGACTTCGGATCTACTTCTATTAAAGATTTTTTTTGCAAAACATCATTCACCAGTATTTCAATTTCATCAATATAATCTAGATAATACAGCTGTTCCAGGTAGTTGATGAGATGGTTCACGTTCAGTTCCACATTAAAATCAATATCTTTAGTATCTGTGAAAGCCCATGGAGAAATGTATTTTTTAATGTCTTCATCCAATTGTTTCATGTAGAATACTTCGTCGTACTGCTCAAAGAATTTTACCGTGGCCTGAATTTTTGCTTCTTTATAGTTCGGGTTGATTACCTGAGCTTTAACATGCATTGTATTTAATTCATTTACATAATCCTGAATTTTATTGAGGCTTGCCCTGCTGACTCTTGGCTGGTAGACATCGAAAGCATTTTTATTTCTGATATTCGGCACCACCATTAGCGTTACGTGTCCCGGAGCCATATATGATTTTTCAGAAGTATGATTTAAACATTTCACTTTGAAAACTTCCGGAAATTCCTGCAATACAAGGCTTTCATAATCCCATTGTGTAACAGCTCTGTGCTTGTGCCTCAACCGCTCGCTTACTCTTCTGTAAAATTCAGAATCGGCTTCTTTATATTTTCCGTCGAACGAATTGTATGGCTGGCTCAGCGATTTTATCTGAGGAACCCTGGTAATTAATTTTGAAATAGTATCCGCCGGCAACCCGTTGGCTAAATGTGCCAGATCATTTCCCTGATCCTGAAATGTCGCTAAAACAGCCTGTGCATAGATTCCCTGAATTTTGCAAACAGCATCATAGCTTCTTTTTGATCTGGCCCTGATCCAGACGAGCCCGTCGGTAAGCCTTGTATGACTGGTGTTGTTGTCTTTAGGGATTTTAAATTTTACAATACCGGATTCCAGGAACTTTCTCGTTTCGTTTTTCAATATATTTTCCGAAAGATCCTTCCACGTATTGCCGGACAGGATATTCCATTCGATAAATTCTTTTTCATCAAAAGTATCCACCAAAGGATTTTCACTTCCTTCCAGCATCTGGATCAGCAGGGAAACGGTTGTTTGCGGCGTTGCTTCGAGACCGATGTACAATTCGCCTCCGTTTTCATGTACGGGAACGATGCTTTTGGTTTCCGTTTCTTTTTCGTATTGTCCGAACACGTCTTCGTGATACAGCAGTACATCTCTGCTTTTGGCGGCTTTTCCGTTGGAATCTTTATCTAAATAAGAATAGGCAATTTCTCTTGCGCTGTAATTCAGTTCGATATCTTCCGCAAAAGGGATGTATGGCTCGTTCGGCACAAGCTTATTTTTAGCGGGGTCGCTGGATAGCGCCAGGGTGTATAATTTAGGGTACACATCCTGTAATGCCGATTGATTGAGCGTTAATCTGATCGCCTCGCTTGTTCCGGGAGCGCTATTGGTGTTTTGAATGGAAAATTGCGTTTTATACCCGTTTTCCACTTTTCTGAACAACTCAATATTGTTGCCTTTCTCGCGCCATATTTCTTTTTCCAATAGTGCGGTATCTGCGGTGAAATAAGCATCTGAACGAACAATTGAAGAGCTTTCTAATGACTCAAATTGTTTTACACTGATATTTTGGTTCGGCTGAATCAGGTACCCGCTGTATAAATTGGTTATTGAATCTGGTGTGTTTTTCCAGTTGATGGTAATGTCTGCTTTTTCCCATTTCTTGGAAAACATTTCAGGAGATTTGATGTAAAAATTAGCGCCTTTTACCGGTTGTGCCGTGAACGGATAATAAGGTTTTTCAGCATTCAGCGGGCTGCTGTCGTTTTCAATCTGAAGAGATTTTATGCCTTTTACGCCTACCGCTACTTCAACATTTTTCACCAGCTTTTCAGAAAGGGCTTCATAAAGCGCATAGTATTTTTCTCCTTCAATCATGAATCTTACTACAGGGAAATCAGTCTGGAACGTTTGTCCCAAAACATCTTTACTGTATTGTACCACGGCAGGAAAATCTTTGGTCAAAGTGAAGGAAAGCACAAGCTGATCTGCGTTTTTATTTACACATTGTAAAGCCATTCCTGAGATCCATTCTTTTTCTCCGCTGCACAACACTTTGATATTGTTTTCAATATCTGCGGCTGATAAATCCTGAAATTTCTGAGCAGAATTTTTATTGAAATCAATTTTCACGGTAATGGTTCTTTCGCCTTCTTTCAGATTAAATAATGATGATGCGATAGCAAAACCGAGCTTGGCTTTCGGAAGCTCTTTGTAAATGGATTTCTTTGAAACAGTTTCATCAGCATTATACCCGAAAGGCCACCAGTAATTGCTTTCTTCGGGAAGCTTATCTCCGAAACCATCCGCAGAATTGGCAACCGGCGCCATCTTCAGCTCTCTTTTTTTAACATCATTGAGGAAGCTTTTAATTTCAACAACTTTTGCCTGGTTGGCAATCAGTTCTTCACCTGTTTTATAAACACGTTTTTTTCCGTTGGCATCTTTATCGCCATCCAGCAAAGTTCCGCCGGGAATTCTTTCCTGAATCGCTTTTTTCGCCAATTCAAAAATTACGTAAGCTTTATCGGGTTTAGCCTCATTTTTTTCAATCTGCAGAATTTCGTTGTAATAAAAATCCAGATGTCTTTTGGTTAAATTATTGAATGCCTTTTTTGAGAAGTCCAATAATTTTAAAAAGCAGACAAATAAAGTGAGGTGGGGGGTCAGGTTGCTGTCCTGTTCGAACTGGGAAATAAGATCTGTAACCTGTTTTTTCATACTTTTGTACTCAACGCTTTCCCTTCGCGGTACCGCATTGGCATCATCACCCAGGAAGAAGTTTCCCCAGTTTCCTTTCGGTGTTGTATTATCATCTTTACCGAAATAGTTTACACGCTGAGCAAAATTGTTGGCGAACAAGAGCCAGTCAAACAAATCGAAATCGTGTAATTCAAGATTGCCCGGATCTAATTCTGCTAAAAAGCGCTGCATTTGTGATTTTCCTTCACGATAATGTGAAAATGTATCTGTTTTTTTCATTTGTTTATATTTATCTTTCTATGTTCAGATGCAATACTTATGTAGTGTTTGGTAGTATTTAAAATGGCTACAGACATCCCGTAATTCATTATATTTCGGTAGCTTCTCCTTTGTAAAAAGGAAAAACCATATTGCTTCTTGTATTCGTATTTCTTACTTCGTAGTTTATCTGGATTAAAATTTCGCCTTCAATTTCGTCCTGCGCATCAATTTCAATACTGAGTATGTTGATTCGGGGTTCGTGGTATAAGATTGCACGTTCAACGATTCCTTTCATCTGTGTAATGAGCGTAAGATCGAGCGGCTTAAAAAGCATTTCCTGAAGATCGCATCCGTAATCCGGGAACATTACGCGTTCACCGGGGCGTGTAGACAGGAGAATCATAAGGCTGTTGTTGATGTCTTCCACATCCGATGTCATTACCAGCTTTCCTTCAGTCTCATTAAACTCAGGCGGAAAGCTCCAGCCTGTTCCTAAAAAATCTGTATTTATTTTCATACGTTATTTGTTATATTAATTGTCGATCATGCCTCTGTAGCATGGAACTTCAGTGTATTTTATCCGCCTATTAAAACAGTAGCTTCGCCTGCGGATATTACGCCTCCATGTGCGGTAGAATCTCCCATTCTTGCGGCCGGCTTTCCGCCGATCATTACGCTGGATGATCCTGATGCAATGGTGTCTAAAGGGCCTGTGCATACGGCTTTGTCTCCTACTCTTGCTGCAGGTTTCCCCCCGATCAATACGGTAGGTTCTCCTGCCGGAATGATGGGCCCTCCTACATGCGGAACATTTCCCGTTACCATTGGACAGGTATGCATGTCTGTAATTCTTGCTGCCGGTTTCATATTATTAATTGATTTTAACCTGAGAGCCTTTCACCACGGTTACCGCTCCTGATTTAAGTTCCGAGCCGGAGCTTCCTTCCGCTTTGAGCTGGGCGCTGGCTTTTATATTGATGTTGACACCTTCCATATTGATGTCTCCTTTGGCCTTGATCTGGATATCTTTTGAACTTTCCATACTGATCCCGTCTTTGTTAAGGGTGAACATATTGGCATGTTCATCTTCAATTTTGATGACATCCGCATCTTCGTCCACGATTACTTTTTTGCCTTTCGGGGTTTCCAGGGTATAGGAAATTTTATCGTCATTGAAAATCATTTTCATTTCGCTCCGGGTGACAAATCCTTTTTCGTGATTGTCATCGGAAGCTACAATTGGAGCCGGTTTTGTGCTGCTGTTCAGCATTCCGAGAACTACGGCATCATTAGGATCATCATTAATAAATCCGATAATTACCTCATCCCCTATTTCAGGCCTGAAAAAAGATCCTCTGTTTTCCCCGGCATCGAGCGTAGCAACTCTTGCCCAGATTCCTTCTTCTTCATTGTTGATGATCGGTATCTGTACGAGAATTCTGTCTTCCCCATCAGGGTCAGATTCCAATTGGGATACGATTCCCACGTGCAACCCGCTTATGGCAGGAATAATTCCTGAACCCGGCATTTCGCTTACATCATAGGTTTCTGAGAACCAGGTTGGGGAAAGCCCGAACTGAGCATCTACCAGCCAGTTTCCATCAATAATTTCGTGTCGGACTCCTGTTACATAAATTTTCCCGTTGAAGCGGTTTCCTACTCCCTGAAGGGTTAATGTAACTCCGGGTTTTACCGACGGAATTCCCTGGAATTTTACTCTTCCCCTGGTTTTTGCCAATTGCTGGAAAGTTGCTTTGGCATCTCCCCATTGCTGTAATTCTTCCTGGGTAAGATTGCCGCCGTGTTTCAGCTGCAGGTCTTCAATTCCAAAAACTTTGGCCAGATCGCCGGAAGAAAGATTTCCGTTGAGGCTGATGGCCGGATCCTGAGCTTCTACTTCCGTTAATTCCTGATCTGTATAGCTCCATGTTTTTGCGGTAATTTTGCTGAACTGATCCCTTGCATCAATTTCACCGTCGAATTCGTGCACGGATGATCCGTAAACTACGGTTTCCACTATTTCGCCGCTGAAATCAGGCTTGGCTATTTTTACGGTTCCGTCTTCAACAAAGCAGAGTTTTCCGTTGGCCTGCGCTCTGGTTAACATAAAATCCCAGTCGGAAGCCTGGTACTGAACCAGTTCCTTGTGGGTACCTGAAGTGGTTTCCACATCGGCAGTTGCTCCGCTGTTACCTATAAGCTCTTCAATGATATCGCTGTCTTTGCTGTCGTAGAAGTATTTGCTTTTTCTTCCTAATGTCATTTTCACTGCCTTATCCCTACATTCGATGATGAGGTAAGAGGAGCTGTTTCTTACTTTTATATTGTGCTTTACGACTACTCCTTTGAAAATGGTTTCTTCTTCAGAATGATATCCGGCTGTGATTTCTATTTCTTTTCCGGGAATCAGTAATTCTTCATTGCTGAGTTTAAAATCCTGTTCCGGTACGCTTCCATCTAAAATAACAATGCGGGCATAGGGAATTCTATTGACTTCTTTTTCTACGACAATGCTTTTCACGCCGTATTTCCCAGGTAATTCCGTACCTCCGGACATAACTTTAAAAGTGATTAAGTCAGGATTTTTTGCTGTCTGTATGTATCCGCTGTTATTCATTTTATGATATTTTTTCTAAGGGTGGAAAATAGAGTTCGCTTCCCGGCTTCAACGTTCTGAAATTGATAAGGCCGTTTGCTTTTGCAACTTCCAGGTAGTATTTGGAATCTCCGTAAATTCTTTCGGTCATTAAGGGTAATGTATCTCCGTCTTTCACTGTTCTTTTGTGGGTAAGATCCGGTGAAGATTTTTTTCCCATCGCGGCTGCAAGTTCTTCACTAATTGATTCTAAAAACGTTGCTTTTCCTATGGCTCTTAAAGGAGATCCATCACTATTGAATAGTTTATAATCTATTGTGAATTCCGTAAGAGATCCTTCAAACGTAAATTTCCCCCAGGTAACAATAACTGTATACGGCTTGTGAATTGTTCCGTTAAAATCTCCTGTTGCTGCATAAAAATCTTTTAATTGGTCTTCTACAGCCATTTTGCTAAAAGGATCTCTTTTTCCTAACCCTTCCTTTATCTTATTAATAAGCTTATTACCGGAGTTAGCCTGCATTACTCCTGTACCATCAAACAAAAATTCTAATTGTAAGGTTTGAGGAGATTTTTTGATGAATTTTGAATTTGTTGCATTTGCTCCTTCTTTGCTTTCAATATTATATTCAACTTTATGCGTTAAAGAAAAACCTGTTGGATTAATGAAGGCTGTAAAAACTACACTTTCTTTTTTACCAAAGGCATTATCCTTGTAAGTCTGTATGGTTACTTTTCCCTTTTCTCCCATTATCTTTCTTTTTTACGTTGTTGAATATTTGCTGCCTGTTCCACGCTTTCGCTCACTGCCCGCATAATTTTTGCTTCGTCAACCGATGTAGCATTGGTGGCTGCTGCTGTTTTCTCGTCCACATTTATTTTAATGTGAAGCTCTTTTATTTCTATTGGCATTTCGTTTGTTTTTAATTGATTTTAAATTTTAACTATTTAAAAAACAATGATTTAACCTGTTGGTTTAAAAAAATCCAAGCACATAAAGAGTGTGTTCAGTCCTTTGATAGACTAATTTTTTTGTTGTTTTTCTGAAAAGTAGTTGTGCTAAAAGTTATCTTTAGGCTAAGACACTTTCAGGTGCTCAGATTTGATTTAGAGATTATAAGCCTAAGCCTGCTAACGATGAAGGTATCTTGAAATATCTGTATTTCAGTTCTATTGTTTCAATAGCCAATTTGCTTTCTTCCGCATTGAATTCCGAAACTTCCCATCTCACCGGGTAAGCTCCCACTATATTCCAGACCATTAATGGAGCTGTAGACTGAAGCCCTCCGTAAAGAGAAACGACAAGGTTCCTGGGTTCAAATTCAAAGTTTTCCATTGCATTTCTACACCAGCTGATCAATCCGGAACTTACCATTAAGCCGCGCTTAAGAACTAAGTTGGGATATTTCGGCCTTAGAGGAAGCTGATGCATAAATCTGTTTTCGCCTCCTTCGGCATATTCTTCGGTTTGAATGTCTGTGGATAAACCAGATATAGACTGAAATCTGGAGTCAATACCCTCTGTTGTCGAAATCCCGTTAACAATAAAAGAGAAACTGGTTGGAGGATATAAGAGAGCCATGATTAGTTATTTTCAATGGTTAATCCTTCGTGTGCAATTTCAAGGGTTTCGATCGCTACCTCGTTACCATCTGCTTTTAAATCGCTGGACTGCATTTTCACAGGGAAAGCATTTTTAACTTTCCAGGTAACGGCAGGATCGCCGTTCTCATTTAAAAGAGAAATCGTGATGGATCTTCTCTCAACCGTATTGAGCTGTACAGACTGGAACCACTCGAAAAATTCATTATCGCCCTGGAAAGTCCCTCTTTTTAAGGTGATATTACTGAAGGTTTTCAAGCCAGGCATTTTCGTTTTGCTGAAATCAGGGCTTGCTCCGTGTCTGTATTCAATCACAGCCGTTTCCAGGTTCATTCCGGATGCTTCTGTGAATCCTAATTTTGTTCCGCCCCAATCTACTTCAAAGGCAAACTTTACTAATGGATATGTACTCATAATTGTATGTTTGTTTTAATTGTTATTTAGTTTAATTTTTAGGCTTCCTGTAATTTGTGAGAAAAACGAAGCACGATGAATTCAGCCGGACGTACTGCTGCCATACCGATCTCGATATTCATTCTTCCTTCCAGGATATCCTGTGCAGACATGGTTTTGTTTAGTCCTACGCTTACGTAATAGGCTTCTTCAGGCTTGCTTCCTGCCAAAGCGCCGTCCTGCCACTGCTGGTTCAGGAAGTTTTCGATCATCGTTTGTACGCGGATCCAGGTGTTGGCCGTATTGGCTTCGAAAACGAAACGTTCTGTTGCTTTTTTCACAGATTCTTCCACCATGTTGAAGAAACGGCGTACGGAGATGTATCTCCACTCGTTGCTGTTTCCGTCTAAGGTTCTTGCTCCCCAAACCAAAGTCCCTTTTCCGGTAAAGGTTCTGATCGCGTTGATGGATTTTCCTGAGGTTGGGTCTATGTTAAGGCTTTCCTGATCCTGGTGTGAAATTTTTTCGGTTGGTGCCACAACATAATTTAATCCTACATTTGCAGGTGCCTTCCATACTCCGGATGTGCTGTCTATTCTTGCATATACTCCTGCCATTGTAGAGGATGGAGCCATTACGACTCTGTGAGATTCTATTGCATTTTTTGCAAGGTTGTACAATTCTGTATCATTTGTTTTCCAATGCTCCAGCGTTTTGGTTCCAACGGTAATCTCCGGATCGTAGCTGTACGTAAGAATTGTTTCCAATTTTGGGTGATATGCTGCTCCGTATTTTAAAGCTTTGGTAACCCCTGATCTGAAGTCTGCAACAGTTCCCACAACATCGGTGATCACAAATCTGTCTTTCATGAGTTCCGCATGATCAAGGGCTTGATTATACAATTGATAGGCTCCTGATCCTAAGAATTCTGCATCAGGAAAAACGATAAGTGTCGGCTCATCTTCTTTTTCTAATGTTTTTAATCCAAACAGTAAGGTTCCGGCAGTAGTTTCATTCCCTAATGACGGGTTTGCTCCGAATCCGCTTACAGAAACGATATAACACGGGCCACCACCATTGGCAAAATACATCTGCATGGCATAATACATTTTAAAAGCACTTGGTGTTAAATTAGCGGTAACTGTTCTGGGCGTGGATGCAGTCGCCTCAACTATATTAAATGTAAAAGCTTCGTTTTTTGCTTTCCCGAAAATGGTTTCGTATTCCAGCATGGAAGAAATTCTTGTAGGCTCATTTCTTGGTCCTTTATCAGTATGCCCGATGAATGCCGGGATGGCTGTTTCTACTTGTGCTACAGATGGCGGGAATTTTGCGATTTCCTCTACGTAGACTCCTGGTGTTTTGTAATTCATTTTTTTTAATTTTTAAAGTTAATATTAGTTATTTTCAATGGTTAATCCTTCGTGTGCAATTTCAAGGGTTTCGATCGCTACCTCGTTACCATCTGCTTTTAAATCGCTGGACTGCATTTTCACAGGGAAAGCATTTTTAACTTTCCAGGTAACGGCAGGATCGCCGTTCTCATTTAAAAGAGAAATCGTGATGGATCTTCTCTCAACCGTATTGAGCTGTACAGACTGGAACCACTCGAAAAATTCATTATCGCCCTGGAAAGTCCCTCTTTTTAAGGTGATATTACTGAAGGTTTTCAAGCCAGGCATTTTCGTTTTGCTGAAATCAGGGCTTGCTCCGTGTCTGTATTCAATCACAGCCGTTTCCAGGTTCATTCCGGATGCTTCTGTGAATCCTAATTTTGTTCCGCCCCAATCTACTTCAAAGGCAAACTTTACTAATGGATATGTACTCATAAT
>NZ_JAYLAA010000005.1:0-2545 GCF_035819015.1 Chryseobacterium salviniae | reverse complement strand
AATTTAATTAATAAAAACAAAGGTAGAGATCGTCAAGCCTCTTATTTTGACAAAATGAAGTGAGTTACTTGCAGATTTTACCCTCATATTTAATTTTTGACAAAAATATAATTGCTGTCAAAAAAAAGTTGTGACGCGCTTTTAAGTCCCTATTTATAAGCAATCCAAAATTTATTTTCTTCAATTGAAATAAAAATCTACACGGAATTTTATTTTTCAACTGAATTAAATTTTTATATTTGAAATAAGCGAGCGAGAGCAGACGATCACAGTGTAAAGCCTCGCGCGAGAAAATCCGGAGTAGGAAGTTTTGGAAAATGTGAGCGGGATTATACAATTATAAGTACAACGGTAAGGAGCTTCAGGAGACGGGAATGTATGATTATGGGGCGAGATTCTATATGCCGGATATTGGGAGATGGGGTGTAGTGGATCCTAAATCTGAGTTGTTAGAAAGTTCATCCCCTTATGTTTATGCTCTTAATAGTCCTATTCTTTACATTGATAAGGATGGTGAACTTCCGATATTAATTAATGGTAGAGTTTCAGAAGGAGATATCGATAGAGCAAGTCCAAGTTATTGGACTCAAGCTATAATCAATACCATAAAAGGTTCTGGAATTCCAAATCCTGGAGGACAATTTCATTTTGTTGATGGAGATAGGTATGCCTCTGAAAGTTTCTTTGGAGATTGGAGTATAAAGAAAGGTAGTTATACTGCGGGTAATATTCCGGAGAACAGAATTCAAGCAGGTAGAATGGCGATGACTGATGGTGAATTTCAAAATATTTTGTCTAAACTTGCAAAAGATCCTAAGACTGGTAAAATCATAGAAAAAATTCAGATATACACTCATAGTAGAGGAGCTGCCTTTGGTCAAGGTTATACAGAGCGTTTAGTGCAAATGATAAAAGAAAATGCAAATTTATTTGCAGATCCTGATAATGAAGTTGAATTTTCATATAATATGGCTCCTCATCAATCAGGAAAGTTAAAAGCTGTCAACGGAGTAGATACCTATACATTAGATCATAATAACGATGGATTATCTGGAAACGATATGAAAGGCGCAAAAGGCGCTTTCAGTTCCAATGAAAGAGTTAAAGGTTTTTTTGGTGCACATGATATAACTTCATTTCAAAAAGATTTGAAAGCATTTACATCTGCATTCTTAAAAGGAGGCACAAGTCAACAAATTATTAATAATTTTGTACAGGAAATGAAGAAAAAGTATAATATAACTGTAACTGTTAGATAATAATTAGCATGAAGTCATTATTAAAATTTTATCTTTTAAATATATTGTTATTATTCATATTTATAATTAGTTGGTATTTTTCTTGCTTTTTATTAGGATATGCAAGCAATGGACAAAAGTACCAGTTTAAAATTTGGATGCTTTATTTTATAGCTATTCTATTGCACTTTTTTTTATCTGGAATAGTATTAAAAAGAATTTTTAAAGATTTAAGTATTTTTCATTTAGTAGTAAATGTTTTACTTTATGCACTTACTGCAATATATCTTTATAACAATACTTAAAAATAAGACCTCCCCGCTGCGCAAAGTCTCCCGACTTTGCGCTGATAAATAAAGAACCCCTCGCATTTTGCGAGGGGTTTTGTATTTTATAAAGCGGCAAAATTTTTATTAAAAAAGTCTTTAATTTTTTTTGGTAGTAAGCATTTCATCTCACAAAACACCTACAACGAACTTTCCCAGCTTCAAACCAAAAAAGTAGGCGGAACTGCTTTAGGAAGAGGACTTCAAACCGTAGACTATCAATACAACATCCGGGGATGGATGACCGGGATTAACCCGGAGGCAACCTCATACATGGAAAGCAAGCTTTTCGGGTACGATATCCGTTATGAGAATCCTACCGATGCCGGTCTTTCACCCAAGAGATACAATGGGAATATCTCGGAAGTGAATTGGAAAGTATCCTCCAACCAGATCCTGAAAAGATATGCCTATCAGTATGATGGTTTGAACCGCCTTACGCAAGGGATTTTCTTAAATCCGGATTTCTCAATACCACAAAACGATTGGAATAATGAAGAGGTAACCTATGATAAAAATGGCAATATTGAAAACCTTAGCAGAAATGCCAAAAGCTTTTACAGTGACAATGCGGAAAAAATAGATGACCTGGAATACGTTTATTCGGGCAACCGCCTGGTAAAGATAGTAGATCACAGCTTCAATCCTACAGGATATGAAGGAGGCAGTAATGCCATAGGATATGACGAAAACGGGAATATGATCAGTATGCCGGATAAGCAGATTAATCAGATCGGGTACAACTACCTGAATCTCCCCAATTCACTGAATATTGAGAACAATAAGAAAAAACTGTTTCATTTGTATCGAGCAGACGGCTCTAAGCTTAAAAAGATATTAAATTATCTAAAGGATGATGGCAATACCTTTACCACCATTACAGAATACTTAGACGGTTTTCAGTATCTTACGACAATGGGTACAGCACCCAATGAATTTGATCCTATGGAATTTGCCTSCGAGMAGGAAGCATTTATAGAG
>NZ_JAYLAA010000004.1:0-18416 GCF_035819015.1 Chryseobacterium salviniae | reverse complement strand
CTGTAACTTTTATTGTTTCAGTTGAAAGAAAAATATCTTTTCTATTATTCAGTAATTCTACAAATATTGTTTCATCGTGTAACTGCAAAGTCTCATTTATATCATTGTTCGGCACTTCGACTACGCTCAGTGTGACAGATTTACATTCTTGTTTCAACAGTTCTGCATATTTCTTTACTGCTCCTTTTCCTGCTTTATCCTGGTCAAAACAGAAAATAATTTCTTCAAGTTCCGGAAGTTCTTTTATTGTGTTTAAAATCTCTTCATTCAATCCATTAGTTCCAAAACAGCTTATGAGACTGTAATTGTCTCTGATTTCTTTTATCTGAAGTAAACTCGCACAATCGATGATTGCTTCTGTAAGAATGAGTTTTTTAGTATCTGATTTTGGATAGTTTGGATAGATTCCGGAACGATTTTTCAGATAATAATGCTTGGCTTTATCATCGTTTAAAATACTTCTAAAGTATAATCCTGTAACTTCATTCTTCTGATTTCTCAGCGCAAAACAGATACACCATTTCGCAAAAGGACTATACCCTTTTTCTCCGGTTCTGCTGTTGATTTGTCCTTTATCCTGCAACAGTCCAACTTCTAAAGCCTGTCTCAATAGTTCTTCCGTTTTCCTTTCCCCGTGATGGAACTGACCAGAGTTATAGCCGATTTCTAAAATGCTATTATCCAGATTTCTCTTTTCCAAATATTTCTTTGCAGGCTTGCTGTTGCTTATCGCATTCCTAAAATATTGGAACATATTATTAAGGAACTTTTCTTTACTTATCTCTTGGTTTCCGGAACCTGGATTTAAAATCTCTTCAGCTTTTTTTATCGCTTCGTGCTTTGATAAATTTTCTTTGTGCATTATAAAATCGATCACATCCATACTTTTACCGTGCGTTTTGCAGTTGGAAGAAAAACAGTAAGCTGTCTGCGTTTTGTAATAGATCTGCATTGATGGCGTTTTATCTTCGTGGAACGGACAGCACATTGTATTGTTCTTATCAGGTTTTAAACCGTAATAATGCAGAACCGTTGAGATAGATAACTGGCTTTTGATTGCGGAGATTTCCATAGAATAAAAAAGTTTAAAATATTTTTTGACAACTATTTCGGTGCTAAGATACCATTTTAGTTTTATTTTGCAAGCTTTTTAAGTTTTGAAGAACCGATTTTGTTTTCATATATTTACATTTCAATAGTAAACAAGGTTTTTTAAACCTATAAAGTTTCTTTATTATGGATTTCGGAAGTATAGTTTCAGAACTTAGAAAACAAAAAGGGATTTCCCAAACCGACTTGGCAAGTCAATTGGGGATTCATAAAAACGTGTTGGGAAGATACGAGAGGAACGAAGTTTATCCCTCGATAGATATTGCTCGCAAGATTGCAGATATTTTGGACGTGTCTTTGGATTACCTTACCGGAAAAGAAGATGTGCAGATTGATAAAAATACAAGTAGCCGTATTTTGGAGGTCTCAAAATTTGAACCTGAAGACCGCAATCATATCTTTTCAGTCATTGACGCTTTTATCGCTAAAAGAAAAATTCAAAGCATTTTATAAAATAAATTTTCAGTAAAAATACATCAAAGATTAATAACAGGGAAAACGATTGTAAGTAAAGTCTTTACAATCGTTTTTTGATTTTTTGGTAATGAGGTAAAAAGCAGAAAAAAGCGAGGTTAGGCAAAAGTAAGGTTACTAAAACGTTACTTTTAAATATCGAAAACAATTATTTTAAGATACTGTATTTCAGTTTTTTGCATGGTTTTTCATATTGCTCCGTGGCTCACATAAGTTTAATTTTATCATTAAGAATTGTGAGTATGGAAACGACAAAAAAATCAACATTTAAGGTATTGTTCTACCTTAAAAAGAATGCCCCGAAGAAGAACGGAAAAGTTACGGTTATGTGCAGGATTACCGTAAACGGCAAACAATCTGCATTCAGTACCAAGTTGGATATTTCCGCATCGAATTGGGATTTGAAGTACGGCAGGGTTTTAGGAAAAAGCCGAGAAGCCCAAGACGTAAACGGTAAACTTGACAAGATACGATTGGGTATCGAGGAATGTTATTCCAAAATCCTAAAGAACGAGGGAGCGGTAAACAGTGCCAAACTTAAAAATGCTTTTCTCGGTATGGAAAGTGGAGAACTAACCTTTTTTAAGTTCTACGAACAGTTTATAGCAGACTTTGAAAAAAAGGTAAACAGCGGACTTCGGGTACAAGGCACACATCGAAGATACAAAACGCTTTTAAAGCATCTGCGGAATTTTGCCCTTGTAAAGTACGGTTATACTGATGTAATGTTTAACGACCTTACTTCTGAATTTGTACAGGATTTCGACTACTATCTGCGTGATGATTTAACCCTAAATCATAACACTATTTGGAATTATATGATTGGCTTTACTACGCTTTGCCGATTGGCGATGAACAGAAAGCACCTTGCTTTTAATCCGTTCAGCGAGTACAAGAATACCAAAAAAGACAAAGACAGAGGTTATCTGTTGCGGAACGAGTTAGAACAGCTTGTAGCGTTCAACTGCGAGAAAAAGAAAGACGAATTGATAAAAGACCTGTTTGTTTTCAGTTGCTTTACAGGGCTTTCCTATTCGGATATAAAAGGGCTTAAAAACAGCAATCTTCAGGAGTTCTTTGACGGCAATCAATGGATTATCGTCCGCAGGAGAAAGACAGCAACATCGTCCAATGTAATGCTGTTGGATATTCCTAAAATGATTATCGAAAAATATGCAGGATTGTCAAAGGACGGAAAGGTTTTTCCTGTTCCGTCTAATAGTTCCTGTAATGATAGATTAAAAGTAATATCCCAACAAATCGATTGCCTTAAAGAAAAGAAAGTAACCTTTCATTTGGCACGCCATACGTTTGCCACATTGTTTTTGAGCGAGGGCGTACCGCTTGAAAGTTTGAGCAAAATGTTAGGACATAAAAATATTGCCACTACGCAGATTTACGCCAAGATACTTAACGAGAAAGTAGGAAAGGATATGCAAAAGGTATCGCATAAGTTTAAAAGTATGGAAAGCTCTTTTGTGGTTCAACTTTAAAACTAATAATGCAATGAACGAAAGCCAATGCTGTTTTTGCATTGGCTTTTTTGTATTTTAGCTATTTACAAAAATAACATCTCACATTAGTTAAACAAGACCAACCTATTTAGTTGTATTGCCTAGATTTTGTGAGAGTTATATTTACAATAATTAAAACAATATGATTGAAGTATGTTGACATATAACGAACGTATCGAATTAAGGGAAAAGTTGACTAATGGAGAAATTTCATTAGAACTTGCTAAGGAACTATATTGGAAAGATTACAAAGAAGGGCAACGTTCGTGGCACACAGCAGATTGGAAAGAGAGACGAGCTAAAATTCTTAAAGAAAAATGCGAAATATGTGATAGTATAGACACGTTAACTATTCAGCATCTTTCTCATCCAAAGAAATATTCCGACTACGAAAGAGAAATAACAAGAAAATACACTCAAATTTTTAAAGAAACTAATTCTGACATTGATAAATCAGAATTTAAGAAACATATTGTAAACAATTATGATTACATAGCTGTTCCTTTATGCCCAAATTGTGGAGACAACCGTCCTAACAAGAGAGTGAGAAAACTACCGCAATATCGTTGTTCGGTATGCAAACACGAGTTTGATGAACCAGTTTATAAATCGTTAGAAGAACTAATCACAATTTTTTATACGGATGAGGAAGCTCTTGATGTTCGAGACAAGTGTTTTGTTTCAAAAGACAAATGGAAAAACACCCACAATTTATCAAATATAAAATATTGGTTTCAAAGAGAAAACGCTAAAACCAAAAATGAAGAAATAATTGGAAAAGAAGCATTTTTACTCTACTTAACTGACGACATAAAATATCTTTCATTTGAAGACACGATAACCGCATGTAGAAGATGTGCTTCTAACTATGATTTAAAAAATATGGAGTTATGCCCTAATTGTAAAGTACATTACAAAGGCATTCAGTATCCTACTTGCATACAATGCCTGCCAGAAGACAAACGAAAAGCTGCATTAGAAATGGTTGAACTTGGAAAAGAATGGCGGGAAATGCACGATAAACTTGGAATTTAATCTCCTACACGTTTATAAAACACCACAGCCCACCGCTTTAAGTAGTGGGCTGTTTCTTTAATTGACCGATACGGTTACAGTTTCAAAGCATCCTTTTTAACGGCTATCGCTGATAGTTGTCTTCCAACACCTTGATAATATCACTTTCTCGAAAAAGGATTTTCCGTTCGAGCTTGATAAAAGGTATCAGTCCGTCATCTCTGTACTGTTGCAACGTTCGTTTGCTGATGTGTAGCATCTGGCAAACCTGTTTGCCTGAAAGGTAGATTTCCCCTTTTAAGAGTGGATGAAAATATTCCCTGATATACAGCAGTTCATTTTTGATACCTACCACAGCTTCGAGCAGGGCAAGCATATCTTCGTCTGAATTTCCAATCTGTTTCATTTCTTTTGCTTTTTTAATGGTCGCTCTCCCTGCATTAATAACTCCACTTCGGACAATCTGAAATATGTTTTCCGATTGATTTGCGTTGCTCCAAGAATGCCTTTTGCCCTATACGTCTGTAACGTCCGCTTACTGATATTGAGCAGTTGGCAGGCTTCCTGTTGGTCGAGCCATTTTGTTGCCTGTTGCAATGCTTTGTAGGGTGCGGTCATTTCCGCAATTAGATTGGAAACTTCCTTTACTTCCCTATGCAATGCTTTTAAAATCTGAATGTCTAAAACTGTTATTTCCATATCTGCATCATTTAAACCTCGAAAATAAAAGCTATTGACATAGGTTATTCTAATGTTGTAGTCAATGGCGGTATTTGGCGTGCAGTTGCCAAATACTCGGCTATAATCCCAATTTTGGTTTATTGTTTTTCGGGCGAGCCTGTTGTGGTTTGATTGCATTGTCTGACTTCAAGGCAGGCTTTTTGTTTTTCTGTACATTCTGACTTTTTTCATCGTTTTTGAAATCCGAATGCATCACCGTTTTTGTTGCACCTATTATACTTTCAGGTTCGGCAGGTTGTTTTTTTTGTTCAACACGCTTGCCGCCGAACAGCCTGCCCAGACCTAAACCCTTTGTTTCTTTGAATTGGCGTTTAAAATTGGTGATGAAATTGGAAATCGGGTCACTGTTCTTATCGACCTGCATAAAAGGTGCATCCTCTTTTTTATTGGACAGCTCTTTTTCTTTATGCTCTTTGTCAGTTATTACTTTTTGTGCCATAGGTTCAAAATTTTCCCCAATATAGAATACAAAGGAATGTATTGTTTTCATTTAGCATTATGTGGCAGTATTTGGCTTATGTTGGCACGATATGAATAGAAAGTAATCCTTAAAACACTTTAAATTTTCCTCGCAAAGCTCTTATACATTTAAAGAGTTTTGTACGGATAAAGGAAAGCATACCAAAAACACACCATACTTTGCCCTTACGTGTTTTTTGCACCCTTTCTTTGATTGGCATTGATTAAAAAAAGAACAAAAAGGTAGCAAAATTAAGGAGGACAGCCACCGCACCGCCCAACCAAAAGACTACGGCATAATGGCAGGGCAAAAAATTGCCCTGCCACCCTTCGGGATTTATTCCGTTTCCTTTTGGCTTTTCCCCTTGTCCGCCTTGTTAAAATGGCTTTCTTTTTTTTCTGTTTTTTTGTTTTGGAAAATAATTTTAAGAGGGAGCAACGCACACGTCCGACACCGCACCACAATCAAAACAACGGTTTGTGCTTATCATTATAGATTTCGCTAATCAATTCCCCGAACTCCTGAAAATGGTACTCGATAATGTTGTCGAGGTACGCATAAATCGTCAGCTTGTCTATGCCCATAATATTGGTAAGCCTGTTAAATGTTTCGTGATGTTCCTGCCTTACATAGACCGATTTCCCCCTGCTTGCCGTTGTAGTCGGGATTTTAAAAAACTGTCCGCAGTAGTCCTCTTTGTTCAGCTTCTTTGGTTTTGAAACAGTTCTTTTTGCATTACTTGATGTCGGTTTTGTATGTTCCGTTTCCGTAGGTTCTTCTCCAGCCATTACAAGCATCATCGCTTCCTCGTCTACTTCGGGTTTAGCAAAATCTTCCCGATGTGTTACTGCCTGTTGTTCCGTCAAAGGTTGTTTCTTTTCATCAGTTAGGAAATTTTCAATAGAGAAATCCTCTTTTTCGGGTTGCTGATTTTTGTTTTCTTCGTGTATCATATCTCTTATTTTTAATATTATATTCTATTAGCTGTTTGGCTAGCTGAACAATCAGTTATAAATATCATAGCACGCATGTAAGTTGCTATGCACTTATATACTCTTAATCAACTAGTTCATTAACTCAAAAATTTGTAATTAGTCTGCATTCAATCACGCTGATTTGCTGTCGAAATTTTTGCTGTTCATTTATTTGATTAAAGACATAACCAATCAGCCAACTAACCACACAAAGAAAATAAAAGCAATCCCAATCCGTATAGAAGTGGCACTATTTGGCGTTCATTGGCTTTATTTGGCGTAATCGTAAGTTGCTGTTTTTCAAATAGTCTTATCGAACTTTGTAATCGGAGCAGTTGATTTTTTCGGCTAACTCCAATCCGTTTGCAAAACGGATTTTTCTGAACTCTTGTTCAGAGCAAGTTATCTTTTGAGGTACTCGAAATGAATTTCGGCACCTCAAAAGCACTTGCCCTTGCAGGGGGCTGGAAACGGCTCCGAAGTCGCCCGTTTGTTTAAAAATTAAAATGGATTATTATGGAAGAGAAAAACAGAAAACAGATTAAGAAATCAGGAAGAAAACCAAAGATTGACCCTGCGGTTCATCGGTATTCTATCAACCTGAATGCGGAGGATAATGCTAAATTTCTTGCTCTCTTTGACCAGTCAGAAATGAAAGTCATTGCTCATTTTATTACCGCTTGCATCTTTCAGAAGACGGTAAAGACCGTAAAAATTGATATGGATGCATTAGATTATCACGAAAAATTGACCCGATTTTTTAGCCAGTTCCGAGCAATCGGAACAAATTATAATCAGGTTGTGAAGATATTGTACCGCAATTTTTCAGAGAAAAAAGCAGGAACATACCTTTTTAAATTGGAAAAAGAAACCATTGAATTGGTACAAGTCACAAAAGAAGTCATCCGTTTGACACAGGAATTTGAAGAGAAGTATTTGAAAAAAGAGTAAAGTTATGATTGCAAAAATTGGAAAAGGAGGCAATATGTATGGAGCGATTTTGTACAATCAACAAAAAGTGGATAAGGAAAACGGAGCGGTTTTATTGCTGAACAAGATACCTGACACGGTGGACGGTAAGTATTCCGTTGCCTATTTTAATAAATGCTTTGAACCATATCTGTCTGCTAATATCAAAACAGAAAAGACGGTACGGCATATATCGCTGAACCCAGATCCTGCGGATAAGGTTAGCGATGAGCAGTTTACGGATATGGCACAAGAATATATGGAACGTATGGGCTACGGCAACCAACCTTACATAGTTTTCAAGCATACGGATATTGACCGCACGCATATCCATATCGTTTCGACCTGCGTGGGAATTGACGGAAAGAAAATCCCTGATGATTACGACCATCCACGTTCAATGGCTATTTGTCGGAATTTAGAACAGAAATACAACCTGCACAAAGCAACCGAACAAGAGCAGAAACAAGCCAATAAAGTTTTCAAGCCTGTAAATCATAAAAATGGCGACATTAAAAGTCAGATTGCTTCGGTAGTAAGGCATCTGCCCAAGTATTACAACTTTTCAACTATGGGTAGCTACAATGCGTTACTTTCTCTTTTCAACATCACAGCGGAGCAAGTCAAAGGTGAACGGAACGGACAGACCGTAAACGGATTGGTGTATGTGGCATTGGACGACAACGGAAACAAAGTAAGTAATCCATTTAAAGCATCACTTTTCGGAAAAGATGCAGGCGTTGCAGAACTTCAAAAGCACTTTGAGCAGTCCAAAGAGAAAATGAAAACCAACCCTGCAAGGTCTGTTCTGAAAAACACGGTGGAGCTTGCGATACACACCACAAACAACGAAACGGAATTTAAAAAGCAACTTGTAGAGCAAGGTATCAATACGATTGTCCGTAAAAATGAAAGCGGACGGATTTACGGTATCACGTTCATCGACCACGAAAGCCGAAGTATTTGGAACGGTTCGCAATTAGATAGAAGCCTGTCGGCAAATATGTTTAACCAGTGGTGGAACAACGGAAATAAACCCGAACTGAAAATACAGGATAACCCTGTTTTCAATACAAGTACATTGGACTATTCTCCAACGAAAGACCTTTTTGAATTTCTTTCAAATGAACATTCGGCTAATTACGATTTAGGATTATTCAGCTTGCTACCTAATGCACAAGGCGAAGACTACGAGGAAGAACAGTTTGCTAAACAAATGAAGAAAAAGAAGAAAGGGAGAAGATTGTAAAATAGACTTTGTAGATACTTCACACGTCAAATCCCTGACGTATTTTTCATATCTTTGCAGAAGAACAAAACAAGTTTTAATGAGTTAAATAAAAGAAAAATAGATATATAATTATAGCGTTTCGCTTTATAAATTCCTGTATCTGAAAGGTCGAAAATTTCAAATAGCACAGGAAAGTAAGAGTGGAAACGCCTACGGTAAAGCGTGGGCGTTCCTTTTTGCTTTGTGCTATCGGTATTCGACCACCGCAGATACGAGCAAGGGGAATTAGCTCACGTTATTTTTTTTATCTTTACGGAAACCCGTAAGAAAATTTAAAAAAACTAATTTAAATTGCCAGACCGTAGAAATTATAATGAAATCAATTATAAATAATCCATACAGAATTGCAGGGATTCTCGCCAATAGTTCCGAGAAAGATATTCTGAAACAAAAAAGTAAAATCAAGAGATTCAGTGAAGTAGGAAAAGAGATTTCTTCTGAATATGATTTCCCTTTTCTATCATCCTTGTCAAGGAGTAGTACCATTATCGATAAAGCTTTTTCTGACATCGAACAAAATCAGAATAAAGTTTTCTATTCTCTATTTTGGTTTCTCAATCTCAATCCCATTGATAATACCGCAATCCAACATCTGATAAGCGGAAACAAAGAAAAAGCTTTTGAAATTTGGGAAAAATTAAGCAATGACAAAGAGGTTAACTCAAAAAATTATTCAGCTTTCAATAATATCAGTACGCTTTATTTGTTGGGACATTCTAAAGAAGATTTAAAACGAGGAATTACTACCAAAATAAAACTAATTGAATCGGAAAATTTCAAAGATTTTGTTCATACAGTTGCTGACGAGACTTTTTCTATTGATACGCCGAAGCAAATTGAACTATTAATTGATGAATTACTAACACTATTCAAAGGCAAATATTCAACTTCAGAAGCAATGGAGCTGTTTAGCAATTGTAACGGAACTGCTCAAAAATATCTTTCCAAAAAATTTACGGAAGAACCTGTTCATAAAATTGAAGTTCAAATTGAACAATGCAATAAAAAGCGATTAAATAACAAAGGCAATGCATATAAATTTGGAACAGATTTATACACTAACACCAAAAGCGAATTAGCACTATTAAAATCAATTGTAGGTAATGCTAATCTACAATACAAAATATTGGGTGATAATATTGCGAAAGAGATATTACAGTGCTCTGTTGATTACTTCAACGAAAGCCAGGAACAGGAAAAAAGCGGTAATTATCTTGAAGAAGCTATGAAGTTGGCAAAATTAGCCGAAAGTGTAGCCATAAATGATGCTACGAAAAACAAGGTAAAAGAAAATATTAGTACACTTGAAGAAATGAAAGACCAAGAACTTTCTCAAATTGTAGAAGTTCTAAAGTCTGTTAAACTAATGTATGAAGATAATGAGAGGAAAATTAACCAAGAAGTCAGAGACCTTGAGAAAAATGACGTATTAATAAAGTTAGGGCATAAGTCTATAAATTGGGGTGCAGTAAAGGATAATATTAGAAACTCAATAAATTGGGGAAACGTAAATGATTTGTTGTCTGGAATTTTAACAGATAAGAATTTAAAGAAAATCAAAGAAAGTGATAAATCTGAGGCTAAAAAAGAGTTTTGGGAATTAATTAATTGGACAGAAAACAACTCGTTAAAATCTGCCACAATTTCACGCATAATTGAGATTTATAAAAAAATTGCTCCGAAATTATCTTTTGAAATTCTGTCCGCAGAGATTTCAAATACAGATTCAAACTCAAAAATTATTGAAAAACCATTTTTTATAGAGGATATTAGATATGTTGGAATAAAATTAAAAGTTCGCTCAACAGGAACACAAAAGATTTCCATCTATAAGAAATACATAAATCCAGAAGGAAAATACAGTAATAATTCAAAAACTTCTCCAAAAGGATATACAAGTGTCAATGACCTAACAATAACACCTCAAAGCAGTGTGATTGACCTCGGTGGTTATGGAAATGCTAAAGAATGTAGCTATATGGTTGGCGAACATAAAATTGAAATTTATGTAGATCATTACAAAATCTATACTAAAACTTTTCAAGTTGATTGGTCTCCTGCAAAGAAGACTGAGCTTACCAAAAGTGTTTATTTTTTTGAAAACGAATTGAAAGAAGTTGAAAAATTTCAGTGGTTTAGGTCTTCTGAAACTAAACAGAAAGAAGTAAAGGCTGTTCAAGATAAAATCAAAAAAGCTAAGCAAACTCTAATGAATAAATAAATGAAAAAAACTATACTCATTCCAATACTATTTTGTGCAACAACACTTTTCGCACAGGAACAAAATACAGAACTGCAAAAGCAACAGCAGGAAATTTCTGTTTTAAAACAAAAACTAAACAATCAACAATCTGTAATCAATCAGTATAAATCAGAATTGTCTACTCTTTCCGTAAAAACTGAAAATCAAGAAAAGCAGATTGACAGCCTTAAAACGGAGACAAGTCAAAATGTTCAAAATATTAAATCGATTGCAGACGATTTGGGTACAAAAATCCAACAGACAGAAACAACCGCAAAAGATAGCATCTCCAAGTTAGACAAAGATGTAAGCACCAATCGTTTGTATTGGATAATTGCGACATTGGCAACATTACTTTTAGGCGGAATTATCTATTGGTTATTAGGAAAACGTATTGCCAACAGTAAAACTGACGTAGAAACTCAAATCAAAAATACCAAAACAGCTTTGGAAGAAGAAAGCATTAAGTTAGATAGCAAACTGGTAGAAGTTTTGGAGTCGCAATTAAAATTGAAACAAGAGGAAAAACAAATTACTCCTACTAATTCTAACATTGAAATCGACCATTCTTTAGCTTTGAAAGTCGCTGACGAGATTGTAAGAATGCAAAAGAACATATCCAAAATGGATGATGATACCAAAGGATTAAAACCACTTGTAAAAGGTATAGAAAGAATTCAGGCAAACTTTGCTTCGAATGGTTATGAAATGGTTAATCTTCTTAACAAAGACTATGACGAGAGAATGAATATTGACGTCATTAACTTCATAACAGACGAAAATCTAACAGAAGGAAGAAAGGTTATCACGGCAGTTATCAAACCACAAGTAAATTATAATGATGTTCTTATTCAAAGAGCACAAGTAGATGTATCGCAAAACTAAAATATTCCCAAACTATAATGGCAAGAACTAAAATAGATTACGGTATCGACTTAGGTACAACCAATTCCGCTATTTCAAGAATTGAAAGCGGAGAGGCAAAAATAATTAAAGTTAATGGTCTGGACGACACAATGCCGTCTTGTATAGCTTACAACAAAAAAGGTGTTTTAGCAGGAAAAAAGGCGTTCGCAGTTTACAGAAGCGAGCAAGAAGCTAGTTTATCAAAAGATATTGAGCCCAATGCATTTATCGAGTTCAAAAGAACAATGGGAACAGATAGGAAATATTTCAGTTCCAACTTGGATAAAGATTTAAGTTCAGAAGAATTGTCCGCAGAAGTTTTAAAAACGTTGAAATCATTTGTAACTGATGAAGCTGTAAATGCAGTAGTAATTACAGTTCCTGCCGCTTTCAAAAACAATCAAATTGATGCTACAAGGCGTGCTGCAAAGTTAGCAGGATTTGAACATGCAGAAGTTTTGCAAGAACCTGTTGCGGCTGCAATGGCTTATGGTTTAGATAATAAGAACAAAGACGGTTTTTGGTTAGTTTTCGATTTTGGTGGGGGAACTTTTGATGCAGCTTTATTGAAAGTGGAAGACGGTATTATGAAAGTTGCTGATACCGAAGGAGATAATTATTTAGGTGGTAAAAATTTAGATTTGGCTGTTGTTGACGAAATTATCATTCCACATATTCAAGAGAATTTTTCGATTAATGGTATTTTAAATGATGACCATAAAAAAGCAAAATACCGTGAAGCATTAAAGCCGTTTGCAGAAGAATTGAAAAATGAGCTTTCCTTTAAAAATGAATTCAATTTATACAAAGAGGAAGGCGCAGGAACTGATGATGATGGAGAAGATATCGAAATTGATTTAACGATAACACAAGCAGATTTAGAAAATGTTTTATCGCCTGTTTTTCAAAAGGCTGTTGATATTTCAAAAAAACTTTTAGAGCGTAACAACCTAAAAGGTTCGTCTTTAGATTCCTTGATTTTAGTTGGAGGTCCGACTTTTTCTCCAATTATCAGAAAAATGTTGGAGAAGCAAATTTGCAAACCTGACACTACCGTTGACCCAATGACAGTAGTATCAAAAGGTGCTGCTTTGTATGCATCTACAGTAAGTATTTCAGAAGAAATAAAAGAGCAGACAAGAGATAAATCCAAAATTCAAATCGAAATAGGACACGAAGCTTCCACTGTTGAGTTAGAAGAATTTGTTACGCTAAAAATTCTAATTGATAAAACAGAAGGAACAATTCCTGAAAAAGTTTTCGCAGAAATTACACGAAGTGACAAAGCGTGGTCAAGCGGAAAAGTTGAAATAAACGAAATTGGAGAAGTAATTGAAACACAACTTATAGAAGGTAAAACTAATGGTTTTGAAGTAACATTATTTGATGACAAAGGAAATCTTTTAGAAAGTGAACCCAAAGAGTTTACAATAATTCAAGGAATTGGGGGTTTGAACTCAATGCAAGGACTTACACTTAATTGGGGTATCGAGATTAAAAAAAGAGAAACAGGGAAAATTGAATTTAGGCAAGTTTCAGGATTGGAACAAAATAAATCTTTACCTGCAACAGGTACAGCAAATGGATTAAAAACTCAGAAACAAATTCGCCCCGGAATGGATTCTGATTTTATCAAAATTCCGTTATATCAAGGCGAACACGGTGCTGATGGAACGAGAGCCATCTATAATGAACACGTTTATGACATCATAATTAGCGGAGCAGATTTACCTGCATTATTACCCGATAACAGCGATGTAGATTTAACGATTAGCATAGATAAGTCGCAAAAAGTTTCTATTCAGGCATATTTCCCATATTTAGACCATACGTCAGAAATCGAAGTTCCAACTGATACCGTTCAGTCAGTAGAAACCAGTTGGCTTTCTAATGAAATCCGCAAAGCAAAAGGAAGCATTGAAGAACTAAAAGACGAAGGAATAAGCGATGATAAAGTCCAAAAGGCAGAAACTGAAATAGCCGAACTGGAGAGAAAGTTTGAAAACAGCAAAAACGATGTGGATGGAAAACAAGAAGTATTGACTAATCTTAGGAAAACGCTTAAAACTATTGACGAATTAAGCGAAACAACAGAATGGCCAAAACTGGAAGAAGAACTAAAAGAAGAATTTTACAGATTAGAAAAAGCCAATAAAGATTTAGGAAACGACCGTTCAACACAAGTTGTTAATCAGTTGCGAAATCAATTAGAAGAAGTTTTGAAATCACAAGACATCAAATTAGGTAAAGCATTGGCAGAAGAAATCCATTCAGTATTTTTCCAAATGACATTAGTATATCAACTTATTAATTTCATCAGACAACACAATCAACATTTTGCTTCATACCATTGGAAGGACAGTAATAGAGCAAGACAATTATTAAATGAAGGCTTACAACAAATCGGAGAAAACCCCAATACAGATGACTTACATCCAATTGTTGTTGACTTAATCAATTTGTTGCCAAATGAGGAAAGACCAAGCGGAGACGATTCTGTTTTGGTTGGTTAGAAAAACCAGTAATTCCGAAGAAGCATTATAGAATGGAAAAAATCATAAAAATAGGCTTAGCCTTTTTAATGTTTGGTTGCCTTTTGGATATGCCGTATGGTTATTATCAACTGATGCATTTTATAGCGTTAATCAGCTTTGCTGTTTTGGCTTATCAAGCTAGTCAGCAAAGCAGACAAACCGAAATGTTTATCTATGGAGCATTAGCATTACTATTTCAACCGTTTTTCAAAATTGCACTAGGACGAGAATTATGGAATATTGTAGATGTGATTGTAGGCGTTGGATTGTTGGTAAGTTTAGCGAAAAATAATAAAAAATGAGTAAATCTATATTATCCAAAGGTCAAACTATTGACAATAAATATTCGGTTAGCTTCTTTCTGAAAAAAGGAAGTTATGCCGAAACGTATCGTGTGCAAAACGAAGCGAAAGAAACGAAGTTTCTCAAACTATTTGACCTTGCCAAATTACATCGTACACAGTTTACGGATAATGGAGATATTTTAGAAATTGAACTTTTAAAGCAAGTCAAACACCCCAATTTGGTTAGGTACAACGATAGCGGAAATACTATTATTGACAGTCGTAAAAATGCTTATGCAGTTTTAGATTTTATTAGTGGAGAAACTTTAGCCGACAAAATGAAGCGTGAAAATACACTGAGTCCGTATGAAGCAAAAAGTATCATTTTGAGTGTTCTAAATGGTTTGAATTATTTGCACAACAAACAAATCATTCATAACGATATTACAAGCCAAAACATAATGTTGGATTTATCAGGTAAGGTTGCCATTCCAAAAATCATAGATTTTGGCTACGCTCGTTTTTTGCAACAATCCAGCAAAGAATTTTTGAAAGACGGTTTGAATTTGTTTTATACAGCCAACGAAACTTTTAACAAGGTCTTTTCTTTCAAAAGCGATATTTATTCGGTTGGTGCTTTGTATTATCATTTATTGACAGGCTTGCCACCTTACTTCGTAGAAATATCCAAATACAAATCCGACAAAATACAGTTGGAAGAAACGATTTTGGAGGAACGGAAAAAACCTTTAAAATTTTCGGATAAATTAGACGAACAAACGCAGCGTATTATCGTGAAAGCATTACAGCCAAAAGCGGAAAACCGTTTTAAATCAGCCAAAGAATTTATACAGGCTTTAAACGGAGAATTAGAAGTTGAACTTTCCGTTCCTGAAGAAAAAGCTACAAAAACTCAATTTAAAGAAAAGAAAAAGGGCAAAGGATTTTCAGCCATAGCAGGAATGCAAGAATTGAAAGAAACTATACAGTTAGATGTAATAGATGCTTTGAACGATAAAGAGCGATATGCAGAATATGGCTTGACCATTCCCAATGGAATGTTGTTGTATGGTCCGCCTGGTTGTGGCAAAACGTTTTTTGCTGAGAAAATGGCAGAAGAAATTGGTTTTAATTTTTATCAGATAAAACCCTCTGATATTCAAAGTAAATTTGTCAATGCTTCACAAGAAAATATCAAAAATTTGTTTGATGAAGCAAGACAAAATGCACCAAGCATTATTTTCATAGATGAATTAGATGCTCTTGTACCTAGTCGAGACACATCAAACATCAGTCATATGAACACAAGTGCAGTCAATGAATTTTTAGCACAGATGAATAATTGCGGAGAAGACGGAATTTTTATTGTTGGTGCTACTAATAGACCAAATGCTATTGACCCAGCTGTTTTGCGTTCAGGGAGATTGGATAAACATATTTACTTGCCACCACCTGATTTTGAAGCCCGTAAATTGATGTTTGAATTGTACTTAAAAAAGCGTCCGACAGAAATCGGTTTGAACTACGAAGAATTAGCCAAAGCCACTGAAAATTACGTATCAAGCGACATCAAATTTTTATGTGATGAGGCTTCAAGAAAGGCTTTAAAAGAAAATACACGAATTACAAAAGCTATTGTTTTAGACACAATTCGAGGTAATAAACCGTCAATTTCATTACAGGAGTTAAATAGTTACTTGGTCATAAAAGCAAAAATGGATGGAGAAAGTAATAACGCTAATGATAGACCAAGTATTGGATTTAGGACGTAGTTTCTAAATTAGTACGCTATTCACAGTATTGTTATTGTCGATAGTTATTTTATAATACTAAAATTTGTACATTTGCTATTGAGCGAACGGAAACACGTTGAAAAGCAAAGCAATGAGCACCGTTACCAAATCGTTACCTGACTTTTTTGATAATCTTTATAAAAGCTTAGTATTCAGCCGATACAGCTTTTTCCTGAAAACTTTAAAATACAAAACCCACCGCATTTTGCGAGGGTTTATTTATCTTACCGACACGAGCGGGACGCTCGCGCCAGCGGGGTATTCTAAAATGGAAAACAACCAACAGGATATTCCTGTTGATAAATTGGTTTTTGTCGCTAAACATTTCGGGATTGCCGTTGATGATATTATTTTCTTCAATGAAAAAAACAATGTTCCTAATGAGGTTTCTATGGAAGATACCGCAGTTCTGGAACAGCTAAAACTTATCAATGAACTCGATGCCGAAGAAAAAAACATTCTCCTAAAGCTTATTGAAACTTTCGTTTCTAAAAAACGGTTTAAAGATTATCTGCAGAAAAATATTGCTGCACTATAAAACAATAACCCACCGCAAAGCGGTGGGTTATTTACTTTATATACTCAAAGTAGGAGACTTTGCGTAGTGGGGGAAATTAATTTTCTTTAGGACTTTCTAAATAAATATTTAATACTTTTATTAATGCATTTTTTAAGTCATTGTCATCAATACGAATCATTTCTCTTTTATTATTTGGAAAAGAAATGAACACAGTATAGGCGTTTTCATTTCTTTCACCATCAAATTTGATGACAACTACTTCTCCATTAGTTTTTATTTTTTCAAAACATTCTATTAATTCTTCAAAAGAAGAAGTCTCTTTTTTTAGAGTTTCCTTAATATAATTCATAATACTATTTTGTTAACATTTTTGCAATTTGAGATACATCGGTTACTTTTCCGGTTGCTACTTGCGTTGAAGCATTCATCATTTGTTGTTTACTAACTGTTTTTATGCCATGTTGCTTGGCAAAAGACTCAAAAGCTGCAACAGCAGTTCTCTTATTTCCATTCATAAACATGTGACCGTTTGATATAGATTTAAATATAGATGCTCCTTGCTCAGCAGCTGTTTCGTAATACATTGCTGAATTTATTGCAGACGATGGGCTACCGTTTAACAAAACACCACCACCATCAGTGGCTTTATTTAATGCAACGATTTCGTCTGCAAAGGCTTCTGCATTAAAGACTTTTTTAGAGGATGAAAATAATCTCCCTAATAATTTTCCTCCAATCCCTCCTGTAACCACATCTAATACAGCTCCTTGAACCAAAGGATTCTCAGAAACCTGCATTTGAAAATCTGTTTTTCCTCTCGAGTCAGGAACAGAACTAATTGTAGCTCCCCAAGGATCTCCAGATGATGGAGCAGTACCTAAGCCTCCTCCTTGAGAATAAGGTATATAAAGGGTATTAGTTAATCCTTCGGAATTAAAAGTATCTTTAACACTGGATATAAGTGTATGAGAGGTAACATCCCAAGTCCCATTATTACCTTTATTAACAGTTACATTATAATACCCGGAACCTAACTGATCTGCCCATTGTTCTGCGCGTATTCTAGCATCTGATTTTGTTATATTATTCCAAAACCCAGCACCTCTAACCCATCTTCCGTCTGGATCTGTGTAATTAATAGGGTCATTTACAGTATAATTATAAGGTGACCATCCTGGATAAATTTCCGCCAACGGATCCACCACACCCCATCTCCCAATATCCGGCATATAAAACCTTGCACCATAATCATACATTCCCGTTTCCTGAAGTTCCTTCCCGTTGTACTTATAATTGTATAATCCCGCTCACATTTTCCAAAACTTCCTACTCCGGATTTTCTCGCGCGAGGCTTTACACTGTGATCGTCTGCTCTCGCTCGCTTATTTCAAATATAAAAATTTAATTCAGTTGAAAAATAAAATTCCGTGTAGATTTTTATTTCAATTGAAGAAAATAAATTTTGGATTGCTTATAAATAGGGACTTAAAAGCGCGTCACAACTTTTTTTTGACAGCAATTATATTTTTGTCAAAAATTAAATATGAGGGTAAAATCTGCAAGTAACTCACTTCATTTTGTCAAAATAAG
>NZ_JAYLAA010000003.1:0-4741 GCF_035819015.1 Chryseobacterium salviniae | reverse complement strand
TGGTGTGGGGGTTGGGGGGGGCCCCCCCCCCAAACCCCATTACTGGAAAAGAGCTCATACACGCCGCTCGATCCGGGCTGGGGTGGAGGTCGCTTTGACGATAAAGAACAACAAAAGCCCTTTTTCCCGGCCCAACCTTCAAGGTTTTCAAAACCTTGAAGGTTTCCCTTCCTTCCCCTCTCAGACTTCCCTCACACCTTTCGCTTCTCCCTTTTTCCTTTTTCCTATTCTTTAATAAAATTAATCCATCGTACTCCCAGGGAGTTACGGTTAAATATTACCTAAAAGTAAATTTTATGTTAAATAAACTTGTTTTGTAACGGATAAAGTTTTTATCTTTGCCCCACTGAAAACGCAAGGAAGTAGGTAGCGCAGGGAAGCCTTTTAGGAGGCGTAAAATTAGAAACTCTTACATGGGGTACAGTCAGAAACTTTTACAATTTTTTTATAAAAAAACTTGTGGGTGAAAAAAAGATGAGTATCTTTGCAGTCCGGTAAAACGGGGCGCAGGAGTTGGATTGGCAGAATAGGGGATGAAGGATTAAGGTTACTAAAAAAACTTTAAAATTTTCTTCAGAACATTTGGCTGAATCAAAAATAATTTTTACTTTTGCACTCGCAAATACGGAGCATACACTGACAGAAAGAAGGCTTCGTAAGAAAGCGGAAGAAATGAAGATCATTGACATACAATATAACAACCAAGTAAGGAAAAACTAAAGCGTTAAAAAACTTTGAGAGAGACAGACAAACATACAATGGAGAGTTTGATCCTGGCTCAGGATGAACGCTAGCGGGAGGCCTAACACATGCAAGCTGAGCGGTAGAGATCTTTCGGGATCTTGAGAGCGGCGTACGGGTGCGGAACACGTGTGCAACCTGCCTTTATCAGGGGGATAGCCTTTCGAAAGGAAGATTAATACCCCATAATATTTTGGATGGCATCATTTAAAATTGAAAACTGAGGTGGATAAAGATGGGCACGCGCAAGATTAGATAGTTGGTGAGGTAACGGCTCACCAAGTCGATGATCTTTAGGGGGCCTGAGAGGGTGATCCCCCACACTGGTACTGAGACACGGACCAGACTCCTACGGGAGGCAGCAGTGAGGAATATTGGACAATGGGTTAGCGCCTGATCCAGCCATCCCGCGTGAAGGACGACGGCCCTATGGGTTGTAAACTTCTTTTGTACAGGGATAAACCTATCTACGTGTAGATAGCTGAAGGTACTGTACGAATAAGCACCGGCTAACTCCGTGCCAGCAGCCGCGGTAATACGGAGGGTGCAAGCGTTATCCGGATTTATTGGGTTTAAAGGGTCCGTAGGCGGATGTGTAAGTCAGTGGTGAAATCTCACAGCTCAACTGTGAAACTGCCATTGATACTGCATGTCTTGAGTAAGGTAGAAGTGGCTGGAATAAGTAGTGTAGCGGTGAAATGCATAGATATTACTTAGAACACCAATTGCGAAGGCAGGTCACTATGTCTTAACTGACGCTGATGGACGAAAGCGTGGGGAGCGAACAGGATTAGATACCCTGGTAGTCCACGCTGTAAACGATGCTTACTCGTTTTTGGGCTTTCGGGTTCAGAGACTAAGCGAAAGTGATAAGTAAGCCACCTGGGGAGTACGAACGCAAGTTTGAAACTCAAAGGAATTGACGGGGGCCCGCACAAGCGGTGGATTATGTGGTTTAATTCGATGATACGCGAGGAACCTTACCAAGGCTTAAATGGGAATTGACCGGTTTAGAAATAGACCTTCCTTCGGGCAATTTTCAAGGTGCTGCATGGTTGTCGTCAGCTCGTGCCGTGAGGTGTTAGGTTAAGTCCTGCAACGAGCGCAACCCCTGTTACTAGTTGCTACCATTAAGTTGAGGACTCTAGTAAGACTGCCTACGCAAGTAGAGAGGAAGGTGGGGATGACGTCAAATCATCACGGCCCTTACGCCTTGGGCCACACACGTAATACAATGGCCGGTACAGAGGGCCGCTACACAGCGATGTGATGCAAATCTCGAAAGCCGGTCTCAGTTCGGATTGGAGTCTGCAACTCGACTCTATGAAGCTGGAATCGCTAGTAATCGCGCATCAGCCATGGCGCGGTGAATACGTTCCCGGGCCTTGTACACACCGCCCGTCAAGCCATGGAAGTCTGGGGTACCTGAAGTCGGTGACCGTAACAGGAGCTGCCTAGGGTAAAACAGGTAACTAGGGCTAAGTCGTAACAAGGTAGCCGTACCGGAAGGTGCGGCTGGAACATCTCATTTTAGAGCGTCTTTTAGACGATAAACAAAATTAGTATCGCAAGATACAAGTACTTATCTCAAAGTAAAGCTTTAGTTTTTTTATTGGTTGGTTTTATAGTTAAAAGATAAAAGTTAAAGGAAAAAAGTTCATGCATTAAGCTTAGCTTCTTACCTCTTACTTTCAACTTTTTACCTGTAAAATATATAAAAAATACAAAACCCACTAGAAATTAGTATCAGGGAACAGAGAGACGGGGTACGAGTTAATGGATACGGATAACCCGGAACCAAAAACACGGAACTCGGAACACAAAGAGTCTCGTAGCTCAGCTGGTTAGAGCGCTACACTGATAATGTAGAGGTCGGCAGTTCGAGCCTGCCCGAGACTACTAATTAAAGCGGCTGGCAAATGGCTTATAGCTGATGGCCAAAAGCAATTAGCAAGAAGCCAACAGCACCTAGAGGGGGAATTAGCTCAGCTGGCTAGAGCGCCTGCCTTGCACGCAGGAGGTCAAGGGTTCGACTCCCTTATTCTCCACAGTTTTGGAAGATTGATTTAAAAGTTACGGATGGAGCCAAAAACAACATCTGTTCATCAATCGGAAAAGAAGACATTAAGATCATTGACATTAACGGTAAAGACATCACAAAGAGAAAACCGAGCACTTATAAGTGCTTGAGTAACCTAAAAATAGGAAAGAAATCGTTAAGGGCGTATGGCGGATGCCTAGGCTTTCAGAGGCGACGAAGGACGTGGTAAGCTGCGAAAAGCTACGGGGATTGGCACACACGAATAGATCCGTAGATATCCGAATGGGGCAACCCGGCATGTTGAAGACATGTCACCTCGCAAGAGGAGCAAACCCGGAGAACTGAAACATCTAAGTACCCGGAGGAAAAGAAATCGAAGAGATTCCGTAAGTAGTGGCGAGCGAAAGCGGATTAGCCCAAAAGTCTTTATATATTTAGAAGAACGTACTGGAAAGTGCGGCCATAGACGGTGATAGCCCGGTAATCGAAAGGTATATTAAGATGATAAATGAGTAGGGCGGGACACGTGAAATCCTGTCTGAATATGGGGGGACCATCCTCCAAGGCTAAATACTCCTGAAAGACCGATAGTGAACAAGTACTGTGAAGGAAAGGTGAAAAGCACTTCGAATAGAAGGGTGAAATAGAACCTGAAACCGTACGCCTACAAGCGGTCGGAGCAGATAAATTCTGTGACGGCGTGCCTTTTGCATAATGAGCCTACGAGTTAATTTTACTAGCGAGGTTAAGGACTTCAGGTCCGGAGCCGGAGCGAAAGCGAGTCTGAATAGGGCGTATAGTTAGTAGGATTAGACGCGAAACCTTGTGATCTACCCATGGGCAGGTTGAAGCTTTGGTAACACAAAGTGGAGGACCGAACCGGTTGACGTTGAAAAGTCTTCGGATGACCTGTGGGTAGGGGTGAAAGGCCAATCAAACTGGGAGATAGCTCGTACTCTCCGAAATGCATTTAGGTGCAGCGTCGATTTATAGTTTATTAGAGGTAGAGCTACTGATTGGATGCGGGGGTTTCATCGCCTACCAATTCCTGACAAACTCCGAATGCTAATAAATGATGGTCGGCAGTGAGGGCATGGGTGCTAAGGTCCATGTCCGAGAGGGAAAGAACCCAGACCAACAGCTAAGGTCCCCAAATATATGTTAAGTTGAAGCAACGCGGTTGGACTGCATTGACAGCTAGGATGTTGGCTTGGAAGCAGCCATTCATTTAAAGAGTGCGTAACAGCTCACTAGTCGAGCGGTCCGGCATGGATAATAATCGGGCATAAACATATTACCGAAGCTATGGATTTGTATTAATACATCTGGTAGGAGAGCATTCTGTTTGCGCCGAAGCAGTATCGTGAGGTATTGTGGAGCGGACAGAAAAGAAAATGTAGGCATAAGTAACGATAAAGGGGGCGAGAAACCCCCTCACCGAAAGACTAAGGTTTCCTCAGCCATGCTAATCAGCTGAGGGTTAGTCGGGACCTAACGCGCACCCGAAAGGGGAAGTGGATGGACAATGGGTTAATATTCCCATACTTGCTCACACTAAAAAGGGGACGGAGTGCCGTACTTACTGAAGACTGACGGAATAGTCAAGACCTAGCCTTCGGGCGAAGTTGCTGTAGGGAAAGTGCTTCCAAGAAAAGCCGAAGTGAAGCAACCCGTACCAAAACCGACACAGGTGGTCGAGGAGAGAATCCTAAGGTGCTCGAGTGAGTCGTGGCTAAGGAACTAGGCAAAATAGTCTCGTAACTTCGGAAGAAGAGACGCCATCAGCAATGGTGGCCGCAGTGAAGAGGCCCAGGCGACTGTTTATCAAAAACACAGGACTCTGCTAAATCGAAAGATGCTGTATAGGGTCTGACACCTGCCCGGTGCTGGAAGGTTAAGGAAGGGCGTTAGGGTAACCGAAGCGTTTGACTGAAGCCCCAGTAAACGGCGGCCGTAACT
>NZ_JAYLAA010000002.1:0-1800 GCF_035819015.1 Chryseobacterium salviniae | reverse complement strand
TTCTGCAACGGGTCTGGCTTCCGTCGAGTTGAACACAAGACATATCCAGCAACCGCCTGTTACGATTCAAAAGATGAACCCAAATATTCCTGAAACTGCCATCCTTGCTCCATTTATTAAAAAAATAATACACATTTTGCCAGCTTATCTTTTCTTCCCCAAAATAGTCTTTTAAAGAAATCTCACGCCACTGGCAACCGGTTTTCAGCCGTTTTATAATGGTCTGGATTATTTTTACCACGTCAAACTTTGTAGAAAATCCCCTTTTTCCTTTGCTTAAATGGGGTAAAATCCATTTCTCTATTTTATCTTTGCTGATGAGTTCCAGATTATTAGTTTTTTTAATTGCAATCCAAAATTGCTAATTTTCTCGGAACTTTTTTTCTAAAATAAGTTTAAACAGCTTCATTAATAATAAATCTATAATCAATATTACAGCAACTAAAAATGGGGCAAATGTTATAACCCCACTATGTAAGTTATAGACTTTAATTCCTACTATAAAAAATATATAGGTAAGCAATGCTTGAAATATAAATATCTTCATTTAATGAGCTGCTTTATCGTTACAAGAAGTACATACCCAAGAAGAGCCATTATAAATATAGGTTCCTTCTTGTAATTGAGATATATTACTAAAGAATGTCATAATTGAGTGTGCTGCATCAGAATCATTTTCTGTATAATTATTTATTGGTAATCCATTTTCAACTTCGTTTGCTAAGCCTCCCAAACCATCACTATCTTTTCTACCTTTACCATCTTTATTAGTAAACTGTAATGTATGCACCTTAGGATTTACAGTTAAATCCCCCGCTTGAAAAGGATCAAAATCTGCAACTAATGTTACTCTCACTTGGTTTTCTAAACCATTTTTTTTAGCATAATCCATTAAGGCATTGACATATCCTTTGCCATAAGCACCACCCATACTGTGAGTGATGATTTTAATCGTTTCAATGATTTCTCCTGCAGTAGAGTCTCTCTCTAAATTAGCAATAATTTCTTTTGCATCTTTCTTCCCCTGTTTATAACCATTGTCAATTCTATTTTGAGCACTTAAATTACTTTTATAGAAATTCCCATCAGCAAAAAGAGTATTCAGAGCTCCGCCAGAAGAACCATCCCTATATAAGGAATTATAATCATTTAATTGATGCATTACAGACATATCAAACCTCTTATACATTGGCGTCCAAGGACCACCTGCAACTTGCATTCTGCCCAAAATTGTGGATGAAGTCCAATATTTAGAACTTCCTCCATCCCCAAAATGCATTCCGTTAATAAAGATTACGAGATTTCCATCAGGGTCAATTGCATTAACAGGTGTATTATTTGCGTAACTATATGGGGATTTACTTAGATATAATTCTCCTTTTCCGTCCATTACCCCCCATCGTCCTACATCCGGCATATAAAACCTTGCACCATAATCATACATTCCGGTTTCCTGCAATTCCTTACCGTTGTACTTGTACTAATACGCGTTATCAAAACTATAATATTGTGCATTATGCATCAACCCAAAAGGATAATAATTGTTTACCCCCTCTGCTTCGCCGGGTGTAATATAGTTGTTGCATGCCATACTGCCATCGGGAAACGTCTGGCAATTTTCAATCACAATATCTCCTGTTACAATACCATCTCCATTAGCATCACTATAGCTTAAACGTATGTTCCCCAAATGATCCGTAAAATTATAATAATACTTATTCCTTAAAGCATCAAAATATCCTTCCGGATTTGGAATAATTCTCAATTTTATTTCTGTTGGCTCAGAAGTGTCAATATAAC
>NZ_JAYLAA010000001.1:0-193896 GCF_035819015.1 Chryseobacterium salviniae | reverse complement strand
CGGCAGCGAACCCCCCCCCGCCCCAAATTCTTTATATGTATATTAAATTTAGGTTGTAAGATTTTATTTCCCTACAAGCCCGGCACGAATCGGAGCTAATAAATCTGTCAGCCCATTTAATTTTATTTCATAAATGGTAGAAAGCTGCATTCCCAATTTCCCTTTCGGCATTCCTTGCCGCTGAAACCATTCAAGATAGCTTATTGGCAAATCTGCCAATATGGTTCCCTGGTATTTACCAAACGGCATTTTTACCTCACAAATTTCTTTTACTATTTCGGGGTTTATTCCGTACTCCATTTTATACAATTAAATTAATTTTTTCTTCCAGCTCATCATCTTTATCCGGAAGCTTCAGGTCCGGTGTATCATCATCCGAAAATTCGTTTCGGTATACCTGAATCAGCAGCAATGTTAAAGATATCAGAATAGGTCCGAAAACCAATCCCATGAAACCAAAGAGGTTCATCCCCATAATAATGCCAAAAACCGTATTTAACGGGTGAATATCCTCCAGTCTTTTTAATAATGTGAAACGTAAAACGTTATCTGTTAATCCAACGACAATCATACAATAAGCCGCCAATCCAAGCCCGGCTCCGGTATCTCCTTCTGCAATCATATAAATACAAATGGGAACATAGATAATGGCGGCTCCCACAACGGGAATCATAGAAGCGGCAGCCGTTAAAGCAAATAACAATACAGGGCTTGGTGCTCCAAAAATAAAATAACCTACCATAGCAACAATTCCCTGCCCCAGAGCTACTACGGGAATACCAATTGCATTCGCCATAATAAGCTTTCTCATTTTTTCGCCTATCAAAGATACATTTGATCTTTTCAGCGGTGCGGAAGATGAAAGAATTCTTTCAAAAAACCTTGGCCTTTCCAGCATGAAATAAAGGATAAAATACATAGACATCACCACAGTTAATGTATTCACCGTACCACTCAATGCTTTAGTAGAAAATTGTCCGACACTATTTCGAAGTTTAGCCATATTTTCTTTACTTAAAATATCAAACCCAACTTTAGAATAAATATAGGTATGAATTTTTTCAAGAAACACATTGAACTTATCCATATAAGCCTGGGCATTTCCCAGTTTTTCAATCAAAAGATCTGCAATAAAATAAACCGGAAGAATAAGAACGACAAGGCTTGCAAACATTAAAGCCAGTGCAGAAGCCCAGGGTTTCCATTTTTTCTCTTCCTGAAGATAAAAGTTATACTTTCGGCACACCACATAAATCGTAATGGCTCCTAAAACAGAAGGAATAAAAAGTGCGAGGTTAAAACAGATCAGCCCGGTAAGAACCAGAATGATGGCAAGCAGTGCGACCTGTTTTATTTTTATACTGCTTATTTGGTCGTGTTTATTCATTATTTATTCAATAGTATTTGTCTTGGTTTCCCAAAGTAAGCACAGTATGCAGAATACATTACTGCAAGGATAAACGGAGCCGTAACAATAATTCCAATACAGCATAACACAAATCCCGCTGCACTGATGAGAAGCCCCAAAAGTGATGTACCTAAAAATGTACCATAATTTTCTTTAGCAATATTGTACGTTTTGTTAATCGCATCCATCGCTGTTGCATTTTCAAACAAAAGGACAGGATAGCCCAATAAAAAAAGAGGAAAAACAAAGAAAAAAGGAAGACCACACAACGCTATGGAAATCCCTAAAATAATATTGACAATTAAACTGTAAATAAGAATATTGCTGAGATTCTGTCTGTATCCGATAAAAAGATCAGAAAAATCAATAGCTATTTTAGTATTGTATTTGTTGGCTATATAAATGAGACCTATATATAGCGGAGACAAAAAAACGTTCAAAATAAAAGACAGTAAATAATAAAAAGAGGCTCCCGGCCCGTTCCAGTATTCATAATTATAAAAATCACCGCCTTCAAAATCATCGAAGCTTCTGAAGTCCCTGAAGCCTCCCCACGAATTGTAGCCTGTAACCGACTGTACAATAACATCTGCGAGTACACAAATAATCATTACTACAATCGCATAAAGAAAAATTCCTTTATACATTTCGAATGCATGAGAAATTATAGAGCCTGTATTTCTTTCCGGAACCGAGCCCTGCTGATCAAATTCATTAAATTCTGACATGGTGTTTATGTTTTAATGTTGTTTCTACCAAATTTAATTTTTTTTGACAGAAAATGCATTAAAAACTACGGAAATTAATTTTTCTCCGAAAAAATGACTTTATAAAGCGAATAGATCATGGCATTCCAGAAAGGAAATGTAAACAAACCTCCAATAATTAATATGAACCCGATGTATTTAAAGAGCACTGCTACAATCATACATACGATTATTTCAACGAAAAATATTTTAAAAACCTGAAAATGCAATGCAATAGATTGAAAAATAGATTTGTTCATAAAAAACATCATCGGTGCAACGAACATCGTAATACCCACCCAGACTATCCCAAGGATAATGGTCTGCGCACTATATGCGAAAATAAAATACCAGAAAATATAATACCCGATATATTTAAAAAAATTAAATCCGTTATATCCTACAAAAAGATCGCCCACTCCAACCTGTTCTCCAAGATCCATCTTTCTGTAAATTTGGTAAAACCCTAGGTTTAAAGGATAAAGAAATATATGCGTCCCAGTCATCCACAAGGAAAAATTCTGGAAATTTTCCGTTAATAAAAGCTTCCGCAGCTGTTCCGTGTACACCTGAACACCATCTTTCGCATATTTTGCGACTTCTACATAACCATTCAAAATATCATACTTGGCATCGCAGAAAAAGAATACCGTCATCAGAATTCCAAAATACATAATTGAAAACATCAGCTGAAAGACCAATGTTTTATTCCAGTAGAAAAATGCCTGCTTCAGTATAAAATCAAGTCCCGGCTTCTGAGGATATTTATTTTCCATGTAAAAAATTTTGTGCAAAAGTAAACATCAATAATTACTTTTGCGGAATGTTTTCAGTGAATCATCAAAAATTTATGGAAATGGACGAACTTTCACTCCGGAAAGTTCCCTATTTTTTTATAGTGGATTTCTTCGCACAAAATGTTGAAATATTTAAAGAAGATGAAATTAAAAAATCAGGTTTATTAATTGGTTTTCAAAACTTTTCAAGCGTAAAAAAGCAACATGCCCTATCTAAAAACATAGAATGGAAATCATTTCCCGAAACCTTGGAAAGTTTCAAAACCGGTTTTGATTACGTACAGAAAAATATTCGCTTCGGAAATTCTTACCTGGTCAATTATACCCGGAAAACCAAAATTAAGACCAATTTAACCCTCGAAGAAATTTTTTATCATTCTTCTGCCAAATACAAAGTTTTTTATAAAGATTTTTTTGTATTTTTTTCTCCTGAAACTTTCATAAAGATTATTGACGGAAAAATTTTCACTTATCCTATGAAAGGCACCATTGATGCTTCGGTGGAAAATGCTGCGGAGGTTTTAAGAAATGACATTAAGGAAAAAGCGGAACACTATACGGTCGTGGATCTTCTGCGGAATGATCTCAGTATGGTTGCTGATAATGTAAAGGTGGACAAATTCCAGTACATTGATTTCATTAAAACAAAGCAGAAGGATCTCTATGCCATGAGCTCGGAAATATCAGGAATTATAAAGCCTGAATTTAAAGGAAAACTTGGCAGCATTATGAAAAAACTGCTTCCGGCAGGTTCTATTTTAGGAGCTCCTAAGCCTAAAACTTTAGAAATCATTCTGGATGCGGAAGGATACAACAGAGGATATTACACCGGAGTCTGCGGCTGGTTCGACGGTAATAATCTTGATAGCTGCGTGATGATCCGCTTTATTGAAAAAGAAGGCGGCCAGTTGTATTTCAAGAGCGGCGGCGGAATTACGCATTTGAGTAAGCTCGAAGACGAGTACGAAGAAATGAAAAACAAAATTTATGTACCAATTCATTGAAAGTATAAAGGTTGAAGATCAGGAAATCTTCTTACTGGAATTGCACCAAAAACGTGTAGATGCAACTTTTGCCCATTTTGGGAAAGAAGGAACAATTGATCTGGCTAAAATTTATAAACATCTGGAACATGATGAGGATGGCCTTTTTAAATTTAGAATTGTGTATGATCTGGATAAAAAAATACGAACCCAGATGATTCCATACGCCATCCCGGAAATTGAAAGCTTTCAGCTGGTGGAAAACAACAGCTTTGATTATTCTTTTAAGTTTGAAGACCGAAAGGATTTTGAAAAAATGAAAATGAAAGCGAAGGCTGAAGAAATCATCATTGTTAAAAATAATCATATTACAGACGCCTCTTATGCAAACCTCCTTTTTTTAAAGGGAAAAGATTGGTTTACACCCAATTCCTGTCTTCTAAACGGAGTACAAAGACAGCATCTTTTAAGAAAAAAACAAATAAAAGAAACAGAAATTACCCTTCAGAATATCAAAGAATTCTCTCATTTCCAAATGATTAATGCCCTGAACGATTTCGATGAAAATTTTATTTATCCCATCGACAGGATCATCAATTTACCTGGAAATGAAGAATATGAAGATCTTTAATTTTCTTTTAAAAAATTAAAATACGCTTTCTGTATATCTGCATTATTTTTGCCGTGGGTATTGACTTCCAATATTTTAGGCTGACTATCCGGTTTAAAGAAGTTTTCAAGAACCCGGTCTAAAGTAACATCATCATCCACTTTTGTATAAGAGAATCCGAAATGCTTCGCTAAAAATTCTGCGTTTTTATGGTGTTTGGTGGCAATAAACTCATCCAGCGTATTCGGATTGGCATTTCCCGGACCTGGAATGATTTTGAAAATATTTCCTTCCCCGTTATTAAAAATCATAATTCTTACAAACGGTGGAATGTATTGGTTCCATAGTCCGTTGATATCATAAAAGAAACTGAGATCACCCGTAATTAACAAAGTAGGGTTTGCATTTTTTATGGCAAATCCCATTGCTGTAGATGTTGATCCGTCGATTCCGCTTGTGCCTCTGTTGCAGTAAATTTTCCTTTTCCCATAATCAAAAAGCTGTGCATAGCGTATCGCCGAGCTGTTGCTGAAGTGCACGTTATAATTTTCAGGAATCATTTGCGAAGTTTTATGGAAAAAATAAAAATCGGAAAAATCTACCGTATTCAGAAACTTTTCATGCTTTGCATCCTTTTTATCCCGCAGGACATCCCAGAGATTAAAATACGGACTTGGCTCCAGATTGATAAATTTCAGCAGTTTGGAGAAAAAAACTTCGGGTTTTACTTCCACCTTTTCCGTCAAAGCAAAATACGTATCCGGCTGCCACACTTCATCAAGATGCCAGTGCTGTTTTGGGTGCGCTTTTCTTAAGAACTGCTTTACTTTTTTTGAAACAACGTTCTGTCCTACCGTAATCAGTAAATCAGGGGCATAGGTTTTAAAATCTTCTTCCGTAAAATTAAAAACATAGCGATCAATATGTCTGAAAAATTTTTCATGATGTAAATTTGAATTCGCTTCGCTGAGTACCACAACAGAATGGTTTTTAACCAACTGGGTAAGCTGATTCTCAAGCTCCGGACTGTAATCTCTTGTTCCGACCAGAATCATGATTCTCTGGGAAGTATTCCATTCCGCAACTAAAGTAGACGGTATTTCATATTCTTTCTGCCTGATTGTTTTTTCTACCGTAGGAAAGGTCGGCAATTCCGAAACCAGTTCATAGAGAGGTTCTTCCAGAGGAATATTGATATGAACGGGACCCTGTTTTTCAATACAGAGTTCTATGGCTTTTTTTATGGTGTCAAAATTGAGGTCTTCCGCATTTTCTTTACTGTCTTCCAGCAATTGGAAATCTCCGTAAGAATGCTGATGAAAAAGGTTATTCTGCCTGATTGTTTGTCCGTCAAAAATATCCACATAATCCATTGGCCTGTCGGCTGTTAATACTAAAAGCGGAATATTGGAATAAAATGCTTCTGTAACGGCAGGATAATAATTGGCTGCTGCAGAACCGCTGGTACAGGTAACGGCTACCGGTTTTTTTTCACTCATCGCCATTCCAAGTCCTACAAAAGCCGCACTTCTTTCATCTACGATACTGTAACAGTTGAAGCTGTCTGTTTCGGAAAAATGGATTGCCAAAGGGGCGTTTCTGGATCCCGGGGAAATGATAATATCTGAAATTCCGTACTGCTGAAGAAGATGTGCCAATATCTGAATACTTCTTTTGGAAGAATATTTTTTCATAGCACAAATTTAATTGATAAATAATTAACTGTAAAAAGATTTTCATTTTAAATCTGTAATTTAGCCATTCGTTAAATTTCTAAAAATGGATAAAATACCTAGTGTAGACCTGCGTGATTTCCTTTCGGGTGACCCGGAACGCAAACAGAAATTTGTAAATGAAATCGGAAAAGCTTATGAAGAAATTGGTTTTGTTGCCTTAAAAGGCCATTTTCTTGATGACAAATTGGTAGATGAATTGTATGAGGAGGTGAAAAACTTTTTTGCCCTGCCCACGGAAACGAAACAAAAGTATGAGATTCCGGGAATTGGCGGACAGAGAGGTTATGTAGGATTCGGTAAAGAGACTGCAAAAGGATTCAAAAAAGGAGACCTGAAAGAGTTTTGGCATTTCGGGCAGTATGTGTCTGAAGATTCCCGATACAAAGACGAGTATCCTGATAATGTAATGGTTGAAGAACTTCCAAAATTCAACGAAGTAGGCAAAGAAGCTTACCAGATGCTGGAAAAGACAGGACAGTATGTTCTGAGAGCCTTAGCTTTGTATCTTAATCTTGATGAGTTTTATTTTGATGATAAAATTGCAGAAGGAAATTCTATTTTAAGACCGATCCATTATCCCCCGATTACGCAGGAGCCGGACGACGCGGTAAGAGCGGCTGCTCACGGAGATATTAACCTTATCACTCTGTTAATGGGATCTCAGGGAAAAGGACTTCAGGTTCAGAACCATAAAGGAGAATGGATCGATGCTATTGCAGAGCCGGACGAACTGATGATTAACGTAGGAGATATGTTGTCCAGACATACCAATAACAAGCTGAAATCAACCATTCACAGGGTAGTAAATCCACCGAGAGAGTTGTGGGGAACTTCAAGGTATTCCATTCCATTCTTTATGCATCCTGTAAGTTCGATGTCATTAAATGCACTAGAAAACTGTATTGATGAAGATCATCCGAAATTGTACGATGATACTACCGCAGGAGAATTTCTCCATGAACGACTGATAGAATTAGGACTTATCAAAAAATAATTAACAACCGGGCAATTTGTCCGGTTTTTTATTCACTAATTCTAAAATAAAAAAAAAATTCCTTCACATAAAAATAATATACCACAATTGTTTGACTTATTTATTTTTTATCTATCTTTACAGAAGTATCAAATTTTTAACTAAAACAATATGAAAAATTTAAAAAAACTAAGCAAGGGCCAATTAAAAAGTATTTCAGGAGCTGGAATTATTCTTCCTGAACCTGAATTTTGTATGTACGTTTGCGGAAATGTAGTGATCTGTGCAACGTGCAGTAAAGATTTCAAATGTCCGGTAGACGATACCATGTAATAATTCAGAAATATTTTTTCATAAAAGAAAGCCGTTCCTTTGGGGACGGTTTTTCATTAATCAAACAGCCTTAGCTGCTGATCTTTGGAGCCGGTAAAGTTTTTGGTGGTAAGCTTAGGAAATTCTTTTCCATAAAAAAATTTTTTTCTTCCGATTTTAAAAGTATTGTGAATCATTTCGGCAATATTTCCTTCTCCTTTCTGGCGGTCAAAAAACTTTTTTTCACCAAGCTTACCTCCGCGCATGGAACGGATCAAATTTAATACTTTCTGTGCCCGGTCGGGGAAAGCATTTTCAATCCAGTTTACGAAAACGGGTTCTACCGTATCGTTCAGCCTTACCAAAGTGTAGCCAAAGCTTTGAGCTCCTGCATCCGAAATAGCTTTTAAAATAGCTAAAGGCTCATCACTATTCAGCCCCGGAATAATGGGAGCCACCATTACATTAACCGGAATATTATTTTCCGAAAGAATTTCTATCGCTTTTAATTTATTTTTTGCAGAACTTGTGCGCGGTTCCATTTTTCTTCGCAACTCTTCATTGATGGTAGGAATGCTCAAAGAAACGGAAACAATATTCTGTTCAGCCATCGGCTTTAATAGATCAAGATCCCGAAGAACCAAAGCATTTTTCGTAAGAATATTCACCGGATGCCTGTAATCAAGGCAAACCTGCAGCAACTTCCTTGTAATCTCGAATTGCCGCTCTGCCGGCTGATAGCAGTCGGTGTTTCCGGAAAGCAGAATCGGTTCAGGTTGATATCCTCTTTTCTGAAAAAATTTTTCCAACAATTCCGGGGCATTTTTCTTCACCATAATTTTTCTCTCGAAATCGATTCCGGCACTGTATCCCCAATATTCATGCGTAGGTCTTGCAAAACAGTATGAACAGCCGTGCTCGCAGCCCTGATACGGATTCATGGAATATTCCATGGGAAGATCTTCACTTTTAACCTGATTTACAATGGTTTTCGGAAAAACTTCAGTAAAAGATGTTTTTACGGTTTCATAATCTTCATCCTCCGGCTCATACGTATACCGGTCGAAACGATTGGTTACATTTCGCTGGGCTCCCTGTCCTTTTTTGATATTTTCATTCTGCATGACCTTGTAAAGTTAGACTGGAAATTTTGGAAAATAATCAATTTTAACATGAAAGTTTTCCACAAAAAATCCGGCAGCCTGTTGGTGCCGGATCACAAAAATTGGATATATCGTGTTTTATTATTTTAATGCATAAAATTCGATACCGTGATAATCTTCTTCCACATTCCTCTTATCAAAATGCCTGTGGTAATCCGAATAAGAATCGCTGTACCTTTTATCTTTTCTGTGTAATATTTTTTTAATTCCGATGATACTTAATACTGCCAGAAGACCAACTCCTCCTGCCAGTAAAACGCCAACTTCCTTTTTCATATTTCGCTTGATTTATTAAAGTGACTATTGCAAAAAGCATACCCAATATAAAACAAGAAATATAAATTTTTGTTAATAAGATATATGTTTTTATTAAATACCACAAGGCATTGATTGGTTTAATTATTGCATCTTAAAAGAAAAATAATATTATGGAAGGCACAGGAAATATTGACAAAATGACCACACTGAGTCAGGTTATGACAAGACTTACCCAAAGAGGTATTCACAGAGAATTCAGGATGAATGAAGCCCGTGAAATGAAACTGGAAAATTCTGAGAAAACATATCAGCCCAATGAACTTACCATTATAAAAACCTACCGTTTCGAAGGTCCCAGCAGCCCAGATGACAATGCTGTTTTATATGTTGTGAAAGACTTAGACGGAAATTTGGGGATGATGATAGATTCTTACGGCGCTGGAAGCAATTACCCGAAAGAGTTTGACGATTTTCTCCGCGAAGTACCGATCCTTGAAAGCGACGAGTTTGATTTTGATTAATATAAAAAAGTCCGGAACTATTCAGTTTCGGATTTTTCTTTTTTCTTAAATACTCCTTTTAAGAACCCTTTCTTTTCAGAATCTTCTTCCTTTGGTTTTTCAGCATCGGGCTTCTTCTTCGTGGCCTGACCAATTTGTCTTGCTGATGTTTTTATCTCTTTTACGTCCTGCTTTACTGCTTTCACCGTTGAAGCTGCTTTATCAGCAGTTTTCTTGGCTTTATCAATATTGATTCCTATTAATGTTTTCTTCAATCCCTGTTCAATCCCCTTCCAGAAGAGGTTGAAAAACGATTTGGTAGGATCTCTTTCTACATCTTCCACAACCACATCTTCAGGAAGCTTCCCGGAATCGGTTTTAACCAGAAGATTGGCAACCGCCGTAAGAAAACCCTTTTTTTCCCGATTGTCTTTATCCAGGATGGCTACTTTGAGATCTTTATGTTTAAGGTTAAATTTCCCATTCAGTCCTTTGGGATTTCCCCTGAAATTAAAAAGCATTTCCTGAATGGTTCCGGTAGCCGTTACATGAAGGTAAGGCCGTATAAACGGATTAATTCCCGTCGCCGGAAGATTGGTTGTCCTTCCTGAAATCGCAAAACGATCTCCCTGGTCTGCAACATCAAAATTCCAGTTTACCGAAAGCGGAGCGAGATTCATGAAAGAGCAATTAATCTTGATATCAACTCTTGTTGGATTTCCTTTTATTTTGCCAGAATTTAAGTTTTTAACGTTCATGTTAAAATTACTGAAGATTAGTTTTCCGGGGCCTGCACTTTCCGGCGTATCTTCCTCGTAAACCAGTTTTGAATCTTTAAGGTTCAGAGCGTTAACAACCATCGGGATTTTGATAGATCTCAACATTCTTGAGTACAGAGGTTTCTCCTTTGGATCATCTTCCGGAATTTTACTCCTGAAAATAACAGCATCTGCATTACGGATTGTAACATTGGAAGCACGTATTAATTTCTGATCAGAAAACAAATCCCAGGTTCCGTTGGCCGTAATCTGGCTGGCCGTGATATCATACAGATCGCTTTCCACCGGAATCATTTTGATAAACTGCGCTCTTGAAACCAGAGGTTTCATTGCGAATGAGCTTACATTTATCGTATTCTGGTCAAGCTTTAAAGTTCCGGCGGTCATGGTATAGAACTTTGTTTTATATCCGAAATTTTTAGTTGAAATTGCGTATTTATTTATTTTTGCTTCAATTCCGGAGTTATCTTTTTTTGTAACCAACCGAATATCATTTACTGTAGCATTCAGATCCTGAAAACTCAATGGCTGATTATTTTTAGAATAAGTGATATCAGAATTCTGTAAAGCAACTTTTCTGATGATGATCGGAAACTGAATTCTGCTGAAATCCGGTTTTTTTCGACTCACAGGTTTATTTGTTCCGGCAATGATTTTTCCTTTAACACGGTTCAAAAGAATTTCATTGATATCAAGATTCATTTTTTTATCCGTAAAATCCCATTTATTAATTGTAAAGCGGATGTAGTCTGTCGTTAAATTCATTGAAGCTTTTCCCGAAGCTATTCCATTAGGCAAAATAGAAATATTTTTTATTTCTCCTTTTTTTGGATTCAGAACTACACTGCCGAATGTAAAATCCTGATGATTGGAAAACAAAACATCTTTCCCGGAAACCTGAAAATTCTTATAACCAACAGGAATTAGCTCTTCTCTCGTTTCTTTATCAAATCTCAGCTGATTGACATCAATATTAAGGTTTTTAGCATATAAAAGCTTATTCCCGTTGGGTTTCATGACCTGCACAGTAGCATTGCTCATTTTTATATTTTCCAGGCTTAGTTCGAAATCGGAAGGTTTTTTAGCCTTAACAGGAATAACATCTGTGGTATACATCAAAAGATTAGGCTCGTAGAAACTTGCATTAGCAAGAGACAGCTTATCCTTTTTCAGAATAAGATCTTTAAATTCCATTTTTTTAATAGCAAACTGAAAAAGCTTATTTTTTTTAGGATAATATTTTTTGAACTGTTCAAAATCCAAAACAGGAACCAGCTGAAAGTTATTAACCGTCATTTGTCCGTTAGCTGTGTTTATAGCATCTATCTTAAGGGCATATACATCATCGGGGCGAACGAAGAAATTCTTTCCTTTAATATCATACGTATCAAAAACAACCGGAAGCCTGTTTTCCACCGATTCTTCCGTAAGCTGGAGATTTTCAACATACAGATCAAGATCCTGAACCGAAAGAAATTTTTGTTTAGTATGTTTAAAAATACTGATATTTCCATCATTAATCCTGATATTTTCAAACTTTACGGGATTCCTTTTTTTCCCGGTTTTATCATCAACCGGCTTGGCGAGGATCACATTCAGATTTGGTTTTGAAAGTAAAAGATCCGATGAGCTGATTTGTTTATTGAAAAGCGCATCATAAATCCCGAAACGGCTTATTTTCAGGGTGTCGATTGTACCCTGAAGCCCGATAACATTGATGTTTTTAGGATTTTTGTTATTAACGGATATTTCTGCCGCAAGAATATTCCCCGAAAGCAGATCTACTTCCAGGCTTTTGTAGGAAACGTTGTAATCGGTATTATTCTTAATATAATCGGGAAGCTGGGTCTTAAGCCAGATGTTAATCCCGAAGTTCGCCAATAAAACAATCACCAACAAAACTCCCAGACCAACCAGTAGCTTTTTTACCCACTTTTTCATATTGCAATTTTGCTTATTTCGTGTAAAGATCAGTTCCTGACATGAAGCTCAATAAAATATCCTTCATGCCCCCTGACATTAATAAACTCTCCTCCGTCGAAGCCCAGATACTGTCCTTTGATGCCTGTAAGCTTTCCGGTAAACTCCGGTCTTTTATCAAGGGTAAAAGATGTTACTTTTTCAGGCTTTTCGAAAGGATAATCAAATCTCCAGAGCGTTTCGCCTTCACTGTAAAATTTCTGGAAATCATCAGGAAAATATTCTTTTATTTTCTGCTGGAAATCCGCCAGGTCAACATCATCTTCCAGATCGTCCTGGAGCATTTTCTTCCAGCTGGTTTTATCAGGAACGTGCTGTTTAAGAGCAACTTCAATCATCCCAGCTTCATACCGGTTTTCGGTTCTCGCAATAGGCAGTGCAAAAGTCGCGCCCTGATCGATCCATCTCGTAGGAATCTGTGTATTTCTTGTAACTCCCACTTTTACTTCTCCCGTGTAAGCCAGATACACTGTATGAGGCTGAAGCTGAATTCCTTTTTCTATCTCCAAATCCCGTTCCGCAATTCCAAGATGAGCGGTAGAAAGTTCGGGACGAATGATGGTATCACTGGCATAAGGACTTTCAAAAAAACAGTTTTTGCAGAACCCCATTCTGTAGATCGGTTTATTTTCCTGGCAATTCACACACTGAAAACCCGTATGTTTTATCGTTATTTCTTTCCCGAAAAGTTCATTCATATGGATAAGATCCCCGGAAAGATTTAGGTAATATTGAATAGGTTCATCGTTGAAGCTCGTCATTTTTAAAATTTGTCCCTGAAACTGCATATTTATGTATATAACTTGATAAAGTAAAAGTAATGATTATATTTTCAAAAAATAAATTTATATTTTTGCTGGAATAAAAAGTCACAAATGGTCTATCTCGTAACGGGCGGAAGCGGATTCATTGGTTCTCATCTGGTAGAACAATTATTAAAAAAGGGACATTCTGTCATAAATATTGACAATTTTGATGATTTCTACAATTATCAGATAAAAATTAAAAATACTTTAGACTCAATACAGAATTTTTCGGATTTTGATTTTGTGGAAAAACAGGAGGATATTACCAAACTGGTTTCCATGACAAATTCAGATCGCTATACTTTACATTACCAGGATATTCGTGATAAAGACGGACTTGAAAAGATCTTCCGGGAACACTCTATCGACATGGTAATTCATCTTGCAGCTCTGGCTGGAGTTCGTCCCTCCATTGAAAGACCTTTGGAATACGAAGAGGTGAATATCCGCGGAACCATGAACCTTTGGGAACTGTGTAAAGAATTTAATATTACTAAAGTTATTGCCGCCTCCTCATCAAGCGTTTACGGAAACAATGAAAAAATCCCTTTCTCCGAAACAGATAATGTTGATCAACCTATTTCTCCCTATGCAGCCACCAAAAAATGTGGTGAAATTTTAGGTCATGTTTACCATGATTTATATAAAATCGATATGATCCAGCTGCGGTTTTTTACGGTTTACGGACCAAGACAAAGACCGGATCTTGCCATTCATAAATTCACAAAATTAATTTCAGAAGACCAGGAAATCCCTTTCTATGGTGACGGTACAACAGCAAGAGATTATACTTTCATTGATGATATTATTGACGGAGTACTAAAATCAGTTCAATATTTGGAAACTCATTCCGGAGTCTACGAGATTATTAATCTTGGAGAAAGTGAAGTGATAACGCTTAATGAAATGCTGTCAACTATAGAACAAACGTTAGGAAAATCTGCCATCCGGAAAAATCTGCCAATGCAGCCCGGAGATGTTGTCAAAACCAATGCTGATATTACAAAAGCTATGACATTAATCGGTTATAAACCTGACACAAACTTCCAAAATGGCATAAAAATTTTTATGGAATGGTTTTTGAGAAAATCACAGCAAACAGGCTGACATCACGCCTGAACAAAGGTTTGTGATTCAGAATGAACAAAAATTAATAAAAAGAATTGAAAATCAGGTGTAAAAAAGCATATAATATAAGCTATTTTTATACTTTTGCAAAAAATTAGAAAATTATGTACTGGACATTAGAATTAGCTTCATATTTAAGTGACGCACCTTGGCCAATGACAAAAGCAGAGCTTATTGATTATGCAATCAGAACTGGTGCACCTATGGAAGTAGTAGAAAACCTTCAGGCAATTGAAGATGAAGGAGAGATTTACGAATCTATTGAAGAAGTTTGGAGTGACTATCCTACCGATGAAGACTTCCTTTGGAACGAAGACGAATATTAAATTAAAAGCAATCAGGCTTTAGGCATCGCTTAGAGCTTTTTTGCCCTTTTTTACATATCAATTTACACGAAAAGCGTGTTATTAAAAACGCTTAAAGCATCTCGTTTTAAGCATAAAGCAAAAATTTATGAGTTTTTTAAACAAAGTTCTTAAAGGGTTTTTGGGAGACAAGAAAGCGCAGGACCTAAAAGAAGTAAAAAAAGTTGTAACAAAAATCAAAGCTGTTGAGCCTACTATCCAACAGCTGTCTGACGATGGTTTGAGAGAAAAAACTGCTGAATTCAAAGAAAATATTAAATCAGCAACCAGTAAAATCTCAGCTCAGATAGAACAGATACAAGAGCAGATAAAAAATTCGAAAAACGTTGACGAAAAAGAAGCGCTTTTTTCAAAAATTGAAGCTCTGAAAAAGGAATCATACGACATTGAGGAGAAAGTCCTCGGTCAAATCCTTCCCGAAGCTTTTGCCTTGGTAAAAGAAACGGCAAGAAGATGGGCACAAAATGGAGAAATCCGTGTAAAAGCTACCGAATGGGACAGACAATTGGCTGCTGCGGGAAAAGACTTCCTTGAAATACAGGGAGACGAAGCCGTTTGGAAAAACTCTTGGAACGCCGCCGGAACACCAGTAAACTGGGATATGGTACATTACGATGTACAGTTCATTGGTGGGGTTATTCTTCACAGCGGTAAAATTGCCGAAATGGCAACCGGAGAAGGTAAAACATTGGTAGGCACACTTCCTATTTTCTTAAATGCACTGCCGGGAAGAGGCGTTCACGTTGTAACGGTAAACGACTATCTTGCGAAAAGAGACTCCGCATGGATGGGACCATTGTACCAGTTCCACGGAATGTCTATCGACTGTATTGATAATCACCAGCCAAATTCAGACGGAAGAAGAAAAGCATACAATTCAGATATTACGTACGGAACCAATAACGAATTCGGGTTCGATTATCTGAGAGACAACATGGTAACTTCCCCTTCAGAGCTTGTGCAGAGAGAACTCAATTTCGCCATTGTTGATGAGGTTGATTCCGTATTGGTGGATGATGCAAGAACACCGTTAATTATTTCCGGTCCCGTTCCACAAGGAGACAGACAGGAATTTGATGTTCTGAAACCTTCTATCGACAGAATTGTAGAAGTTCAGAAAAAAACCGTTTCTGCTATTTTTAATGAAGCGAAAAAATTAATCGCAGCAGGAAACACCAAAGAAGGAGGATTTAAATTGCTTCAGGCCTACAGAGGTCTTCCTAAAAACAGACAATTAATTAAATTTTTATCGGAAAGCGGAAACCGCGCATTGCTTCAGAAAACAGAAGCGCAATATATGCAGGACAATAACCGCGATATGCCGATTGTAGATAAAGATCTTTACTTCGTAATCGAAGAGAAAAACAACCAAGTTGATCTTACCGACAAAGGGGTAGAGTACATGTCGCAGGGTAACTCTGATCCTAACTTCTTCGTTCTTCCGGATATCGGAACCGAAATTGCCGAACTGGAAGCTAAAAACCTTTCAAAAGAAGAAGAGTTTGAAGCTAAAGAAAAACTGTTCTCCGAATTTGCCGAAAAGTCTGAAAGAGTTCACACCATGAGCCAGTTGCTCAAAGCCTACACTTTATTTGAAAAGGATGATGAGTATGTGGTAATTGACGGCGAAGTAAAAATCGTTGATGAGCAGACAGGCCGTATCATGGAAGGAAGACGTTATTCAGACGGACTTCACCAGGCAATTGAAGCTAAGGAAAACGTAAAAATCGAGGCTGCAACGCAAACGTTTGCTACCATTACCCTTCAGAATTACTTCCGTATGTACAACAAACTTGCAGGGATGACGGGTACTGCAGAGACGGAAGCCGGCGAGCTTTGGGAAATTTATAAACTGGATGTGGTGGTAATCCCTACCAACCGTCCTATTTTAAGACACGATAAACAGGATCTGGTTTACAAAACCAACCGTGAAAAATACAATGCCGTCATTGAAGAAATTGAAAAATTAACCGCCGCAGGAAGACCTGTTTTGGTAGGTACAACTTCCGTTGAAATTTCTCAGTTATTATCTAAAGCCCTTCAATTAAGAAAAATTCCGCATCAGGTTCTTAATGCGAAACTTCACAAGAAGGAAGCTGAAATTGTTGCGGGAGCAGGACAGCCGGGCGTTGTAACCATTGCTACCAACATGGCAGGCCGTGGTACGGATATTAAGCTGACCAAAGAAGTAAAAGAAGCAGGAGGTTTAGCCATTATCGGTACGGAAAGACACGATTCCAGACGTGTCGACAGACAGTTGAGAGGTAGAGCGGGACGTCAGGGAGATCCGGGAAGTTCACAGTTCTACGTATCTCTGGAAGATAACTTAATGCGTCTCTTCGGTTCTGAAAGAATTGCTAAAATGATGGACAGAATGGGTCATAAAGAAGGCGAAGTGATTCAGCATTCCATGATCTCAAAATCTATTGAAAGAGCGCAGAAAAAAGTAGAGGAAAACAACTTCGGAACAAGAAAAAGACTTCTTGAATATGATGACGTAATGAATAAGCAGCGTGACGTGATCTATAAGAGAAGAAAGAATGCATTATTCGGAGATCATTTGAAGTACGATATTACGAATATGATTTTTGATGTTGCCAACTCCATTGTAGCCAAAGGAAAAGCATCAGGAAACTATAAAGATTTCGAATACGAGATCATTAAAACATTCACGATGGAATCTCCGGTTTCTGAAAACGATTTTAAGAGTAAGAGCATTCAGGATTTAACCAATATCTTGTTTAAAGCGGCACAGGAAGATTATCAGATGAAGCTTAACCTGCTGAAAGAAAAATCTTTCCCGATTATTGAAAATGTGTATCAAAATCAGGGAGCAATGTTTAAGATGATCCAGGTTCCTTTCACAGACGGCCATAAAACGATGACCATCGTTACCGATCTTAAAGAAGCTTATGAAACACAGTGTGACAGCTTAATCAATGATTTCGAAAAGAACATTACTCTATCGATCATTGATGAAAACTGGAAGCTTCACCTTCGTGAGATGGACGATTTAAGAAGATCTTCACAAGGTGCCGTTTATGAGCAGAAAGATCCGCTGGTAATCTACAAACAGGAATCTTTCCATTTGTTCAGCGAAATGATCGACAAATTAAACAAAGAAATTATTTCATTCTTATATAAAGGAGAAATTCCGGCATAAGAAATAACAATTTAAAATATAGAAAGCCGCTTCAGCATGTCTGAAGCGGCTTTTTGTATGCTTCATATTAATATTATGATAAATATCAATTCAATTATTTATTTAGAATAATTAAAAACAATATATTTGCAGAAAAATTTAAGGTTTCATGAAAAATGTACTGATCTGCGCATCTATGCTAGGTTCTATGCTAACTTTTGCACAGAAGAACGATACGATTAAATCGGATAATATTGATGAAGTAATTATCAATACTTATATTAAGAAAGATTCTGACTTTTCAAATAAAATGCCTCTTAAGGCGATTGAGGATCCGCAGGTTTTCTCATCAATCAATAAAACCATTTTAGAAAATCAGGTAATTTTTACAATTGACGATGCTTACAGAAACGTAACGGGTTTACAGCAAATGTGGAGTCCTACAAGCAGAGCGGGAGACGGTGGGTCTTTTGTGGTTTTGAGAGGTTTTCCTTCAAATAACTCTATGAGAAACGGACTTGTTTCACCTGTTACAACAACTATTGATGCTGTAAATATTGAAAGGTTGGAAGTACTAAAAGGTCCATCCGGAACATTATACGGAAGTAATGTTGCATCATACGGAGGTTTAATCAACAGAATAACAAAAAGGCCTTATGAAAACTTTGAGGGACAGGTAAGCCTGATGGGCGGAAGTTATAACACATATAGAGCTCAGGCAGATATAAATGCCCCCATTACAAAAGATAAAAAACTTCTTTTCAGAATCAACACTGCATATACAAGTCAGGGTACTTTTCAGAAGAAAGATGCCAAAAATTCATACTTCGCATTTACTCCTTCACTAACTTATAATTTAAATGAAAGGCTACAGTTTAATATTGAATATGAAATGTTCAATACGAGAGCGATTGGAGATCAGTTTTTCTTTTATTTAACACCGGGAGCGTTGAATGGAATTGATAACATGAAAGATCTTGAAAAAGCAGGATTGAATTATAAAGAATCTTATATTGGTGATGATTTATACACTACTGCAAGAGTAAACAATATTTTCGGCCAGGTAAACTATAAAATCAATGATAATATCCGGTCTTCAACCAATATTAATACTTCCAGTAGTTATTCTGATGGATTTGGACCCTATTTCTCAGCATCTGTAGACGCAAATAATAATGTCTTTGTGAACAGATTCGATCAGGCAACCAGAGACAGCAGAAAAAAATATCTGCAAATACAACAAAATTTCAATTTTGATTACAGTTTCGCAAACGGCATGAGAAACAGAACTGTTGTTGGTTTCGATTATCTAAAAACCAAAGATAGGTCTCGCTTCATTTATCTGGCGAACGGAGCAACATTTACTGTTCCGGCAAACGGAGGAGACTATTCAGGGTTCAACGGTACTGTTTTAGACGCACTTTACAATAATCCTGCAAATATCAGCAATTATGATGTAGACGGTGATACAAATACTTACAGCGGATATATCTCAAATGTCTTCACACCAATTTCCGGACTTAATATTGTTTTGGGGCTGCGTTATGAAAATAACGACTTCTTAGGCGGTAAAGTTTGGGTAAACGAAACCCCTGCATACAACCAGTCTGCATGGACTCCAAAAGCAGGTTTAGTTTATCAGATTATAAAAGATAAATTCTCTGTTTTTGGAAACTATCAAAACAGCTTTAAGAGCAATGGGTATTATACCACAGACCTTTCCGGAGGAATTGCCCTTTCAGATCCGGAGAGAGCGAATCAGTTTGAAGGAGGTTTCAAAGCAAATCTTATTAATGGAAAAATTAATGCTACGGTAAGTTATTATGATATTAAAGTAAAAAATATGCTTCTTGGTACAGGTCAGTTCACCGCTGCAGGTAATGCTGTACAAACACAGACAGGAGAGATTCAAAGCAAAGGAATAGAACTTGAAGTGAACGCATATTTGGTAAAAGGGTTCTCTTTAATCGGCGGTTTATCTTACAACGATACAACAGACTTAAGCACAGGTTTGAGACCGAGTACAGCCGGATCCCCATGGTTAGGAAATTTTAATGCAAGCTACCAGTTTGTTGATGGCAACCTAAAAGGTCTTGGCTTCGGAATCGGAGGGAACTTTGCCAATGTTAATAAAATCTACAATCAGGAAAATCCACTTACATCGAAGGTTGAAACATTTTCGTTACCAAAATATTTTGTCTTAAATGCCAACGCATTCTATGATGCAAAAAAATTCAGAATCGGAGTAAAAGTAGATAATTTTACCAATCAACATTATTGGATCGGCTATACTACAGGAAATCCTCAAAAACTAATCAATGCTCTTGGAACAGTTACTTATAAATTCTAAATTAAAAAATTAGAGATATTACTGAAACCTTCAGAAAGAAATAATTTATTCTAAAAAAAGTGGTCTCACCTTAAATTTTGAGTGAGACCATTTTTTATTGATTCATTTTACAGGTAAAAACCTGACGAAAATTCTTAATTGGAAGTATTCTAAATAAAAATTAAACAGTATCTTTGCGGCAATTAAGGATTATGAGGAAAAAGCATCACTTTAAAAAAAAACCAAGCGCTTTTAAAAAATGGACGGGTAAGTTACATTTATGGCTTGGATTAGGTATCGGTTTTCTGATTTTCATTATCTCAATCACGGGAGCATTGTATGTTTTTAAAGATGAAATTGAAAATTTCACCCGAAAGGATGTCATTTATCACAACGAACAAAATATTGACCAGAAACAGGTGCTTCCAATACGTGTCTTGGAAAAAGCTGTTGTAGAACAGGTAAAAGAAAAATATCCTGTTCATTGGGTAAATATTCCGATTGATAAAAAGATGTCTTACCTTTTTTACTGGTATGAACACGATCCTAAAGGCTGGAATTATTTTAACGAATTTCCCATCTATAAAGTAGCTTACGTAAATCCTTACAACGGAAAAGTGCTGAGAACCCACGATGAAAAAAACGGGTTCTTCCAGATTGTAAAAATGATTCATTGGAGTTATTTGCTAAAACAATCGTGGGGAACTTACCTGGTAGGTATTCCGGTACTTATATTTATTTTCATGCTGATCTCAGGGATCATCCTCTGGTGGCCTAAGAATAAAGCCGCAAGAAAACAGCGATTTTCTTTCAAGTGGCAGAATGTAAAAGGATGGAAAAGAAAAAATTATGATCTCCATAATGTGCTGGGCTTTTATGCTTCTATCTTTGCTTTGATTTTTTCTATAACAGGATTGTTTTATGCTTTTTTTGTGGTTCAGGCAGCCATTTACTTTATTTTCTCAGGCGGCAAAACTGCTTATCCAGACTTTTCATCAATCAAAACCAAAGCTCCGATTGAAATGAGAACAGAAGGAACTTTAGACAAAATCAGCAATACTGTAAAAGCAAAATACCCAAATTCGTATGGTTTTTCCATTGATCTTGGCCATGAGCATATAGATGATCACGAACATCCTAACTTTGAAGTCTACGTAAAACATTTATCCTATTCCTATCATAAAAGCAGCAGCCTTATTTTTGATGAAAACTCCGGAGAATTGCTTCATACGCACGACATGAAAGACAAAAATTTCGGTGAAAAAGCAGTAGGCGCCAACTATGACATCCACGTAGGATCAATTCTGGGACTGCCTACTAAAATTATCGCATTTATTGTAAGCCTTATCTGTGCCTCATTACCGGTGACCGGATTTATGATCTGGTGGGGAAGAAGAAAAAAGAAAAAGATAAAAACAACATAATATTTTTTTAAATAAAATGCTGCTTAATCGTCTAATATAATATCTTTTTTATAATTTTAGCCTTTTAGAATTATTAAGAAGAGAAATGTCATTAGTAGATTTGTCAAAACAGGTTGCGTTGGGAATTGATATCGGCGGAACGAATACAAAATTTGGAGTGGTAAACCACAGAGGCGAAGTGCTGGAAAAAGGAAATATCCGTACCGATGCCTATCCTACCGTGGAAGAATATATTGACGCTTTATACGAAGCCGTTCATCCTCTGATCGAGAGCCACGGAAAAAATAAAAATTTTGATGGAATAGGAGTAGGCGCTCCCAATGCCAATTACTATACAGGAACCATTGAACAGGCCCCAAACCTTCCCTGGAAAGGAATTATTCCTTTTGCGGAACTAATGAAAGCCAAATTCGGGCTTCCTTGTACCATAACCAACGATGCCAATGCAGCAGCTATCGGAGAAATGCTCTTCGGTGCAGCAAGGGGAATGAAGGATTTTATTATGATTACCTTGGGAACAGGGGTAGGAAGCGGAATTGTTGCCGGCGGAAAACTGATCTACGGACATGACGGGTTTGCAGGAGAACTGGGACATACCATTGTAAAACCAGGCGGAAGGAAACACTGGAGCACAGGTTCCGAAGGTAGCCTTGAAGCTTATGCATCCGCTACAGGAATTGCCATTACTGCAAAAAAAATGCGTGCAGAATTCCCGGAATCGATGCTGACTCAATATCCTGAAGAAGCCATCAATTCTAAAACCGTACACGAATGCGCATTAAAAGGAGACCCTATTTCCATAGAAGTTTTCAGGTATACCGGACAAAAACTAGGCGAAGCGTTGGCCAATTTTGTCATGTTCTCTTCTCCTGAAGCGATCCTTCTTTTCGGAGGCGTTATAAAAGCCGGTGATTTTATTTTAAAGCCTACAAAACTTCACATGGAAAGAAATTTACTTCCTATTTTCAGAAATAAAGTGAAGCTGGTATTCAGTGAGCTTGATGAAGCAGATGCTGCTATTTTGGGGGCAAGTGCTTTGGTTTGGGAAAAATAATTAGAAATAATTTAATTTAAATACTATTGAGCATCCTTTTCTGGGATGCTTTTTTTAATTCCTCTATTTGTAGATAATAGTTCTTAAACGCAAAGAATAATCATTACACCCTTTTGATTCTAGAAGGTAATAAATTGCAACGCAAAGCTAAATAAACACAAGCTTCATCAATCGGCATACTGATTCACTCATTACTTCTTAAGGATACTAAAAAACTTTTTGCTAAAAACCTGCATTTTATACATTTTTCTTCTTTTTTAGTTACAAATAATTTGTCTTATCTATTAAAACAATTTGTGATTATACGATTTTCAGGCATATAATTTGAAAAACTTTTCCTTATTTTTGATTGGTTTTTTCTCCATTATTCCTTAACGAGAAAATTCAAATACAATAATCAACTTAGAATGGATAACAATAATTTAGAACAAATTACTTTCGGAGGCGGATGTTTCTGGTGTGTGGAAAGCTGTTTCAATATGCTGAAAGGTGTACAGTCTGCCATTTCAGGATACTCAGGAGGGCATAAAGACAATCCCACTTATGAAGAGGTATGCACAGGAGAAACTGGTCATGCAGAAGTAGTGCAGATCACTTATGATCCGTCGGTTATTTCTTATGAGCAGTTAATGGATGTATTCTTTTTCCTTCACGATCCTACACAACTGAACAGACAGGGCAATGACATCGGTACCCAATACCGTTCGGTAATTTATTATAAAGATGAAGCTGAAAAAGCAAAAGCCGAACAAGCCATTGAAACCTCTAAACAGTCCGGAAGATGGCAGGGAACTTATGTTACGGAATTAACCAAATTCGATAAATTCTGGCCGGCAGAACAGTATCACCAGGGATATTATAATGAAAATCCTACACAGCCTTACTGCAGTGCCGTGGTTGGGCCTAAAATCCAGAAATTCAAAAAGCATTTCGGCGAATTGGGAATGCTGAACGCGGAATAGTAAATAAATTCAAACCTTCAAGGTTTTAAAAACCTTGAAGGTTTAGAATAAATAAAGCGAAGAGATCAATTCTCTTCGCTTTTTTAAATAACTAATAGTAAGTCTATGAAAATATGTTAATATCCCGGATTTTGTGTAAAATCTTTTGAAGCATCAATCGTTGCCTGAGGAATCGGGAAAATTCTTCTGTAAGGCTGAGATGCCGGTTTTGCTGTCCCCGGAAGATCAAACTTTCCGAATCGGATCATTGCTTTTCTTCGGTACATTTCCCAGTACAGTTCAAACCCTGATTCTCTGAACAATATATTTGCATCAAGAGTAGTTAAGGCAACACCCGGAGCATTATTCTTTAAAGCGTCATTGGTTCTGCTGGTTCTCAGTTTATTAACATCAGCCAATGCTGCCGTTACATTTCCGCTTCTGAAATAAGCTTCCGCTCTCATCATGTAAATAGTACCCAATCTGTATAAAGGAACATCCATTCCACTTGTTCCGTTATTTCCGTAACCGGGATCAAATTCAAACTTGAAATTCCTTACCCCTCTGTTGATTTGGGACTGGGTAAATACGGCTTCCGAAGGATTATCAAAATTCAGTTCCGGCGTGAAATCGGCGGCAAGTGTCGTATTTTTTTCAGTGAATAATTTGTACACTTTAATTCTTCCGTCTGCCGTCATATCAAAACTACCGTTTGAAAGAATTTTAGGCCCGTACTGCTGCCCAACCTGCAAACCTCTGTTGAAATGGAACCAAGGCTTTCCTGTTCCTTCTACTTTGCTTGTTGATGGTACACTTACATCGGTTCCGTCATTTCTGAACCAGGTTCCGTCTTCGTACTGATACGATCTCTGGAAACGAGGGTCATCATGATTTCCGTTCCATGAATAATAAAATTCAGGAGTTACACAAGAAGCATTGGTTCCCCTGTTATCCGGTGACGGCTTCTGAATTCTTTCCATCGACATATAGGCAAGGTCATTATCAGAACCTTTATCAGAACCCGCAAATTTCTTCTGAACAACCGAGAAAATCATTTCCTTGCTGTTGTCATTATTAATATCAAAGTTGTGGAAATAATTGGATTCTAAACTGAATAAAGAATTATTAATCAATAAATTAGAATACTGAATTACTTTATCCATATCCGTTCCTCCTCCGTTCACAGCCTGTTCCGTGAAATTGAAAGAACTCGCCGTTTTATTTTTCAGAACAGCCCTGTTCAGGTACATATCTGCCAACAATGCATAAGCTGCCTGTTTTGTGAATCTTCCAGCATGGGTATTCTGGGTTTTGATATCTGCTAAATTAGGAATCAGCCCTTCTACTTCTTTAATCAGCTCATCAATGGTAGCGTCTGCTTTTCTGATCTGAATCGGCGCATTGATGTTATCCGGATCTCTATAAGGAGCCTGCCCGAACAAATCGATGGTTGTATACGTGTAGAATGCTAATAATCCTTTTGCTTCAGCCAAAAACAATGCTTTGTTGGTTCCCGTACTTTTGTTCGCACTTGAGATGGCCGTTAAAGACTTTGTAATCCCGAAATTCAACTGGTTCCAGGTGTTCTTTACTACGTCGCTGTTGGCATCCCAGGTAAACTCATGCATCGCTCTCCATTTACCGCCGTCTCCCCAGTCGCTTCCTCTTGTTGGTAAAAGCGCTTCATCCGTAGAATATTCCTGTAAGGCAAAAACACTTCCATGATCTACAAAAGTACCTTCTCCAAGCTGGCTGTAAGCCGCAGCCAAAGCCGCTTCAGGATCTGCCACTTCAGCACCCAATACTTCGTCGATTACTTTTTCATCCAGATTGGTACAGCCTGTTAAAGCCAATACTGCAACGGAGAATATGATTTTATTGATGGTTAAAAATTTAGATTTCATAATTTTTTAGCTTAATTAAAATTTAACAGTAGCTCCCAAAATGAATGTCTTTGCAGACGGATACGTTGTATAATCAATTCCCAGAGACTGGTTTCCTCCCACCTGCTTATTGGTGTCAACAAGCGGATCATACCCCGAATAATTGGTAATGGTGAATAGATTCTGTGCGCTGATATACAAATTGATGCTTTTCAGGAATTTCAGCTGATTGATATCAAAAGTGTATCCTAATCTTACGTTATTCAGACGAAGAAAATCTGATTTTTCAAGGTATAAAGAAGACAGCTGCGGCTGATTGGTGAAGCTTGCCCCGGATTCGTAATAACTTTTCAATACGTTTCTGTCTGAAGCTAAATTGTTGATGTTCAAATCTAAAGCAGTATTGTTTACCAGATAACCTCCGGTTTGCCCGATGAATGAGAAAGCAAAATCAAAGTTCTTATATTTCATGTAAGAATTGATCCCGAAAGTAAAATTAGGAATCGCTCCTTCAAAGATCTTTCTGTCATTCTGATCGATTCTTCCGTCTGAATTCAGGTCTTCATAAATGTATTTTCCATTCGCATCGATTCCCTGGTAATTATACATGTAGAACGATCCTGCTTCATACCCGTTTCTGTAAATATTGGCAGTAACCCCTGAAAGTCCCGGTCCGGAAACCTCTCCTGAATAAATAGCAGAAACCGGAAGGTCTCTCACCTCATTATTAACGGTTGCTCCGTTTACATCAACATTCCAGGTAAAGCTTTCGTTTCTTACAATTTCCGAGCCTAAAGAGAATTCGAAACCTTTATTCACGATTTTTGCATCGACATTTCTCCAAACAGTACTTGTAGGACTTAATGGGCTCGAAGGAATATTTAAGATAGGATCTTTTGTTGTTTTGTGGTAATATTCCAATGATCCGTATAACTTGTTTCGCCATAGGCTGAAATCTGCCCCGATATTGCTTTGCTCTACAACTTCCCATTTCAGGTCAGGGTTCACCGTTCTGTTAATAGATACTCCGTTAATCAAATTTAAATTAGAATATAAATAATATCCTGAACCCTGTGTAAGGGAAGAACTCGCCTGTGTAATCTTGTTCGGAACTTCCTGGTTTCCTGTTTGTCCCCAGCTTCCTCTTAATTTTAATTCATTAATAATTCGGGAATCCTTCAGGAAATTTTCGTTAGAAACCGTCCAGCCTACGGCAACAGATGGAAAGTAGCCGTATTTATTGTTATCTCCGAAACGCGTAGAACCGTCTGCTCTTAAAGATGCCGTTAATAAATATTTCTTGTCGAAATTATAATTAACCCTTCCGAAATAAGACTGCAATTCATTTTCCTGAGCATACCCTGCTCCCGGAACAAAAGCCGTTCCTGAATATCCCGGATTAATTTCCGGAGCAATTCCCGCTCCCTGCGCAGCAATATCTCTCACTCCGAAATACGTTCCTGTATTTTTGAATTTCTGATAAGAGAACCCGGCAAGTGCATTGAAATTATGCCTGTTCAGGTTAAAATCATAGGTCAGGTAATGCTCCAAAAGGACGTTGTAAGAATCAAGATTAGCTTGTACGTAAAGCCCTTTAGGAGTTCTGTCGGTAACGTTTGGATACATGGTTGTATTTCTTTCCGACATGGTTTTATCAACTCCTAAATTGAATTTATAATTAAGTCCCGGTAAAATTCTCAGTGTTGCTTCCGTATTACCCAATATCCTGAAGGTATTGGTTTTATCATTATATACACTCAGCAAATACAATGGATTGTAATGTGCATTCATATTGAAATTGGTAAAATTTCCGGTCTCATCGTATACGGAACGTGTAGGATTCGCCATGAGGGCGTGGATGATCAGCTGGCCATCGGATCCGGCATTTCCTCCATTCGGAATTCCGGTTTCTTTGATGTCACTCGCCGTAAGATTTAGTTTTACCTTTAATCTTTTATTATCGAAGAAAGATTCTTCTGCATTTAAACGGGCAGTTGTTCTCTTAAAGCTGCTGTTTAAAACAATACCATCCTGATCCATATGAGAAAGGGATGCGAAATAACTTCCTGTTTCCGTAGCTTTTGAGAATGAAACGGAATGATTGGATGAAACGGCATTTCTATAAATTTCATCCTGCCAGTCTGTATTTCCTCCGTGATCGTATAATTTGTTGATTCCTGCTGCTCTGTATTCTTCTGCCGTTAAAAGATCAAGCTTTTTAATGACGGAAGAAAAACCTAAATAGGTATCATAGGTAAAAATCGGCTCTCCTCTTTTTCCTCTTTTTGTCGTTACCAGCACAACACCATTTGACCCTCTTGCTCCATAGATTGCTGCAGCCGAAGCATCTTTTAATACCGTGATAGATTCTATATCAGAAGTATTTAAAAAATTTAACGGATTTTTAGCCTGTACATTTCCCAAACCTACATTCGGGCTTTGTGCGCTTACCGGATCATTATTCAACGGAACGCCGTCTACAACGAATAAAGGTGTGCTTCCGCTTCTGATGGACCCGATTCCCCTGATGGAAACATTCACTCCAGCTCCCGGTTCACCGCTGGTCTGTACAATACGTACACCTGCGATTTTTCCCTGCATAAGGTTGTCTACAGAAATATTCATCCCTTCTCTGAAGTTTTCTGCTTTCAATTGGCTGATGGCTCCTGTTAAATCAGATTTTTTTTGAGATCCGTATCCTACAAGGGTTACTTCTTCAATAGCTGTTTCTCCTTTCTTTGATTTCAGCTGAACCGAAACAGTAGTTCCCGAAATTTTTGTGGTCTGAATCTCATATCCTTCATAAGAAATGGATAATGTTTGCCCGACATTCGCAGAAATCGTAAAGTTCCCGGAATCATCGGTAGTAGCCTGGGTTCCGGTTTCAATAACAGTAACTGTTGCTCCTGCGATAGCGGCACCTTCCTGGTCGGTTACATTTCCGGTAATGGTTTCGCTTACCTGAAAAGCGGTAATGTAATTTGCAGAAAGGCTTTCTGCATAGGTTTGATTTGCCAACAGGAAAATCATTGCAACCGGAATTAGTTTTTTTAAACTAAAAGAGTTAATTTTGTGATACATATCATTAAGTAAAGTAATTACATGACGTTACATTGCTTGATAAATAGCCGCTGTTGTTGCCGCAACAGTGGTTTTTTATTTCTGCCCGTCGTTAGTTTTTATTTCGGGATACAAAGTAAAAACGTTTAACCTGAAAACAGTTTAACATAATATTATCTTAAAATCAATAAAATATCAACTCTTCATTTTTTCATACACTTGTTCTTTAATTATCAGCGACTTAGTAAACAAGGGAGTTGTGCTCATTTACATAATCTTAAAAAACACTTAACATAATATATAAGCCAGGCTTTCATTAGACTTCCTAATTTCGCCAAAGAAAATTGAAGCAATGAAAAAGGTAGTTTTGTTAGGATTATATTTATCTTCCCTACAGCTTTTCCAATCACAGACACATGATTTTAATGATTTAAAAATAAATCAGATACAGGTAATAGGTTCGCACAACTCGTACAAAAAGGCAATTTTACCGGAAGTGTATAGCTATTTATCCCAAAAAGACTCGTTAAATTTCCTTCCGAGAATTCAGTATGAGCATATTCCTATTCCCCAACAGCTCGACCTTGGATTAAGAAACCTAGAAATAGATGTTTATGCAGACAGCAAAGGCGGGAAATATGCGCATCCTAAAATTTTAGATCTGGTTAAAACCTCTCAGCCTTTCGATCCTGAAGGTAAAATGAAAAAGCCGGGCTTTAAAATGATTCATATTACAGACATTGATTATCAGACCCAGTATTATACACTTGAAGACTGCCTGAAAGATTTAAAAAAATGGTCTGATGCACATCCCGATCACGATCCGGTTTTCATCACTCTGGAACCGAAAGACGGAAATGCCAACCAGTTCGGAACAGAACCGGAACATTACACCTCAAAGCTTTTTGATGATCTTGATAATGAGATTAAAAAATATTTAGGAAAAAATAAAATTATTACTCCCGATGATATCCGCGGTTCTTACAAGACTTTAAATGAAGCGGTTTTACATAAAAACTGGCCTAAAGTAAAAGACGCTAAAGGAAAGTTCCTGTTTGTTCTCGACAACAACAGTGACAACAGAGACCTTTACATGAAAGGGCATCCTTCGCTGAAAGGCAGAATGATTTTTACCAATTCCGAGCCTGGAACTGCTGAATCTGCAGTATTATTCAGAAATGATCCTAATCCTGAAATTGCCACACTGGTAAAGCAAGGCTATATCATCAGAACCCGGGCAGATGCAGATACGATGGAAGCCCGAAAAGAAGATTATTCAAGATTTGAAAAAGCCAAAGAAAGTGGCGCGCAGATTATTACGACAGATTATTATCAGCCGAGCAAACTTTTTAAATCCAGCTATAAAATCAGTTTTGATAATAACTCTTACGAAAGAAAAAATCCCGTGAACGGAAATTAGAACATTTTTACTATTAGATTTATATTGGAAAGGCTTTCAGAGATCTGAAAGCCTTTCCTGCTTTTTCCGGCGGATCATTTCCGTATGCGGAATATCATCTTCCAGATATTTCTTTCCGGTATCTTCAAAACCGAATTCTCCATAGAATTTTAATAAATAATCCTGCGCGGAAATTTTTATTTCATCCGTACGGAAACGTGCCTCAATGGTTTCAATTGCATAAGCTATGAGCTGCCTACCAAGATTTTTGCCTCTCCCGTTTTCAGTAGTGAGCACTCTGCCTATTGAAGCTTCAGGATATTTTATGCCTTTATCAAAAATACGGCAGTTAGCAAGCACTTCACCGTCCTGTTCTGCCCAGATATGGACTGCCTTCTGATCATAATCATCCAGATCCGGATACGGACAGTTTTGTTCTACTACAAAAACATTGATTCTTGCTTTTAAAACATTATACAGTTCAGGAACCGTAAATTCTTCAAAAGTTTTGATTTTCCAGATAATATTACTCATCGAAACTTACATTATTATTAGCAAGGAATTCATTGGTATTCTGGATAAAATGGAGAATTTCGTCACAACCCTGCTTCTTTTCTGCTGAGGTTACATAGATTTCCGGAAGATCTTCCCATGTTTTATGAAGCTCTGTCTTGTAATCTTCTACATTTTGTAAAGCAGCGTTGGGTTTAAGCTTATCCACTTTGGTAAAAACAATGGAAAAAGGCACCCCGCTTTCCCCACACCATTGGATGAATTCCATATCAATAGTCTGAGGCTTGTGACGGGAATCTACCAGCACAAAAAGATTAACCAGATTTTTCCTGTTCAGAATATAATTGGTAATCAGCTTTTCAAAATCTTTACGGATCGATTTGGAAACTTTAGCATAACCGTAACCCGGTAAATCGGTAAGATACCAGCTCTCATTCACTAAAAAATGGTTAATGAGCTGTGTCTTTCCGGGTGTCTGCGAAGTTTTGGCCAGATCTTTATGATTCATCATAGCGTTGATGAGGGAAGATTTTCCCACATTGGATCTTCCGATAAAAGCATATTCGGGAATATTGGGTTCCGGGCAGTCCTGCCATTTACCGCTGCTCTTTACGAAAGTTGCTGTCTTAATAACCATCTTGAAAATATTTTAGAAAAACAAACCATTAAGAATGTTCTTAATGGCCTGCTTGTATTTTAATTTAAACTTTATCTTTTAACCAGCTGTACAGAATCTCATTGAATTCATCCGGCTTTTCCATCATGGCCGCGTGCCCGCATTCGTCTATCCAAAACAGATCGGAATTCGGAATGAATTTGTGCATGTCTTCCGCTACTTCAGGAGGCGTTACATTATCCTGCTTCCCCCAGATCAGGCAGGTCGGCGTAAGGATTTTTGGAAGATCGTGAAGCATATTGTGTTTGATGGCGCTTCTTGCCAGCATAACGGTTTTGATGCCTTTCATCCTATCGTTCACTACTGAAAAAACTTCATCCACAAGATCCTCCGTTGCAACAGCAGGGTTATAAAAAACTTCTTCCGTTTTCTTCCTGATATAAGAACGATCATTCTTTCTTGGAAAACTATCCCCGAAAGTTCTTTCATACAATCCTGAACTTCCTGTGAGTACAAGATTTTTGATAAGATCCGGTCTTGCCAGCGTTAAAATCAGCCCAACATGCCCTCCCATTGAGTTTCCTACAATAGTTACAGGCGATTCCACATGCGTTTCAATGAATTTGGCAATATATTTTGCTAATGTTGTAAGATTTGTATTGAGTACCGGCAAATCGTAGATTGGCAACTGGGGAACATATACTTTGAATCCCCTGTTTGAAAAAAAATCAACCATCTTATCGAAATTGCTCAACCCACCCATTAATCCGTGCAACAGCACCAATGGATGTCCTTCTCCCGCCTCAATGAAGGTGTATTTCTTTTCTTTTTTTGTACTAAATATCATAAAATGCCTTAATAAAGCCTTGCAAAAATACAAATTAAACCTCAAAAATATTTTGATAAGCCTAATTTAAAATAAAAATAATATACCAAACTCTATTTTAAAATATTTTTTCTTAAACTCTTTGCTATGGCTTAAATAACAACTTATACAACAACCTCCATACCAGTTTATTAAGCATCTGAAATTCAATCTTTAACAAAACTTATCAACATTAAGGCAAAAAGTGGGAAAAAGTGGGAACTTTTGGAAATTATTATATAAATTTGTCCCAAATGAAAAATTTCATTGGAACATATGAGTGTAAAATCGATGATAAAGGACGCTTAAAGCTACCTTCTTCTTTGATTAAACAAATGGAGAACTTCGACGATAAAACGTTTGTAGTCAAAAGATCCGTGTTCCAATCATGCCTGGAAGTTTATCCTATGAATGCGTGGGATAAAGTGATGGGTAAAATTAATAAACTAAACAGATTCATTAAAAAGAATGCTGATTTCATTAGAATGTTTACGGCAGGCGTAAAAACAGTAGAGCTGGATAATGCTGGAAGGCTTCAGATCTCAAAAGATTTGATGACTTTCGCAAACCTTCAGAAAGATATTGTCATTACAAGCGCAGGAGAACTCTTCGAAATATGGGATAAAGAAGCTTATGAAAAAGTAATTTCCATCAACGAAGAAGACTTTGCAAGCCTTGCCGAAGATGTGATGGGCGCTTTCGATGAAGAATAAACAAAGCTGATTATTAATAAAAGCTAAAAAACACAACTTAACATGTATCATAACCCCGTTTTGTTGAAGCAAAGTGTTGATGATTTGGTGACGAATCCAGACGGAACATACGTGGACTGTACCTTTGGCGGCGGCGGCCACTCAAGAGAAATATTGAGCAGGCTCTCTGATAAAGGAAAGCTTTTCAGCTTTGATCAGGATCTCGATGCGCTTAAAAATACCATTGATGACCCGAGGTTTACATTAATCAATCAGAATTTCAGATTCCTGGAAAATTCCCTGCTGATGCATGGTGTTTCTCAGGCAGATGGTGTCTTAGCAGATCTGGGCGTTTCATCCCACCAGTTTGACGAGGCAGACCGAGGCTTTTCCACAAGAAGCAATGCGCCATTGGATATGAGAATGAATGTCATGCAGAGCCTTGATGCCAAAAGAGTAATTAATGATTACGATGAAGAGCAGCTTGCCGATATATTTTATCATTATGGCGAGCTGAGAGAAGCGAGAAAGCTTGCGAGAGATATCGTTCATCACCGGAAAACCAAAAGCATAGAAACCACGGAAGACCTGAAAAAACTTTTCAGCTATATTCCGCCGCATAAGGTAAATAAATTTTATGCTCAGCTGTTTCAGGCAATAAGGATTGAAGTAAATCAGGAGCTGGAAGTATTGAAAGAGATGCTTGTTCAGGCTTATAATGTTTTAAAACCCGAAGGAAGACTGGTTGTCATCTCATACCACTCTCTGGAAGACAGGCTGGTAAAAAGATTTTTGAAAAACGGAATGTTTGAAGGAGAACCCGAAAGAGACATTTATGGAAATTATAAAAAAACATTTGAGCTGGTAAAAAGCAAAGCGATTATCCCGGATGAAAAAGAAATCGAGGAAAACTCAAGAGCCAGAAGTGCTAAAATGAGAACAGGAATAAAAGTTTAAAAGTGAATAGAAGAATTGTCAATATTGAATTAAATTGACAATTCATCAGCAAAACAACTCGAAAATTCCCCTCCTTTGGAGGGGTGGCGAAAATTCGAAAGAATTTTTGACGGGGTGGTTAACAAAAGTTAAATAATAAAATCAGACAAAGTCTGTGGCAAAAAGAACAACATATCGTCCTCAGAAGAAACTCACTTTTATAGACATTATAAAAGGAAATTTCCTGAACCGCGATGAGCTCAAAATACATTACCGGTATTTTCTCCTGTTGTTTGTGCTGATGATGGCCATGATTTACAGCAACCACCTGGTAAATAAAAAGATAAAAATTGTTAATGCCTTAAAGGAAGAAACAGAAGAATATAAATCACGAAACGCTTATGCACAAAGTAAGCTGATCAAAGTAAAAATGGAGTCTGAATTGGGGAAAGAAGTCGCCCGGGATTCTTTAATGACCCTGGAAAGCCATCCTCACAAATTGCTCATAAAACTGGACAGTACAGATGCAAAAACAAAATGAATACGATAACAAGCGTAAAAAAACGTTACGTTGGGGCTACCTCTTTGCAGTGGTAGCTTTGTGCGTGTTTGTCATGTTTTTAGCAAGAATTGTAATCCTTCAGAATACGAATGTTCAGGAAATTAAAGACGATTATATCAATAAAAATTACCGTGAAGCAACCCTTAAGGCTGCCCGTGGAAATCTCTTCGCTTCAGACGGCTCCATCCTTGCCACAACTGTAATGCGCTACGATATTTATCTTGATTTTAAAACAATGAAAGATACTATTTACACCAACAATATCGGTGCATTGACGGATTCTCTAAGCAAAATGTTCGGAAAACCAAGAGGTGAATTCAGGAAAAAATTTGATGAGCAGAGAAGAAAAAACAACCAGTATTACATGTTGGTAAAAGGTCTTGATTTTGATCAGTATGACAGAATCCGCAAGTTTCCTATCTTCAAAAAAGGTAAAAATAAAGGTGGATTTATTGTCGACAGGAACTACAAAAGAGAACTGGCCACTTCCGAAATAGGAGCCGGAACCATTGGGATGGATAACGGAAAATACAGTTCAGGACTTGAAGGTGCTTTTTCAAAATATCTAAGAGGAACCGACGGAAAAAGACTGGAACAGAGAATCAACTCCTCCCAGTGGAAACCGATTGACTTCTGGAAGGTTCAGGAACCAATTGACGGAGAAGATGTTTACACAACATTAGATCTTAGAATTCAGGATATTGCACACTCGGCCTTGCAAAAACAGCTTATCAACTTCGAAGCAAAACACGGAACCGTAATTGTTATGGAAGTAGAGACAGGGAAAGTCCGCGCTATGGTTAATTTAAGAAGAAACGATGACGGAGAATATGTTGATTCCTACAATTATGCTTTAAAAGACAACATCGAGCCGGGATCTACCTTTAAAACCATTTCCCTTCTTGCCGCAATGGACGATGGTTTTATTGACGAAAATACAACCGTAGATGTAGGAAACGGAGTCTGGGTATATGCCAAGCAAAGAATTTCAGACGGGCACGGGCACGGTACTTATGACATCAGTGATGTTCTGGCAAAATCCAGCAACGTAGGATCTGCAAAACTCATCACCAAATATTATGCTGAAAAACCGCAAATTTTTCTTGATCATTTAAAACGCTGGAAATTATTTGATAAAATGGATATCGAACTTCCGGGAATTACAAAGCCAAGAATTGTAACGCCGGAAAGCAAAAGATGGAATGCCGCAACATTAGCATCCATCGCCTACGGATATTCCACCAACATCAACTTATTACAGCTGACAACGTTTTACAACGGCGTTGCCAACAACGGTAAAATGCTGAAGCCTTTATTCATCGATAAAATCATGAAGGATGGTAAAGTATCCTATACCGCTAAACCCGAAGTAATGGTCAGCAGAATGGCTTCCGATAAAGCAATCAAAATGATGACACATGCTTTAACCAAAGCTGTGGAAAAAGGAACCGCAAAAAGTATTTTCACCCCGAACCTGAAAATGGCAGGAAAAACAGGAACCGCAAGATTCGAGTACTGGCTTCCTGGCCCCATGAAATACCGTTCCTCTTTTGCAGGTTTTTATCCGGCTGATAAACCAAAATACACCTGTTATGTAATGATCAGTGAGCCGAATACAGCAAAAGGGTTTTACGGAGCAACGGTTGCCGCACCGGTATTTAAAGAAATTGCAGGAAAAACATTCCTGAAAACACCGCAAAATATCGAAAGAGAAATGCTGGTCGACAAAAAGGTGAACCTTAATAAAATGGTTGAACCTAATGTAAAAGTAGCCGTTAACAATAAACAAATGCCCAATGTTGTCGGGCTGATCGGGAAAAATGTCATCCCACAGCTGGAGAATTTAGGCTATCGGGTCGATTTTAAAGGCGTGGGAAGAATTAAAGAACAATTCCCATTGGAAGGCACAACCATCAGTAAAAACCAGAGAATTTATTTATCTCTGCAAAATTAAAAGAATGATTCCTGAAAGGACAATTTAAAATAGGATAGGATGTAAATCCTATAAAAAAATGAAAACATGCAATTAGTTGATTTATTAAGAAGAATTCCAGTTATAGAAATTCATGGTGACGAAAGCCGTGAAGTTTCAGAATTGGTTTTCGACAGCAGAAAGGTTACCGACAACTCTTTGTATATCGCAATGAGAGGAACGGTGGTGGACGGACATTCATTTATTGCATCTTCTGTTGAAAAAGGCGCAAAAGCTATCGTCTGTGAAGAATTCCCTGAAAATCCGGATGAAAACGTAACCTATGTTAAAGTAAAAGATTCATCTAAAACCCTGGCACAGTTAGCTTCCAATTTTTACGGAAACCCTTCCGAAAAATTACAATTGATCGGCGTTACGGGAACCAACGGGAAAACCTCAGTTTCTACACTGCTTTTTGATGTTTTTAAAAATTTAGGGTATGATTCTGCATTACTTTCCACAGTGGAAATAAGAATTGCAGATCAGGTAATTCCTGCAACCCACACGACTCCGGATGTGATTACCATTAATAAAATTCTGGCACAGGCTGTGGAAGAAGGATGCGAATTTGCCTTTATGGAAGTAAGCTCTCACGGAATTGCCCAAAACAGGATTGAAGGGCTTCATTTTAAAATCGCCGGATTTACCAACCTTACTCACGATCATCTGGATTATCACAAAACTTTCGATGAATATTTAAAAACAAAGAAAAGGTTTTTTGATGAGTTAGATGCAAATGCTGTTGCCATCACCAATATTGATGATAAAAACGGGAACGTCATGCTTCAGAATACAAAGGCAACAAAAAAGTCTTATGCTCTGAAAACCATGGCAGATTACCACGGAAGACTACTGGAAGTAGACTTCAACGGAATGCTTCTGAATTTCAACGGAAAAGAATTCTGGACAACCCTGACAGGAAAGTTCAATGTCTATAATTTGTTGTTGGTTTTCGGAATTGCTTCAGAACTCGGTTTTGAACAGGAAGAAATTCTGCAGGCGATTAGTCAGCTGAAAAGAGTTTCCGGCAGGTTTGAAACGTTCAAATCAGATGGCGGAATTATTTTTATCGTAGACTATGCGCATACTCCGGATGCTTTAGAAAACATTCTGGACAGCATCAACGATATCCGAACAAAGAACGAAAGGCTGATTACGGTTTTCGGCTGCGGAGGCGACAGGGATCATGCCAAAAGACCTGAAATGGGGAATATTGCCACGAAAAAATCGACACTGGCCATCATCACCTCAGACAACCCGAGAACGGAAGATCCGGCAGCAATTATCAAAGAAATTGAAGCGGGTGTGGAACCTCAGAACTTCAGCAAATACACTTCTATACCGGACAGAAAGGAAGCGATTAAAATGGCGATAAAATTTGCGGAACCGAAAGACATTGTACTGGTTGCCGGAAAAGGGCACGAAAACTATCAGGAAATCAAGGGTGTGAAACATCATTTTGACGATAAAGAAACGATTAATGAACTTTGGAAATTGATGAGCAAGTAAAATTTATAATCGGTAATTGATTAATGCTAATTGGTTTTATCATTCATCAATCATCATTAATCATCTATTAAAATTTGAAAAAATGCTATACTATCTATACGAATATCTAACCGACCACGACATCCATATCCCCGGACTTGGATTGTTAAAATACATCTCTTTCCGTGCAGGAATGGCCGTTCTGTTTTCATTAACCATTGCCCTTATTTTTGGAAAAAGAATTATCAATTTCCTGAGAGCAAAACAAATGGGCGAACTGGTACGTGATCTTGGGTTAGATGGGCAGAAGCAAAAAGAAGGAACCCCTACAATGGGAGGGCTGATAATCATTCTGGCTACATTGATCCCTGTACTGCTATTCACAAAAATCACCAATATCTATATTGTCCTTCTCATTGTTTCAGTTATTTGGATGGGTGCCATTGGTTTCCTTGACGATTATCTGAAAAAAATAAAAAAGAACAAAGACGGCCTCAGTGGTAAATTTAAAATCGTAGGCCAGGTTGGATTAGGGTTAATTGTCGGAGTTACCATGTATTTCCACCCCGATATTACCGTTAAAAGAAAATATGCAGACGCCAAAGTCGTAAACCGCAATAATGTAGAGCAAAACTTCATGCCTACGGAAAAAATTGCCGTTTCTACCGTTCCTTTTGCTAAAAATAATGAGTTTGATTACAGTGGAATGCTGTTTTGGATGAATGATAAAGACGCTCACGAATGGGCATGGATTGTTTTCATCCCGATTGTGATCTTCATTGTAACAGCAGTTTCAAACGGCGCCAATATCACCGACGGAATCGATGGACTTGCAGCAGGAACCAGTACGGTTATTTTACTTACACTGGGACTGTTTGCTTACCTTTCAGGGAATATCATTTTTGCTGATTATCTGAATATTATGTTCCTCCCCAATATGGGTGAAACTACCATTTTTGTCGTTGCCATGGTAGGAGCCGTCATCGGTTTCTTCTGGTACAACACCTATCCTGCCCAGGTTTTTATGGGAGATACAGGAAGTTTGATGCTGGGGGGCGCCATCGCTGTTTTAGCGATTATTTTAAGAAAAGAATTGATGATTCCTGTATTGTGCGGAATTTTTTTAATAGAAAACATTTCCGTAATGCTGCAGGTAGTGGTTTTCAAATACAGAAAAAGAAAATACGGGCTGGAATATGCCCAAAATAATAGATTATTCAGAATGTCACCCCTTCACCATCATTATCAGAAAGGCGGTTTTCACGAAAGTAAAATCGTTAACAGAATGATAATCATCGGTGTTATGCTGGCAATTGTATGTCTCATTACATTAAAGATGAGATAAGAAATTAATTTAAAATTGAATGATTCGATTTAAACTCAGAATCATTCAGTCATTAAATCAAAAAGATATGAAAATAGTTGTTTTAGGAGGAGGAGAAAGCGGTTGCGGTGCTGCTTATTTGGCTAAAAAACAAGGCCTGGAAGTTTTTCTTTCAGACCAGGGATCTATTAAAGACCACTATAAGCAATTTCTTACAGAGAACGAAATCGAATTTGAAGAAGAAAACCACAATGAAGAAAAAATCCTGAATGCAGACTGGATCGTAAAAAGCCCGGGAATTCCCAAAAAGGCAGACATTATCCATAAAATTCATGATAAAGGAATAAGACTTTCGTCCGAAATTGAATTTGCTTCAGAATTTACCGATGCTAAAATCATCGCAATCACAGGAAGCAACGGAAAAACAACAACTACGTCATTAATCTACTACATCCTCAAAAATGACGGATTGAATGTAGGGTTGGGCGGAAACATCGGGTACAGCTTTGCGAAACAGGTTGCCGAGGAAAACTACGATTATTATGTATTGGAAGTAAGCTCATTCCAGCTTGACGATATTCAAAATTTCAGGCCATATATTTCCTTATTGCTGAATTTGTCACAGGATCATCTTGATCAGTATAATTACAACTATGAAGAATATGCTTTAGCCAAATTCAGAATAACCGAAAACCAGGAAAATGACAATTTCTTCATCTACAACAAAGATGACGAAATGAGCAAAAATATCCTTGAAAAACTGGAAGTTAAAGCGAAAATGATTCCGTTCTCCACAAAAGAAAAGCTGTCTGAAGGAGGTTTTGTTGATGATGAAAATATCATAGTGAAAATGAAAGATAAATTTTCCATGAAAATCGAAGAATTATCTCTCTTGGGAAATCACAATGTAGCCAATAGCCTTGCTGCGTCTATCGCTGGTAAGATATTGGAAATCAATGATGAAAGTATTAGAAATTCATTAATGACCTTTCAGGCCGTTGAACACAGGCTGGAATTTGTAACGGAAATTGACGGAGTAAAATACATTAATGACAGCAAGGCCACCAATGTTAACGCAACCTACTATGCTTTGGAAAGCATGAAAAACCCAACCGTATGGATCGTTGGCGGTGTAGACAAAGGAAACGACTATACCGAAATTGAAGAGCTGGTCAAAAGAAAAGTAAAAGCAATAGTATGCTTGGGAATTGATAATGAGAAAATTATAAATTTCTTTAGAGACAAAGAGTTTATTTATGACACTTCAAGCATGGAAGAAGCGGTAAAAATTTCAAAATCTCTGGCAAAAAAAGGAGATACGGTTTTACTCTCACCATGCTGTGCAAGCTTTGATTTATTTAAAAGCTATGAAGACAGAGGCCAGCAATTTAAAGAACAGGTATTAAAAAAATAAATAGAGTCCCCAAAACTCCCTCTCCTTTGGAGAGGGTTGGGGTGAGGATATTATGAACGAACAAGACACAGAAAACAGATTTGAATTCCTGAAGGGCGATAAAGTACTTTGGATGGTCATTCTTGTGATCTCCATCTTCTCTATTTTCCCGGTTTATTCTGCAAGCTCAAATCTGGAATATATCGTAAACAACGGGACCACAACAGGCCACGTTATCAAGCATATGTTCTTTGTGGTCTTAGGCCTTTCGATTATGAGAGTGGTAGGAATGGTGAAATACGAATACATCGGCAAACTCAGCAGCATCCTGCTTGGTTTAATGATTATTCTCCTGATTGTCACCATGTTTACAGGACAAACCATTGATGGAGCAAGTGCCTCAAGATGGCTAAAAATTCCGGGAACACCGATTTCGTTTCAGCCTTCTTCGTTTGCTTTCCTCATGCTGATTATTTACCTCTGCCGGTATCTGACCAAAAAAATCACCAGAGAAAGGCTTCCGATTGAAAACATCATGTACATTTTCGGGCCTATCCTGCTTGTTTTCGTTCTCGTAGCAAAAGACAACGGATCCACGGCACTCATGATTTTAATGGTTTCAGTGGTTGTGTTGGTTATCGGGCAGCTTCACTGGAAATATATTGCAGGCTTTATATCTGCATCATTTGTTGCAATTGTTTTGTTTTTGATTATTGCACTCAATACAAACCTCATCGGTGGAAACAGAGTACATACCTGGATGAGCCGTATTGAAACATTTACCTCAACCAAAGCAAAAACAGCCGACGTTGATGATGAAAGTCTGAAAGCCAAAAATTATCAGGTCATGCAGGCTAAGGCTGCCATTGTTCATGGCGGAATTACAGGAATGGGACCAGGGAAAAGTGCATTAAAGCAAATGCTTCCACAATCTGCCTCTGACTTTATCTTTGCCGTGATTGTTGAAGAATACGGGCTTATTGGCGCTGCTTTTCTGATCAGCATGTATCTGATTATGATGATCCGGATTGTAATGATCGCCAGCAAAATGCCTGCCTTCTTCGGATCGCTTCTGGTGCTCAGTCTTGGAGTGATGATCTTTGTACAGCTTTCGGTAAATATTGCGGTAGCCGTCAATCTCATTCCAGTCACCGGTCAGCCGCTCCCGTTGATCAGTTACGGAGGAACTTCCATGCTGGTAACCTATTTACAGTTGGGAATAATTTTAAATATAAGCTCCAGAATCCAGATTTATGATGAAGAAGGACTGGGCAAAAAACAAAGCATTGCCGAAATAAACGATATTGCTTAAGATGACAGGGAGTCCCGAAGGACGACATAAACCAGGATAGGATAAATCCTATTTAAAATAAAAAGAATCAGAATTTGATTAAATAATAAAAATGAACAATCAACCAGCCAACAGCCAGAAGCCAAGAGCCATCCGAGTTTTATTAAGCGGAGGCGGAACAGGAGGTCACATCTTCCCGGCCATTGCGATTGCAGACGAAATCAAAAAAAGATTTCCGGATGCAGAATTTTTGTTCATTGGCGCCAGCGGCAAAATGGAAATGGAAAAAGTTCCCCAAGCCGGCTACAAAATAGAAGGCATTGATATTGCCGGTATCAACCGTGGAAATATCATTTCTAATTTAGGCTTGCCTTTTAAGATTTTAAAAAGTTTATCTAAATCAAAAAAGATCATTAAAAATTTTGCTCCCGACTTTGCGATTGGAACAGGAGGCTTTGCCAGCGGACCGGCTTTGTATGAAGCAAGCAAATTGAGAATCCCGATTTTCATTCAGGAACAGAATGCACATGCAGGTGTGACGAATAAGATTTTAAGTAAAAAAGCAAAAGCAGTATTCACGGCATTTCCTAAAGTAGATGGTTTTCCGGGAGAGAAAACAAAGTTTTTAGGAAACCCAATCCGATCAACGATCATTTCAGGAATGCAGGAAACAAACCTTGCCAAAGAAAAAATGGGACTTGATAAAGATAAACTGACGATTCTATCTGTAGGTGGCTCTTTAGGTTCAAGAACATTGAACAACGGATGGAAAGAAAACCTTGAAAACCTGAAACAAAAAGGGTATCAATTGATCTGGCAGACCGGAAAATCAGATTACGGTGAATTGTCTTCCAGCCTCCAGCTTCCTGATTCCGTTCAACTGAAAGAATTCATCAAAGATATGGAAACGGCGTATTCTGCGGCAGATGTCATTGTATCACGAGCAGGAGCCATTGCCATTTCGGAGCTGGCGGTAGCACAGAAACCAGTTTTGCTGGTTCCTTTTCCTTTTGCAGCAGAAGATCATCAAACCAAAAATGCAATGAATCTGGTGGAAAAGAATGCCGCGAGAATGGTAAAAGACTCTGAAATGCAGGAAAAATTCTGGAATACGCTTTCAGAAATCTGCGAAAATGAAAATATAAGAAAAGAAATGTCTCAGAATCTGCAATATTTTGCCAGGCCAAATGCTGCCGAAGAAATTGTAAATGAGATTTTTAAGGTGATAAATAATTAAAGCACCTGTTATTCTGAATGAAACATCGTGAATGAAAATCTATAATGTTGAGATTCTTCGTTCCTCAGAATGACAGAATGAAAATTTGAATTAAATAAATGAACAATTTACAAACATATCAGAATTTTTACTTCGTGGGGATCGGAGGGATCGGAATGAGTGCTCTGGCACGGTATTTCCATGCTTCGGGCAAAAAAGTGTCGGGTTATGATAAAACCAACACCAAGCTTACCCAGGCTCTTATGAACGAAGGAATTGATATTGTTTTTAACGATCATATTGACGAAAAAATTACCTCCTTTCATAAAGAAAATACATTGGTGATTTATACACCTGCCATTAAGACTTTAGGAATTTTGGATTATTTCAATAATCATCAGTTTGAAGTCCTGAAACGTGCAAAAGTATTGGGGTTAATTACGGAAAATACAGATTGTATAGCCATTGCAGGAACCCACGGAAAGACAACGACTTCTACCTTGGTTTCGCATTTATGCAAAGAAGCAGATTTACCGTTTTCCTGTTTCCTGGGTGGAATTTCTGAGAATTTCAAGTCAAATTTTCTCTATAACGGAACGCAATACTCTGTAGTGGAAGCAGACGAATATGACCGCAGTTTTCTTACCCTCTCTCCGGATTGGGCAGTTATCACCTCCACCGATGCAGACCACCTGGATATTTACGGCGACAAAAATACGATCGAAGAAGGGTTTAAGCAGTTTGCCGCGCTTGTTCCGAACGACAAACAGCTTTTCGTAAGGAAAGGAATCGACATCGGAAGGCCGCATCTTACCTATGCTGTTAATGAAACTGCAGATTATTATTCAGACAACCTACGGATGGAGAATGATACGATCTATTTTGATTTTCACACTCCGGAAGAAACAGTAGGAGATTTTGCGTGGGAAATTCCGGGAATCCATAATGTGGAAAACGCAACCGTGGCTTTGGCAATTCTTCATCATCTGGGAGTGGATTTTGAGACCTTGAAAAAAGCAATTATCAATTTCAAAGGGATTAAAAGAAGATATACCAAACACAGATATGAGAACGGTAAAATTTACATTGACGATTACGCTCACCACCCGACTGAAATTAACGCAGTAATGAGCTCGATCAGAACTTTTTACCCGGAAAAAAAACTGCTGGTAGTTTTCCAGCCGCACCTATTCAGCAGAACAAGAGATTTCGCAGACGGCTTTGCAGAAAGCCTAAGCATGGCAGATGAATTGATCTTGCTTGATATTTATCCGGCAAGAGAGCTCCAGGAAAACTTTGAAGGCATTACTTCAGACTGGCTACTGGAAAAAGTGACTTTAAATAAAAAGGAAGTTTCGTCATTAAATGAGGCTTTCAATAAAATAAAAGAAAAAGAATTTGACATCCTACTCACGGTAGGCGCAGGGAATATTGATACGCTGTACGATCCTATTTGTGAGTGGATGAAGAAGAATTAATTTAAAAAACGCCAAGAACGTAAGAGAAATTTTTAGAAGATTCTAGCTAGTTCGCAAAGGCGTTTCACTCAGCAAATGATAGCTGAAAATATCATTTAGGAAAAGAAAAAAAACACAAATGACAGAAAATGAAATATCAAATATTGTTTTTGATGCAGGCATGAAAGTGCATCGTAAACTGGGAATAGGACTCTATGAAAACGTATATGAGCAATGCTTAATTTACGAATTGAAAAATAGTGGACTTAGCATTGAGAGTCAAAAAGATATTAGTCTCGATTATGAAGGTTTGATCATTGAGAAAGCATTCAGAGTGGATTTGTTGATTAATAATAAAGTAATTATAGAAATAAAAGCAGTTCCGGAAATTAATAAGTATCATTTCTTTCAACTTCTTAACTATTTAAGAGTTGCAGAAATGAAATTGGGAATGATTTTAAATTTCCATTCTACCTTATTTAAAGATGGAGTAAAAAGAGTAGTAAATAAATTATAAAACTTGGTTTAAATACCATAAATAAAAGTATATAATATAGTATAATGTTTTCGGCTATCATTCGCTGAGTGAAACGCCCTTGCGAGCAAAAAAGTAACAAATAACAATAGAAACAAAACTTTGCGAGCTTAGCGTTAAAAAATTTAAAAATGAAAAATAAATACAGAATATTAAAAATTGCCGTAACAGTAATTCTTCTCGGATTTCTGCTGAGCTTTTCACTGAAGAAATTTAGTGGACAGAAGATTACGGACAATAAAATTTCTGTAAAAATGAGTGACAAAACACCGGTGTATTTTATTGATGAAAAAGATATCTGGGAGATTGTAAAAAAAGAAAACCCCTCCGGAAAAGTAGGAGATCTTAATATTCCGGCCCTGGAAAAGAAAATCAATGCTCTTCCCGCCGTAGACAGTGCCAATGTATATCTTAATCTGAACGGAAAACTAAATCTGGATATCAAGCAGAGGGTTCCTGTTTTCAGACTCAACAAAGACGGCCGTGACTTTTATGTAGATGAAAAAGGCATAGAATTTCCCATCTCCAAAACATACTCTCATCCATGTATGCTGGTAACAGGAGATGTACAGAAAGACGAATACCAGAAGCTCGCAGAACTTGTGAAGAAAATTGATAATGATGATTTCAGCAAAAAATATTTTATCGGTATTTCCAAAGATAAAGGAGATTACAATTTGCTTACCAGCGAGGGTAATTATAAAGTCGAAATCGGAGATTTGGATAATATTGAATTTAAGGTGAAAGGCTTTAAAACCTTTGTAGAAAAATACCTGGTTTATCAGGATCCTGAGAAATACAGAATGGTATCCGTAAAATATCAGAATCAGATTGTCACTACATTAAATCCCAATTTTAAGGAAAACGACAGTATTCTGAGTGCAACGAACAAAGAACTGGCAAAAGCTTCGGCTGTTCCGTTAAAGAAACCGGATGATAAGCCCAAACGAGCTGAAATAAAAAAGACAAATAAACCAACCTCACCTTCATCAAAACAAAAAACAACAAGTAAGCCAAAGGAAACAAAAAAAACAGAGAAGAAATCTACGGCACCAAAACCGAAAACTAAGGCAAAAATTAAAATAGAATAAAAATCAAATCGATATAAACAATGGAAAATCAAGAGTATTCAGTAGGTCTGGACATCGGGACGACGAAAATCGTCGCGATTGTCGGAAGGAGGAATGCACACGGGAAAATAGAAGTTCTCGGTGTTGGGAAGGCTAAGAGTCTTGGTGTTCACAAAGGTATTGTGAATAATATTTCGCAGACCATTAATTCAATCAAAGCTGCTGTGTCTGAAGCACAGTCCAGCGCAGGAGTTCCTATCCGTAAAGTAACGGTGGGAATTGCAGGAAAACACATCCGTTCTTTGCAGCACTCCGATTATATTATGCGTGAACACCCCGACAAATTCATTACAGATGATGACATTGAAGCATTAAAAGACCAGGTAAAGAAGCTGGTCATGCTTCCCGGTGAAGAAATTATCCATGTACTTCCCCAGGAATATAAGGTAGACTCCGAAGGAGAAATTCAGGAACCCATCGGGATGCACGGAAAACGTCTGGAGGCCAATTTCCACGTTGTTGTGGGCCAGATGGGAAGCATCCGTAACATTGCAAGATGCGTGCGTGAAGCAGGCCTGGAAATGGAGGCACTAACTTTAGAACCGTTGGCATCTTCGGAAGCTGTTTTAACGAAAGAAGAAAAAGAAGCCGGAGTAGCCATTGTAGATATCGGTGGCGGAACTACGGATATCGCTATTTTTAAAGACAATATTATTCGTCACACCTGTGTAATCCCTTACGGTGGCGGTATTATTACGGAAGATATTAAAGAAGGCTGTTCCATCATAGAAAAACATGCAGAGCAGCTGAAAGTAAAATTCGGCTCCGCAGTTCCCGAGCTTGAAAAAGACAGTACCTATGTAACCATTCCGGGGCTTCACGGAAGGCCGGATAAAGAGATTTCACTTAAAACTTTAGCCCAGATCATCAATGCAAGAGTGGAGGAAATCCTTGAAATGGTGAATACGGAATTAAAAGCCTACGGTGCCTTCGAACAAAAGAAAAAGCTTATTGCCGGAATTGTTCTCACAGGAGGCGGATCCAATCTGAAGCATCTTCGACAGCTGGCCAATTACACCACCGGCTTCGATAGCCGCATCGGTTTTGCCAATGAATACATTGCAAACGATAAAAATCAGTATCTTAAAGGACCTGAATTCGCAACTTCCATCGGTTTGTTAATGGAAAGCTTAAAGATCAGGGACAAAAAACAGAATGCTGAACTCCAGGAACCCGTTCAGGAGCCTGTAGAAACAAAAGCTGAAACCGCAGCGCCAGCAACGGAAACCGTTCAGGAAACTGTGCAGCATACAGAAACCGTTCAGCCGGAGCAAAGTGCAAGCGAGCAACAGTCTAAAAGAGCAGCAAAACTGACTTTTGGGCAGTCGCTCATGGAAAAAGTGAAAAAATTCTTTGAGGAAGTAGAATAAAATATAAATGATGAAATGATAAGCGATACATGATCTTTCCTTATCAGCGATCATCAATCAATTATCAATAATAATTATAAAAATATAGTTATGGAAAATATAGGGACACAGGGGTTTTCATTTGATTTACCAAAAGGAAATTCATCAATAATAAAAGTAATCGGTGTTGGAGGCGGCGGAAACAACGCACTAAAACACATGTACGAAAAAGGAATCCACGGGGTAGATTTCGTGATCTGCAATACGGATGCCCAAACATTGGATAACAACCCGGTTGCCAATAAAGTGCAGCTTGGAACTACCATTACGGAAGGTCTCGGTGCAGGAGCCGATCCTGAAGTAGGAGAAAAATCTGCGATTGAAAGCATCGAGGATATTAAAGCCGCAATGGGCCAGAATACGAAAATGGTATTCATCACTGCCGGAATGGGTGGCGGTACAGGAACCGGTGCAGCTCCCGTAATTGCCAAAGTGGCAAAAGATATGGGCATTCTTACCGTTGGGATTGTTACCGTTCCTTTCAGCTTTGAAGGAAAAAGAAGACTGGAGCAGGCGGAAAACGGCCTTGACAAATTAAGAAATAACGTAGATTCACTGATTGTCATCAACAACGATAAATTAAGACAGCAGTTCGGAAACCTTGGTTTCAAACAGGGATTCTCAAAAGCCGATGAAGTGTTGACCAATGCAGCCAAAGGTATGGCTGAGGTAATCACCGGATATTTTGATGTAAACATTGACTTTAGAGATGCCAAATCTGTGCTTCAGAATTCAGGTACCGCCCTGATGTCTACCGGTGTTGCTTCAGGTGAAAATAAAGCTGAAGAAGCGGTTAAAAAAGCGCTTGATTCTCCATTATTGAATGACAATAAAATCACCGGAGCCAAAAACGTACTGTTATTGATCCGCAGCGGTGTGGAGGAAGTTACTATGGACGAGATTGGGGTTATTATGGATCATATCCAGAAAGAAGCAGGAAACACCGCAGATATCATCTTCGGGGTAGGTTCTGATGAAGAGCTGGGCGATTCTGTGAGCGTTCTGGTAATCGCTACAGGTTTTTCCAATGATAATAAAAAGTTTTCCGGACCTACCGAGAAAATTAAAATCAGCCTGAACGACAGTTTCGATGCACCGAAAGAATCTCCTTTCAAAACAAGACAGGAAAGAGAAGATGCACCGGAGCAGTCCTACGATTTCGGAGGCAAAAGCCTTTTCAGGCTTGACGACGAAGACAATGACGCTCCATTCTTCAGCTCATCTTCTGAAAAAAAAATGACTATTGAAGAAGAACCTGCCAGAACAGAAATAAAATTCACTGACAGAGAGGAAGATACCATTCATATGCCGGAACACAGCTGGAAAAATGAGGAAGAAGAATCATTCAGCCTGTTTTCTCTGGATGAGGAACCGGAAGATCCGAATGATCTTGAAATAGAATCTTTCAGGTTTGATTTTGATCAGAAAAAAGAAGAGCCGCAAACCGGGAATTCTTCCAAAAGATCTTCTGAAGAAAAGCCCGTTGAGTTCAGTTTTTTTGTCAACGAATCAAAGAATAATGAACCAAAGTCTGATTTCGGACAACCAAAAGCGGAATTTACTTCTTCAAACGAGGTTAATCAGCTTACGGAAGAACCTCTTCAGAAAGTGGAACATTTCTTTCAGCACCTGAAAGAAGAGCCTGTTGCAGAAACCCAATTTGAAACTCAGGCTCCAAAACCGGCAGAAGAAGAGTTTACATTCGTGAACAAAACGGTAGATCAGGAAAGAGTAATAGAACGCAGAAATAAATTAAAAGAATTCAATTCACGCTATCAGAGCTTCGACAGCTCCAGCGAATTTGAATCGGTTCCTGCCTTTAAAAGAAAGAATATCTCTATCGATGGGAATAATGCTTCAGAACAGAATATCAACACGTATCTGTCTGAAAACAATGGTTCTGTTCAGATCAGAGAAAACAGATTTTTAAATAAAGACGTAGATTAAATTTGAAAATGTAGCAATTTGAGAATTTGAAAATTATTCAATGGCAGAATCACATTAAAGTGCATCTGCATTTTCAAATTGTCTCATTTTCAAATTTTTAAATTAAAATATTGACATGAGCTTAGAAAACACTATAAATGAGGCGATAAAAACGGCCATGAGAGCAAAAGACAAAGTTGCTTTAGACTCACTACGTGCTGTGAAATCGCAGATATTATTGCTTAAAACAGAAGCAAGAGGATCAGAAGTTACCCCAGAGCAGGAAATTGCTATTCTGCAAAGGATGGTAAAACAACGTAAGGATTCTGCCGAACAATTTACCGCCCAGGGAAGAAATGACCTTGCGGAAGTAGAAGAAGCGCAGATGCAAGTAATCGAACAGTTCCTTCCGAAGCAGCTTTCTTCCGAAGAACTGGAAGCGGAAATGAAAAGCATTATTGCCGAAACCGGCGCTGAATCTATCAAAGATTTAGGAAAAGTAATGGGAGTAGCATCAAAAACTTTAGCTGGAAAATCTGACGGAAAAAGCATTTCCGAGATGGCTAAAAAGCTGCTTTCTTAGTTGTTGATTGTATATATTTCCGGAACATCTGCATCCGGCAACACTACAAACACATTTTTATAAGGATATTCAACCTTTGCATATCGATTTGATTAAGAAGCCCGGAACTTTTCCAGTTCCGGGCTTCATTTATTTTTTCTCCTTAGTAAAGAGCTCAAATTACAAAAATTGAACCCATAATGGTGAGGGAAGATCTAAAATACTTTTTCATGGTATTGTTTTCAGAATCTGTTCAAAGATAATTGTTTTTTAATGAAAATCATGTAAACAAATATTACATTTTAACTAAATAATCATTATTACAATTAGGATAAAAATTTATCCCTGTAAATCAAGTATTTAATGGTTTAGTGTAAAATAAACACAAATTAATTTGGTAGTGCGAGTTTTGTTTTACTAAATTTGCGTAACAATAACACAATCATGAAACATACAAATATGAAAATTGAATTAATAAAAGGCGACATTACAAAGATAGAAGCAGATGCCATAGTCAACGCAGCCAACTCTTCCTTATTGGGTGGTGGCGGAGTAGACGGAGCCATTCATCGGGCTGGAGGAAAACAGATTCTGGAAGAATGCAGGGCAATCAGAAACAGACAGGGCAAATGCAAAACAGGAGAAGCAGTCGTTACAACTGGCGGAAATCTCCCTGCACAATATGTCATTCATACCGTTGGACCGGTTTGGAACGGAGATGAGGAAAAATGCTCGAAATTATTGGCCAAATGCTATAAAAATTCTTTGGAATTAGCAGAAAACCTTGGAATCAAAACCATTGCTTTTCCTAACATCAGCACAGGAGTTTACCGTTTTCCAAAGGAGCTAGCAGGAAAAATTGCAATTGAAGAGGTAAAAAATTTCAAATCAGAGATCCTGAAAAAAGTAATTTTCATTTGTTTTGATGATGAAAATGAAGAAATTTATAGAAATTTATTAGAAAAATAAATTAATGCTCATTTGCTGAGTGAAACGCCTTTGCGAACTTAAAAACAGTTAGTAGTAAAACAAAATCTTCGCGAGCTTTGCGTTTAAAAAAATAACAAACAAATGAAAAAACTAACCATATTAACCGGAGCCGGAATCAGTGCCGAAAGCGGAATAAAAACCTTCAGAGACGGAGATGGTCTTTGGGAAAACCACAGCATCACAGATGTTGCCAGTCCGGAAGGATGGCGAAAAGACAGAGCTTTAGTCCTTGAATTTTACAACCAAAGGCGAAGACAGCTTCACGAAGTAGAACCGAATGATGCACACCGATTATTGGCAGAACTGGAAAAATATTTTGAAGTTCAGATCATCACTCAAAATATTGATGATCTGCATGAAAGGGCAGGTTCAACCAATATTTTACATTTACACGGCGAGTTATTCAAATCTTGTTCATGCAACGATAAAAACCTTGTGTATGAGCACAAAGATGACATTAACATCGGGGATAAAGCCGAAGACGGCGCACAGCTACGTCCGTTTATTGTTTGGTTTGGGGAAGATGTTCCCTTGATGAGAGAAGCCACAAAAATGGCAAGGGAATCCGATATTTTCTTGGTGATCGGAACCTCTTTGCAGGTATATCCGGCGGCCGGACTGCTTCATGATATCAAAGACGACTGCCTCTTAATCGTAATCAACCCAAATGAAACCAGTTTCGGGTACGGACAGAGAGCGGTTGTGATGAAGGAAACCGCAACGCAGGGAATGAAAATGCTTTTTGATAAACTGGTAAATCTTGCCTGATAAAATATTTAAAAACCATGAACGAAAAACACAATAAAAAAACAAGCAAATTCCTAAGTCTTGTTCTTCGCCACCAACCTGAAGTTATCAACTTAAATGTAGACGAAAAAGGTTGGGCCGGTGTAGAAGAATTAAAAGAAAAATCTGCTGAAAACAATATTTATTTCACACTTGAAGAACTTGATGAAATAGTAGAAACCAACGACAAAAAACGCTTTATTTTTAATGAAGATAAAACAAAAATAAGAGCCAACCAGGGACATTCGATTGTTGTTGACCTGGCGTTGAAACCTCAGCAGCCACCGGAATTCCTGTATCACGGAACCGCTGAAAACAATGTGAACTCTATTTTAGAAAAAGGAATAGAAAAAAGAAACCGGCAGCACGTTCATTTAAGCAGCGACAAAGACACAGCCTCAAAAGTCGGGATGCGCCACGGAAAGCCCATTCTTCTTACCATTATGACAGGGAAAATGCACCAGGACGGAATTGTATTCTATCTCTCTGAAAATAACGTTTGGCTGACGGATTTTGTAGATCCAGAATACATCTTGATTCAATAAAAAAGAGACTGTCTATTCAGGCAGCCTCTCTGTATTTTTATTTTGGAATACCTCTTTTCCAGGCAATTTCAGCTCTTTTAACGGCTAATTTTTCTTTCCAGTCCATGTATTTCTTTTTGAAATTTTTCTTCATGACATCATCAAACTTCCTTTGCACGGTAAGATTCCATAAAGAATGTGCTTTTACGGCCCAGGATTTGTCCCATGCTCGCAGGGAAATGGAGAAGCTTCCGTCCAGGTACTTCATCCAGTGCCACCATCCGGTCGGCATAAATAAAGTATCACCATGTTCAAGGAAACACTCAATGCCTTCTACTCCATCCAGTGCCGGGAATTTTGTAAAATCCGGATTTTCAATATCATAATCTTCCAGCGCATAGGTTGCATAAGGAATTTTATAGAGCCTTTCTTTCCACTTGTAATCGAAAAGCAGAATATGTTTTCTTCCGTTGAAATGAGTATGGAAGATATGCGCCATATCAATATCATAATGCAGAAAGGTTACAGAACCTTTTCCCCCGAAAAACATAGAGGGGTATTTATCCAGAAAACCTCCCATGAGATCTTTTGGGGAAATATAATCTTCCAGCAATTTTTTGGCGTGCTTGATAGGATCGAAAAAGAAAATTCTGAGATCCGTAGGTTCTCTCTGGATAAGATCTACATAATCTGTAAACTTCATTTTTGCCGCAGATGCGTTAATGGGAGCTGCAGGATCAGCCTTGGAACTGTCATAAAGCGGTACCTCAACATCTCCTACAACTTCCTTCATATATTCCATGGTCCATTTCTGATAAGCAGGCCACTTTCTCGCCATATTCTTGATCACCACAGGCTTTCTGGGCTTTAGATATTTTTCAATGAATTCTTGTTGTGTAATATCATCTACAATATCAATAGGCTTTAAATTGATTCCCATTCTTTAAAAAATTTAATGTTACAAAATTATTAAATAAAAATATATGTTAACAGATTTAAGCTTTTTTTAATCTATGATTCAAATCACTTTTGCCTATTTATTCTAAATAAATCTTATTTACAACAAAATACCCTGTAAAGTTTACAGGGTAAAAAAACACAATAATGAACAAAAAAGATTCATAAGATTGCTAATATAAAAACTTTATCCGATAAAGCTAATTCTTAAAAAGTTGATAAAACATGATTAAAAGTGCTATTTTTAAAAATAATTTTCTATAGCAGCAAACTGTTGTTAAAATCATGGAATCATAAATGTTGTTTTTAGCTTAAAATTTTCTTTTTTAAAAAAATTTTTACATTTTTTCCGCGCAAAAAAATGGGCATAATTTGCTGGTTTTCTTACACTCACCTCTTGAAAATTATTCTTACGTTTGTGAAATGACACAAATGAGAAATTCGCGAACAGGACGGCATTCTGCCTAATGTATTTTTCAAACCTGTCATACTGATGCATCATCCGGGCTGTACAATTTATTCTAGACAAAATTGAGCAGCCAGGAAAATTTAAGTTTAACGATTCTAAAAACAATTTTTATGAAAAAGAAAATTTTATTTTGCGCCATGATCGGAATCTCTGTTATGGCGTTTGCGAAAGTTCAGGCAGTTTGGACTTCAACCTGCGGTGTAAAACATTATACCACGTTTTCAGATAATGCTACCTATTCACAGATCATCAGCACAATACAGTCTATTAATGAGCTGGAGTGCGGGACAAGGCCAAGTGTAAGTCTTAATTTAAATTAATCAATTAATTTACTGGGGCGGATATCTCTCCGCCCCTTATATGAAAATTATGAAAAAATTATTTGTCACAATACTTTTTATATTCTGTCCTCTATATTTTTTTTCACAGCAAGTAAATTTTACACCTTCCATTAGGGTAAACTATGATGCTTCATTAAAACTTGGAGAAAAATATCAACAATTTCAAAAATTCGTATTAATAGGAAACTCCCAAGATTATTATTTTGCTGCTGTTCAAAATTATCTGAATGATACGGGACAATATAAATCAAGATCAGGCTTGGATTTGAAAATAGTGAGTGATTATTTTCAGGAGAGACTTATAAGAACTAATGCAATAACCAATATTTTTTTTAAATACGGAGAAGATAAAATACGATATGAAGAAAAGGTTGCTACGAAATGGGTACTCTACAGTGATACAAAAATAATTAATGGCATAAAATGCCAAATGGCCGCTACAAATAAATACGGAAGAAGATGGATTGCCTATTTTTCTAAAGATTATCCCCAATCTTTAGGGCCTTACAAATTTAATGGACTGCCTGGATTAATTTTTGAATTATATGACACAAGAGATGATTACCACTTTACACTAACAAAAGTTGAAAAGTTTACAGATGAATTTAGATTTAATCTTTTAGCTTTTAAAAACTATTCAAAAGCAAAATATTTGAAAGCGAAATATAATTTAGAAAATACTCTTGCGGCGTTTCCGGGGTTGGAAATAGGCGCAGAAGAAAGTAAATACTACGAATCTCTTTTGGAAAAAAGAAAAAAAATGTATAACAATCCTTTGGAATTAAAACCTTTTGAATAAATGCCCTTGTCATTCCGCAGGAATCTAAACAGTATTTTAATAATACATTTAATATAAATTCCTGCGGAATGACAAAATAATAATAACAATCATTAAATAATGCTATTTTTTCAATGCTTTGATTAGCTCTTCGAGTTGCGTACTAATTACTTTTGCTGCTTCAGAATCTGTGATATTAATAATAATTCCTTGCTGAAAATCTTTTTGTCCGATTGAATTGTCATGCAGTTCAAAATTATCTTGTGCATTCGAAACGGTTGATTTTTGGCCAGCTTCAAAAAGGTCTTGAATTTTTACCTGAAAAATCTCAGCCAGCTTCGGAATATAGCTGGATTTGATATCAGTGGCTTCGTTTTCCCAATTGGTGTACGTATTTCTATCCAGCCCCAGCATATCTGCGATTTCCTGCTGAGAAAGTTTGGTCTTGCTTCTAAGTTTTTTAAGGTTGGTTCCTACTCCCATAGTAAATCTGTTTTTTACAAATTTATACATTTAGCCAAATAATCAATAACAATAGGCTCAAAAATTCCCGTAAAAACAAAATTACAAAACAAAAAAATATAACTATATTTGTAGTGATAAATTAAGCTTTATTCTTTCTTTTGCATGAATATTTCCAATCTTGTAACAAAAAGCTTTAGCAACTAACTAATTAACATAAATAGTAAATTATGAAATTGAAACTTACTTTATTCGTCATGATTTTTTTCTCTATCCTTTCTTTCGCACAGAAAACGGTTTCGGGAAAAATTACGGATGAAGACGGAGTAGCCGTTCCCAGCGCAAGTGTTACCATAGAAGAGCCGGGCAAAGACGCCATTCTTGCGTATGCTATTACCAATTCTAAGGGAGAATACAAAGTAACTTTTACTTCTGCAGAGTCTAATGTAGACCTCAAGGTAAAGGCATTCAACCAAAGGCCGTTAACCAAACAGATCAGCAACAGCGATCAGACCCAAAACTTTAAAATGGAAGGTGAAGCTACGGAAATTAAAGAAGTGCAGCTGAAAACCAAGATGATTACAGCAAGAGGAGATACCATTTCTTATGACCTGAAAGCTTTCGACAGCAAAAGTGACAGAACGCTTGCTGATGTCATGAAAAAAATTCCGGGCGTTGAAGTGAATGCAGACGGAACCATACTTTATCAGGGTAATGCCATCAACAAATTCTATGTTAACGGAAAAGACCTTATGGAAGGCGGTTACGGAACCATCAACAATTCGCTTCCGAAAGATGCCGTACAAAAAGTTGAAGTTCTTGAAAACCACCAGCCCGTAAAAATCCTTCAGGATAAAGTTCCTTCGGAACAGGCTGCTATCAACATCAAGCTGAAAAATTCCGTTACCATGACGGGAAGAGGAGAAGTGGGAACCGGCTTCGGAGATCCCTGGCTGTGGAATGTAAAGCTTACCCCAATGTTCTTCGGGCAGAAAAGCCAGTGGGTGGTGAACTACAAAACCAACAATATGGGAGAGCAGGTAGAAAACGAAGGAAACATCCTTGCTTTCGGAAACCGGTTTGAGGGAAGAAGAATCAACGCTTCCCAAAATGACTGGCTGAATGTAGAAAATGCAAGCATCCCGAATCTTCCGGTAAAAAGATACCTGCTGAATAACGTACATTATTTGTCAGCCAATTACCTCACCAATATAGACAAGAAAAAGGAATGGGAACTGAAAGCCAATGCCAACTACACGAATAATGCGGTGGAAAGAGAATCTACTACCCAAACCTTATTCTTCAACGGAACCTCCAACAATCTGAATATTTTCAATAATTTTTATACCGATAAAGCGAAAGGAGAATTAATATTCACCAAAAATGCAAAAAAAGGATTCTTTAAAAATACCACGACCTTTTCCCAGTTTTGGAATGCAGACAGAGGTATTGTAGACAGAAGAGACGGGATCAACGGCATTCAAAGAAATGGAGAAGAAGCTTTGGAATCTCCCACAACTTCGTTCCAGAACTCACTGAGCACCATTCTTCCGTGGAAAGAAAAGATGGTGAATGTATTATCATTCATAAGCTACCAGACCGACAGGCAGGATCTTCGTGTTTCTCCTTCATCATATCTTAACATCCCGGGATTTACGTCTGATCTTTCCAGCAGTTCTGTTGATCAGCATTTAAGATTAAAAACATTTGAGGCCAATCATTCTGCGAATATCGGATTTTCTACAAAAGGCTGGACGTTCACTCCTGAAATAGGGTTTAATTTCGACTCTACGCATTTGGATTCTGATCTGTACAATATCACTTCAGATGCAGCGGCATCCCTTTCACAATATGGCAACGATCTTACCTATACCACCGCAACGCCTTATGGAAGCGTAGGAGTAAATTATAAAAATGATGCCTGGATGTTGTATGCCAACTTCCCGGTGAATTCTAATAATATAAAAGCTGAAGATCCTCAAAGATCAGTATACCGTGAGCTTAATAAAGTAACTTTTGAGCCGAGCATTTTTGCACAGTACACATTCGCTTCATTCTGGAAGGCTTCGGTAAGTGCCAACATCAATAATAATTTTGGTGAAATCAATACAGCATATGCAGGCTTTCTGATGACTTCTCCTGTGGGAATTAATGCGATGGATCCTAAAAACCCTATTCCGCAGAATAATAACAAATCTGCCGGAACAAGATTAGAGTACAGAAACCCGCTGAATAATATATTCTTTAATGTTAATTACCGATTTTCTGATGCAAAAAGAAACCTTATTTCCAGCCCTACTATTGTTTCAGGATATACTGTTATGAGCTATCTTGTTAGGGACAACCATGTTCTTACCAACAGCTATAGCGCTGAAATCGGAAAATATTTTCCTAAATTTAAAACGAATGCTTCCGTAAGCTACAGCAATAACACTACAAAATCTGATGCCATTCTGGACAGTTTATCTTACAACAATAAAAACACAAGACAGTCTTTTGGGATAAAATTTAATAATACCTATTTCAGCTGGATGAGCATAGACTACAATGCCCGGATTACAAAAACAAAGCAAACGAGTAAGGGAGACGTCGTTACCAATGCAACAACAACAGGATTCAACCATAATCTTGCATTGTTCTTCTACCCTATCGAAAACCATACTGTGGGATTCAGCTGGGACCAGACCGACACAGATACCCCGGACCAAAAATACCGTAACGGGTTCTATGATGTTTCTTACCAGTTCACATGGGCTAAAAAGAAAATTGATTTTGAGTTGAAATGGATGAACATTGCCAATAAAAAAGTATTTGAAACTTTTGAAATTGATGCTACCAGGACGACTGCTACAAGAATTCTCTTGAGGCCAAGCCAGGTAATGTTTACCGTAAAATTCAACTTTAAATAAAAAGTAAAAAACCAATCTCATTGAGGTTGGTTTTTTTTTCGATTAAATTCGGTATCAGATTTCTCTTTCGTGCAAAGTACTATAGAAGTTCGGGAAGCGGAGCTGTACGGTTGTTCCCTGGTTTTCGGAAGAACTTACGATCAGTTCGCCATGATGCATTCTGACGATGTTTCTGGCTAAGGGAAGCCCAATTCCGTAGCCTTCGTAATTCTTTGTATTGGAAGCTCTGAAGAAAGGATCATAAATTTTATTCATTTCTTCCTGTGGAATCCCGATTCCGTTATCTTTAACGATAATATAGACATCGGTATCGGTGGCTCCCAGAGATACTTTTACCTGCTGAAAATTGGAGTATTTGCATCCGTTCTGGATAATATTGGTAACCGCAAGATGAAGCAGCTGCTCATTTCCCTGTACTTTCAGCTTTTTAGGATTGTCGGGCAGCATGCTGATATCAAGAAAGATATTGTTTCTGGAATCAATTCTTCTCAACGTTTCAATAACATCCCACAGCAGCTGATCTATCCTTACTTTATCCATTTTCTGAATCTTACCATCGAATCCGGTTTGTGCGATCATCAATAAGGCATTAATCTTTTTATCGAGCTTTTCGGCTTCATCAAGGATAATCCCGAGCGTTTCTTTGTATTCGGTATTGGTTCTTGAGATTGAAAGTGCTACATCTGCCTCGCCCATGATGGAAGTAAGAGGCGTTCTCAATTCATGCGACACATTTCCGATGAGATGATTCTGGGTTTCAAAAGAGGTCTCAATACGGTTCAGCATATCGTTGAATGTATCCACCAATTCGTTCAGTTCTTTATTGTCTGGCTGCGGTTCCAATCTAAGGTGAAGATTTTCAGAGCTGATTTCTTTTACCTTTCCGGTAATTTTCAGAATCGGTTTAAATAATGTTTTAGACAAATAAAAAGAAAAGATCATGCTGAAAAACAGCGACAATACAATACAGGTAATTAATGTTCTTTTCAGAAACCCGAGATAATACACCACATAATGGTTTTTTGCAGAGGCAATGGCAATATAGCTTTTATCGTCGTGACGAAAGGTTTGTCCGATATAATAAAATTCTTTGTCATTATAATTTGCTTCCCCCTTTTTGACGATATTTCTGAAAAAAGAGGAAGGAATGTGAATTTCCTGTGAAATTTTATTAAAATTAGAATCTGCTGGAACCGCAAAAACATAGTCTCTTTCCATTGGCAGTTCTTCATCATTTAATCCGTTCAGGATATAATTTTCCGGAAGATCCAGGTTGTCTTTGCTTTTTTCCACCTGTATAATCGTGGTGGTACGGATTTTTAAAAGTTCGTAAAACCGCTGATGAGAAAAATTAACAATGGAAAAATATACCAACCCGCTGAAAAGCAAAATAATAGCCGTGAAAACCAGCATGAGGAGCACCATTGTTTTGGTCTGATTGGTAATGACTTTATTGAACATCTTCTATGGTTTTTTCAGAACATATCCCATCCCGATAACGGTATGGATGAGTTTATTATCTTCCTGGTGATCCAGCTTTTTCCTTAGGTAATTGACGTATACATCGACAACATTTGTTCCGAGCTCGTAGTTAACACCCCAAACAGCATCCAGAATTTCCGCCCTGGAAATTACTTTTTCAGGATTATTCAGAAAGTAAAGAAGGAGTTTGTATTCTGTTGAGGTGAGTGAAATTTCCTCACCGTTTCGGGTAACTTTTTTGGTATAATCATTAAGAATAAGGTCTGAAAACTGGTAGATGTGTTCTTGACATGCGTCCTGCTCCTCAGTTTCAGGTGCACTTCCGTTGGTACTTCTCCTGAGGAGAGATTTTACACGGGCTACCAATTCAATGAATTTAAAGGGTTTTACGAGGTAATCGTCTCCGCCGCTTTCTAATCCGAGGACAATATTTTCGGATGTTCCGAGCGCAGTTAAAAACAGAATAGGTACATGCTGATTGGTTTTCCGGATTTCTTTGCACACATCGAGCCCGTTCATTTCCGGAAGCATGATATCGAGAATAACGAGATCAAAATCATTGGAGTGAACAAGCTGGACACCCGTTCTTCCATCGAACGCCACAGAAACTTCATATCCGTTTTCCTGAAGCCCTTTTTTGATAAAGGACACTACGCTTGTTTCGTCTTCGATGAGAATAATCTTTTTCATGAGGATAAGGAATTATACAAAAATAGAAAAAAGATCGGGAAGTGCGGGTTATAATATTCTCACCTGCAGCACGAGCATTTTTAAATCTTCCTGAATATGAGACCATAAATCCTTCTAAATAGGGTTGCTATGATCGTATGATTAAAAACAGATATATGGGCCAAAGACTTTACGTATCTTAACATCATAATTCTGATCACTTTCAGCAATCATAATGTAATATGAATTTCCTCCCGGAAGTACCCGAACAATAATATGCCCAAAGGTACTTTTGTAATTATTGGTAAGCCAAAATCCTATTGTCTGCTTTGTTGCCTCCAGAATTTCTAAAGCAAAAATATCGATTTCTTTTTTTACAATGTTTCTGTTGATGAGCCTATGGACAACCTCTTCGCCAGGATGATTACTGCTCCATGACTGCTGGATTACAGCTTGCGGCTGAGAATTTCTAAGCCAGTTCTCATTAACAGCATCACGAACGCCATGGTGGTTTAACACAGCAACCTCAACTTTCCCTACAGCTTTACTGATTGGGGTTTCTACATCAACCCATTTTGGCTTTCCGGATTCCTGAATTCCCGTATTATCTCCACCTGTATAATAATCAAATTTCCCATAAGATATTTTTAAAGCCAGGCTCATAGGGTTTTCATCAAATTTATTGTTTTTATCCAATGCGTCTTTTGGCGTAAAATAGTTAATTGTTCTATTGGACTTACCCTTCCATATTTCACCGTTTTTTTTCAGCCCCGTTATTTTAAATAAAGGGTAATTTGGTTTATTATGTTTTAATATAATCTGTTCTTTGCTGCCTACTTCCAGACTTTCAATTTTTAATCCTTTTTGTTTTTTATATTCAAGAAAATTTAAATAATTAAGAAATAAACCCGGTTCCTTGTTATAATAATTTTTTAAATCCGTAGGGAAATCATAATGGGGGTAATTACGATCAATCAGAGTTTTTATCCGAGTAAGGTCTCCAATTTCTGTTATCCCTGAAATTCTATATTTTCCATATTTTGAAAAGGGTGTTTCATTATTTACTATTCCCATATGATCATCATGAAAATGTGTGATGACAGCATAATCAATTTCAACATTTTCTTTTGGTAATGTTCTTTTGATATATTCTACAATTCTTTCTGCGGCAGATTTCTGCGCATTGGGGTAGGGATCTGTCGCAGTCAGTGGGTTTCCCCATATTCTCTTGCTTTTATCGCCTATATCTCCGGCATCAATGAGCATATTAGTTCCATCGGGCATAATAACAAAAGTGGAATTTCCATTCCCATATAGAATATGATGAATGTCTAAATACCCTTCCTGCCATACAGGAGTTTGTAAAAAATCCTGTTCTTGTGCAGTCATGCATACTGATGTAAGAAAAATGCCTATCAGCATTATATATTCTCTGATAAATTTCATAGTCGTCAATTAATTAAATGTATACCTCAGTCCCAACATAATTCTATATCTAGAACTTGCTGCCGGATTTATTGCAGAATTTAGACTTGTATCGGGAACAAACTCACTATTACTTAATAAAGAGGGATTTACCTGAAATGTTGTTGGTGAAACGGCTGTAATAGGCATCGGGTTTGACAATACCTTGTAGGTTCCCCAATTTTTGTTCAGCAGATTTGTGAAATTGAGGATGTCTACCGTAAACTGTAATGTATTTTCAGCTTTATTTTTGAAGAAAAACCCTGTAAAATCTTGTGACAAACGCAGATCTATCTGGGAATACCAGGGATTAAGCACTCCATTTCTTTCTGCAAACTGCCCTCTTCTGCTTTTAAGGTAGCCTGAATTTGATATAAATTTATCAAGAGCTTCCCATTGTTGCTGAACAGTTGCATTTGGAGAGGCGACCAAATTTATCTGTGATAAATCTCCGGGAACGAAGATTAGATCATTACCTATTACAGCATCGCCATTTACATCACCAGTACCACCATAAACATATGAGCTTCTTCCCTGCTGAGCGGCTTCAAAGAAAAGCCCGATAGTTGTGCCTAATTTTCCGCCCAGGTATTTTAATTTATAGCTTCCTCCTAATACAAGCCGGTTTTTTAATTCGTATTCACTATGCGACAATACAGGCTTATTACCATTTCCTACTACAGGTAGGGCATTATACGCTCCAGCCGGAGATGTGCTTCTGAAGCTAAATCCGTCCTTTGCTTCCCCGTAAGTATATGATAAATTAATAAAGAAATCGGAGCTAAACTGTTTGTTTAATGTTGCAGTAATAAAATACTGATAACCCATATCAATATTTGTCAACAGATAGGCCCCGGTAACGTTTTGATTTATTCTGTTACTTGTGAAACGTTCCCTTCCATTTAAAATGGTAGTTGTTGCAGAATTGAGGTTAATATTTTGATAGAAAGGAGCGTTCATATCTTTACTATAGATTCCTTCTAAGCTGACAACAAAATTTTTAGGTAATTTCCAGTCTATTCCTAAGGTACTTCTCCACACCTGTGGCATTTTAAATTTTTTGGAAACAAAAGCCAACTGGTATGTTGTGTTTACCATAGGATTGCTGGGAATATATGCACTCGGGTTTGTGCTGAATGGATAGTTAGCTGCTGCAGGGCCTGTTGCGAAAATTGACCCCTCGTTTAAACCATTTGTTCCAAATGCTGCCGAAATGTAGGTAAAGGGAGAATTACCCGTAAATATTCCGGTTCCTCCTCTTAACTGTAAAGAACGGTTGTTGGATAAATCCAAATTAAACCCCAATCTTGGAGAAAACAGAACTCTGGCACCGGGAATATTACCTGTACTGTAGTTCATCTCCGCACCGTTGGCATCCTGAAATTTCATATGCTCAACATTCTGGTTAATTGCTACATTTCCTTTAAATGACACCATCTCAATCCTTTGCCCGAAAGTCAGTTTGAATTTTTTGGAAAGAGCATATTCATCCTGTGCATAAAATGAAAACTGATTCATCCCTGAACCAATGTAAGTTGTTTCATTTCCCGGCTGCAAAGTATAGTTAATAGAATATGCAGAGGGTTTTCCTAATCCTGAACTTATCCCAACAGGAGTTGGTGACCCTTGTGGAGCTGCATTATAAAAATCGGCAAGAGAATTAAATATATATGTACCCTGAGGATTCAAAGTAAAAGTATTTGAAAAATCAAAATTCTGAATCCCTAATCCTGCTGAGATCAGATGTTTATTAAGCTTATAAGAAAAATCATTTTGAATCTGAAGAATCTTTTGTTCAATAGTGTTTCCTCTAGCCGCATTATTTGTTCCAAAAGTGTAGGTTTTGCCTTTATCGTTAATAGTAACGAGAGGAAAAATATCCCCAAGATATTTTCTATAATCAGGCATTGAAGTATATGATATAAATGCTCTGTTCGTTATTTTATCGGATATGTTGGAATTTAATTCTCCTGTAATTGAATAGATTTCATTAAATCGTTGATATCCATTATTGCTAAACCCAACTGCGTTTAAAGTGCTTGTTGATCCGAAATCACTGCTGCTATTAAGCTGATTATAACGTAAACTGAACTTATTTTTGTCATTAATATTCCAGTCTAATTTTGCAAGGAGTTTCTTACTCTTATTGGATATGCCATAGTTTTCATATTGCCCGGGATTGTAATTGTAGGTATTTATTAAGAAATTACTTAGGGCGTCTAAATCCGATGCCAAAAGATTGGAAATATTGTCTCCTGAGGCATCATTTCTGCGTGCTACATAGGATGCTCCCGGCATCGTGCTTTCTACGGATTCGAAATTTGTAAAAAAGAAAAGTTTATTTTTTACAATAGGCCCCCCGAATCTGAAACCATAAGTAGTTTCGGTAAAATCGGTTCTGCCAACCGTAAGGTTTCTTACCTTATTTCCGATTAAATTTTCATTTCTAAAAAACGTGAAAACAGATCCTCTGAATTTATTATCTCCACTTCTTGTTACCACATTGATACCGCCTCCTGTAAAACCACCCTGTTTAACGTTATAAGGAGACAAGTCTACCGAGATTTGCTCTATGGCATCTAAACTGATGGGCTGTGAATTTGTATTACCTCCAGGCATATTGGCAGATTCCATACCTAGCCCGAATGTATTGTTAAAAGCAGCACCATCAACAGTGATGCTGTTGGTTTTTCCTCCCTTACCAAGCATGCCTACGGAGCCTGCCTGTGGAGTGAGTCTCGTGAAATCATTTATACTACGCGATATGGTGGGCATACTGCTTATCTCATTTAGCCCTAATGCTATTCCCGATCCATTTTTTGAAGAGGTTAAAATTTTGCTTCTTTTTCCTTTTACAGTTACTTCTTCAATTGAAGCCGTCTTTGAAAATAAAATAGAATTGATTAGCAAATCTTCTCCGAGAATAACTTTTACGTTAGTAATCTCATCCGTTTTGTAATTGTCTTTTTTTATTGTTATAATATAGGGCCCTCCAACACGTAAGTTTTGAAGTGTAAAGTTTCCACTTTCACCTGAAGTGGTAAGATATTTACTTCCCGATGCCTGATGAATTGCAGAGATTATTGCTCCTGAAAGATTTTCGTTTTTTTCATTGGATACAGTTCCTGAGATGCTTCCGGTAGTTACATTTTGCCCATAGGCTGAATTTATCAAACAGAAGACCGCAATACTAAATAAATTTCTTTTCATAATAAATTAGGTTTATTTACATCATTTATTACGTGCTATTTTAGAATCGTGAACCCTAAAAATTATCTTTTAATAATTACTTAATATAGCTTCTGTTTTATTAATAATTCATTAATGTAATTCAGATAAAAGTATAAGAGCGTAAATTATTGAGCAGATGGAAAGCTCTACTTAATTTCATAGGATTGCCTATCTTTTTTAGTTACTTCAATGCCCAAATCCTTACCAATCTTTTTCATAATAACTTCAACAGAGTCCGTTGCTTTAAATTTCCCTGAGTACATTAAAGATTCAAATTTCTCATCGTCAAAACTGATGATAATATGGTATTTATCTTCAAGCTCAGTAAAGACAGTGGTTAAGGGCATATTACTAAAAACATAATCCGGCTGTTGAGGGTTTACAAGAATTGCCGGCTTTGGCTTTACTTCAATTTTTTTGTTTGAGGTATCAGGGTCTTGATTTATAATTTGTGATTGCTTTTTGATAAAATCATATTCAAGCTTTTGGCTGGTAATCAAATAGGTATCATTCATTGGTAACACCTCTTTTTTTAGCGATTTCACCAATACTTTACCTTTAATCAACTGAACAAAAAATTTATTTCTGGTCTGAGTATCAACAATAAACTGCGTACCTAATACTTTTGTACTGAAGTTTTCAGTTTTTACGATAAAGGGTAGTGCAGGATTTGATACTACATCAAAATAGGCGTTCCCTTTAAGGGCTACTTCACGGTTTTTAATTCCGTATCCAGGATTAACAGTGAGAACAGAGTGTGGTTTTAGAGTGATTTTTGTATTGTCTGAAAGTTTATATATTTTAGTTACTTCATTCGTTTTAATAACAAAATTTTTAGCAATAAGATCTTGGTTCTTCTTATGAGTAAAAAAGAAGGGTATACATAAGAATAGAAGCAAAATTGCGGCTGCCCAGTAATATGGCTTCAAATGATGCTTTTGTTCAGCGGTAACTGACTTTTTGATCTCCTTCCACATTTTTTTATCGGCCACAGCATTAATTTCCTCCTTTTTATTTTCTGTGAGCACATTATCCCAAAGTACTTTTATTTTATCTTGATTCATATTACAATTTAAATTAAAATACAGTTTTTCTTAGATTTTTCTCAATGTAGCTAATTACCTTTTGAACGTGTTTTTTAACTGCCGTTTTAGATATCTGCTCTTCTTCAGCGATTCTCGAATAACTGCAGTTATCAAGCTTATTTCTCAAAAATATTTCTCTACTTCTTTCAGGAATTTCATCCAAAAGTTCTTTTATTCTCTCTAAGTGACGGGTATAATAATCATCATCAATATCAGCTGAGCTTTCGGTATCGTTTAGTTTATTTTCATCAATCTCGTTAAAGAACGGATGTTTACTTTTTCTGTAAAAGTTTGAGATTTCCTGCTTCGCAGTTTTATAAATAATGGCGTCGATAATGTCTATGGTTGTAAGCTGATCTCTGTATTTCCAAAGATGGATAAAAATTTCCTGTACCACATCTTCAATATGGTCATTATTTGGAATAAACTTTTTAACGAAGAAGTAAACCTTCTTTTTATTCTCAGTATAAATTTTTTTAAAATCTTTCATTCAAAAATTCCCAAAATTAATTTGAAAAGATAGTGCAAAGTTAAAAAATCAATGTAAATACAAGTTTAATTAAATTTATATGCAAAAAAGGTTAAGTTGATGATCAGCTAATATATAGGACTTCTTTTTTTCTTTTCCTGCTTAGGCTCACTCACCACCGCCGGGCTTCTGCCTTCTGGCTTCTGCCGGGTTGGCAGCTGGTCTTTTTTGATGGTTCCTTTACTTTCGCTCCAATCCCAAAGTTCCAGAAATTGATCTGCAATGCTTTCCAAAATTCCTTTTTCTTCTTTTTTAGATTTTGGTTTTTGTTTTGCGGGAGAACCTTTGGCTTTGGGAACGGAATATGGAGACTTCTGTCCTGGCTGTGGTTTGAAGCCTTTGGAAAAGGGTTGTTGATGGCTATATTTTCTGTAGCATTTTTTATGGTAATAATGTTATCATAGAAAGACTATTTTCTATTATTTTTTTAGATTTATTTATATTCTTTATTTGATATATCCTTCCTTTGAAATAGTATAATTCCTTATTTTTTTTCTACTATCTTTTGAGTTTTTTCTTTTATATAAAGTAATGTTATAATCTTTTGAAATGCTAAAATCTTCAATAGATTCACCATCCATTTTTGCAATTTGTATTGAAGAAATAACTTGCTGTTTCTTTGCAATAAATAAATAGTATCCTTCGATATCAGAATCCGTATATGCTATAATAATTGGTTGATATCCGTTGTAAGGTGGAAGCATAAAAACCCTCGAGGGATTTTCTTCTATTGCAAAATAAGACAATATATTGTTTGATTCTTGAGGAGAATAAAAGTGATAATTCTGCTTACATTTTTCATCATCATCATAACATAAATTATAATAATCTGAAAAATCAAATGGTAGTTTAACGTACTTATATTCTTTTGTAGAATCATTTTGAATTGCTAAGTTACTTTCTTTAGTTTTAGTGAAAAAATAATATTGTTCATCGTAAAAAACCAATAAATCCTTTGTAATAAACATTTCGTAAAAGGGAAATTGGCATCCTTTTTTTGAAATGTCAGATTCTGAATTTTGTATTATCTGTACATTTTCATCTATATTTATATTAAATAAAGATTTTAATTGCGTTTTTATGAAATTTGCATTTTTAGTACTTCCTATATAGGATGAAAAACTTTCATTTTCTTTAATGATTTCCCCATTACAAATAGTTGTTGTAGTTTTACTATTGATAACTTTTATCGAATCTTTACCCAATAAAATTTGAAAATCAGAATATTTATCAGAAGTGTTTTTAGTAGAAAAATACCACACTTCATAATCCTTTTCATGATTTTTTTCTACAGGTGAATTTATTTCTATCTGTTTTTCTTTATTATTAGGAGTAATACTTTGATTATTCTTTGTTTGCTGACAACTTACAAAAGTAAAAAACAAAAGACATAGACAAATTTTAATGTGTTGAATCATAGTTTCCATTTATAAAAATTTCATAATTTTGTTTTCTCCTTGTTCTATTTTCTATATCCAAAAATTCTTTTGCTGCATCTTCATATTTTTCATCTAATAAATTTTTATAAAGCTTTGGAGCTTTTCCGCTACTTAGAAAGTATTGTCCACAATTAAATAATAAATCTATTAATGCATCAAATTCTCTTTGATATAGTTTTACGGTAACATCTCTTTGTACTGCCATTTCAAACTCTTTTAAATCCTCTCTAAATAATTGTGTTGCTTTTGCTTCTGAAACACCATCTTTAAATTCGGCTGGAATAATAATGTCTTCACATTTCTTCTTTTTAATTAAATGTCCATATCCAACCGTGCAGTAACCTTTTGAATCATTATATGGCATTTTTCGGTATTTTTCCCAATCTTTTATGAACTCAGTAATTTCATCGCTCGCTTTTAATGTTTTAGGATCAACTCTTTCGTCTTTCCCTTTTTGCTCTATTTTATTAACTGCCGATTGTCCACCGCCTAAACAACTACAAGTTTGTGAAAAACCAAGTTTTAATGCTAATTGGAAAATTGAATCTCCATTCACACCGTTATTGTATTTAACAAAATATTCATCTTTAAGATACTCTAAATCAAATGTTCTTACATCATAATGCACCCAAGTTGTTGCTATAAATTCCTTACCAATTCTATTTCTTGTACTTGGTTCTAATGCGATAACATTTTTTCCCTTCCATCTATATTCAGCTTTAGTATATTTTACCAATAAATCTCTAACAGTGTCTGCCGTAGATTCTGTGTTAGAAGTATTTGATATACCATAAATATGTAAATCTAAAGCTTTTCCCATATGATTAGTACTTTTTCTTCCTTTCTGCCTATTATTTGCATTGCATCTATATCCTGAAAATATTAAACCTACTCTAAGTTTTTTTGATTTTTCTTGGTTTGCCAGATAGAATTTTATTGCTTTTTCTACCCAAATGAGAGTTCTGTGAATCCCAGGGTATTCATATTTTCTGTACATCTCTAATATTTTGGAATTTCCTCTTTCATTAGAATTCAAACCATTTCCAAAACCCTTACATTCTTTACACGGGCATTTTCTCTCATTAATATCAACAGGATACCTACTTCCAAACTCATCAATAGCCCTCAAAACATTTCCACAAACTTTACCTGTTTCAGGTACTTTCATATAATCTCGTTGGAACTGTTTTATCATTTTTTCAGTCCTGTCAGTAAACTCATCCGTAGGAACATTACCTCCGAACCCGGCAAGACGTATATTAATTTCCCTGATAAGTTCGCTCTTATCTCCTTTCTTTATACAATATTTTTCTCCGCAATTTCTAACAGGTTGCTGCTTAGGCTCACTCACCACCGCCGGGCTTCTGCCTTCCGGTTTCGGCAGGGTTGGCGGCTGGTTTTTTTTGATGGTTCCTTTGCTTTCGCTCCAATCCCAAAGTTCCAGAAATTGATCTGCAATGCTTTCTAAAATTCCTTTTTCTTCTTTTTTAGATTTAGGCTTCTGTTCTGCGGGTGAGCCTTTGGCTTTGGCAGGTATTGATGAGGTTTTTGATTTCGGAGTTTGAGGAAAAGGATTATTCACCTCGACATTATCCGTTGCATGTTTTTTATGGAAATAGTATTCTACCGTTACATAAAACTCTAATTGTTTAGGATCTGCTTCGCCCTGCATGGCTTTCTGCATTAAGGCTTTCGACAGGAGAAATTCGGTAACGGCGATGCCGTTGTGGTCTACTTTCGTTTTTTGTGTGGCAATGGGCGTATTGCTTTTGCTATGTCCGCCACCTTTAGCATCATCTTCCCAAAGGGTAAAAACAAGTTCTTTATTAAACAGGTTCACCGCATAAGCTCTTGCACGGAGCTTTTCCATGAAGCTGAAGGTAGTTCCTCTGGAATCATCCACATAAAACAGCTCAACCTTACTTATTCTCGGTATTTTGTCGCGTTTTGGGGTAATCATTAATCCGCCTCCTTCAGGCTTATAAAGATAAGCTTCCAAGCGGAAGGTATGCCCTAATGCTTTTTCACCAAATGTGAAATCACCGGTTCCTTTTTTCTTAATGTTGGTGGTGGTAAATTTCCCGTTGCTTCTTTTTATGAAGAGTTCCCAGGTTACACGGGAAGGGTCTTTTTCTGCATCCGGAGTATCGGGATACCACCCTGCAATATGGTAGCTGTATTTTTCTCCAACCAGGGGAGATGTGTTTCCTGAAACCGCTGAAACGCCTTTTTTACTCATATTTTTTGTGTTTTTAAATTACCACGCCATTCCATAATTAGTTCCGGATTCTTCCTGAAACTCATCAAAGTCTATAATAGGATTGTAAACATGCTGTTCCTGAGTGCTTGCTTTTGTAACATGGCTCTTTCCGGGTTCGCTTTGCTGTCCGTGCTTCAGGATGGTGATTTTCCCTCCGGAAGTACACAACAGTTCGGAGATTTCTGTGATGCAGCTTTTATTCATCACTTTTACTTTTTCGTAGGCCTTCGTCCATTTCCCTGCCGGTGCATACGTGCACGGAAGATATCCTCCGGATGAAGGTTTGAGCCTGCATTGCCCGAAAGGCTGCGCAGGAGGATCGAATTGGGTGTCATCTTCGGTTACGGCAAGATAGTCTGCCTCCCCGCCTGCATCGTTCCAATAGTGCTTTTGATGGCTGGTTACCCTGAATTTCGGAAATTTAAAACCCTGATTGCATTGGCATGTCCCTTTCTGTACGACAAAGTATTTTCCTTCATGCAGTCCGGAACTGCCTGTGGTATTTTCGTTTTCTTTCTTTGTATCTGTCTCTTCTTGTTCGGATTCATGGCTTCTTTCCACGGATGGGGTTTCATCATCATATCCGTTAAAAGGATGGGAAACTTCTTCGTTTTCTTTAAGGTATCGTGCTTCCTGAGGAATCAGCAGTTCTTTTCCGGGAACCAGGTCGTAGCCCAGCAGGTCTTCCAGGGGACAGTGCGTATTATGAAAATTCCGGAGCGTCTGTGCATCTTTTACAGAAAACCGCTCTGCTACGGATGAAAGGGAATCGTCCTTCTGGATAAGGTATTTTTTCATCGGATGTGGTGTTTTTTATGTGGTTAAATTTAATAAATTAATTCTTTCGGTGTAGAATTAATTGGTAGCTGCTGAATGTTTTATCTTTATTTTTTAAAATAATTTGGGCTGCTGCTTTTAAAAGCTGCCGTGTCTGCTTATCTGTTTCGTATTTCAAGATTATCTCCCCGGAACCCCAATCTTCAGAACGCTCCGGAAATCTTCGTCCTGCAAGCAATTCCTGTAAGGAATATTCGTCTTTTGTGTTTCCGCGGAGTATTGTCTGAATGCAATCGCGAGATTCGTGATATTCAGCTTCCATCAAACAGGTAACAGGAAAGGAATTCTGAACGATATATAAGGTTTCTTCCCACGGCTTATTTTTATGAAACCATTCCATTTTAGGAAACAGGAACTGATAAATCAATGCCGAGCGGAACTTTTCAAGCAGGAGCTTTTCATTGTTAAAACAATCCCTGAACTTATTGATATAGTTCTGAGAAATTTCACCAACAAAAAAGTTGTCCGGGTCTTCTAATTTCTTTCTGCATTTTCGTACGATTTCTTTATAGTGATAAAAGCCGGAAATACTTCCCTGTGCGGCAACGATAAAAGCTATGGGATAAAGCGCTTCCATACAGGATAGTGAAAGCATACTTATTTTATCATCGGGAATTTCATTATTTTTTTTAAATCCAGAGCTTTCTGTTTCGATGATAAATCCTTGATCTTTTGTTTCATGAACATTCAATGAAACGTTGTAAGTTATTATTACATTTTCTGTTTCTGATTTTTGAAAATGCTCACTAACTTCGTAATTGTTTGCATAGAAATTTTTAAACAGATAACGCGACGGACGCATTTCTTGTTTTAAGATATTATTGCTATTTTCTCTCAGTTCCCGGATTTTTTCCGGAGGCGGGATGAGTATTGTATGAACATTATCAAGGTTATGCCCGATAAGCTCATCCAGACCGCAGTAGGTATTATGGTACTGTTTCAGTGCTTCGGCAGATATTCCTGTTTGCAAGGCGACAGATTCTAAGGTGTCTCCTTTTCTGACCTGATAGGTGATGATGCTGATGTTCATCATTTATGTTTTTAAATAAATTTGGTTTTTTATTAATCTTTGCCAGCTTATCTTCGGTTTTCCCCGCTTATTTTCATTTGGCATCTTATCGTATAATTTAAGATTATTCCGGGTTCAGCTCCGGTTATGAATTTATCATTTCCTGAGTAAATTGAAATCCTTTCCCTGCGGCAGAATGAGCCTTTATCAAACAGATCATGTCGTCTTTGGATTTCATTATAATGCGTTCCCATTATGAAAGGCTTCTCCGCATTTCCACCCTCAAAACCGACCAGCACTTCCTCGCCGATTTCGGGAATGAAATGAAATCCTTTTCCAATTAATTTTTCACCAACATGTTTGAAAAATTATCATATTGCTGTTATTTTACTTGTCCCTCTATCCTCTCTATTTCTCCTGTTTGAGAGTTTATTTTTAATTTATAAAGTTTCCAAGAACGATTCATTTTATCATTTTGTGGATTTGTTGAAACTCCAAATACATAGTCTTTACCACTACAAAAAAGAAATACCGGTTCTAAATAAATGTCTTCATTTTTTACATAGTCTAAATAAATGTCATAAGCTTGTTCATAACTTACTTTAGCATTTTTCTCAAAAACAGAAAACTCTTCTGTATTATAATAAATTCTATCTGAATTATTCATTGTTTTTTTTTTACAATCAGTTAATAATATTGAATACAATATTAAAAAAAGGACTCTTACCTTCATAAAATTTATGTTAATTATAGTTGCCAATCTACACTCTCATGTTTAATAATAACTTCTTTAGAAGGCTCTAAAAAATGATCTTTTGATGTGCTAAAAACATTTTTTAAATCAAATAAAATTCCACTTGGTTTTTGTGTTTCATCTGGCATATAAATTCCCCCCTCTTGTAATGCTGTTTTTACAGCCGTTGTACATTGCTCACCTTTCCAAGACCAAACACTATATATTTTAAGATGCTGATATCTCTCTTCCCACCACTTAACCATTTTATTACTCTGGCTTCCTTTTACATAAAATTCTATTTTATGAACCTCACCATAAACATTGCATATTGACCAATGCTGTAATATAAAGGCTAATACATCATTTAATTTTACATCTTCTGGATTAATTCCTTGAGAATAGCTCACTCTATTTCCGGACACAATTTTTGAGGTTACCAAGTCTCCCTGAATTTCTTTTCCAGTTATAGGATCTTTCATAACCTCTCGAACACTTATTGGATCTGGATCATTTCCCCAACCCCCATCATCATCATATAATTGTATACTGATTTCTGATGATATTTTTGTAACAGGATCAATATCTGGGATCTTTTGGGTAATAATATTGAAATAAACCGTATCATCAATCTTTGCCTCCGTAATCCTATTGCTTCCTTGTGCATCATAACTCCACCATCCCTCCAAAAAATATTTGGTGGGTTTTTCTTCATACTTTTCAGGCGTTCCGAAAACAGTTCCATCTGTAGCAGTAAAATGGCTGAATTGTCCGGCATAAGCTTCAAACTCATCTTCACATAAAACAAACCCGACCGTTGATCTTCGTTAGGAAAATCAGTATATTTAAAATTTATTTTAGAGTTATTATAAAGTCTTGTAAATTCTATTCTTTTAGGGCTTTCTAAAATTGGATGCTTTTTGCAAGTAATTTTTTTATTGCAAAGCCATTTGGGGTGATTTGGATTATTACAGAGTTACAAGAAATAAACATTATTAAAAAACAAATAATAAAATTTTCTTTTCATTTTTTCTTAGATTTGGGTTTTTCGGCTACCATATCTATATAATTTTGCAGATCACTACGCATTATTCTTATTTGATTTTGTGAGTAAACTACTCGAGTATTATGATAATCCATCGTATTTTTTGTTTTGCCTTGTACGAACATTAATAATTAGAAGAATTTAATTTAGTTTTTTCAAAAAAACTCTTTAATTCCTCGGTGAAAGGTGTCTCAATAATATATTGGTTAGGATGGGTTTTATTTGAAGATTCAAACCACTCTTTTATACTTTTGTGTTTTTTTATTGCATTTTTCTCTTTTGAAATTAAATTTATTTCACCTATGTTTTTTTCAAAAAAAGGTAAGTCATCTGCTAATATATTATTCCACAGATGAGCAATCACAAAATATTTCTTTTCTTTTCTCTTTAGAAAAAAAATATTATAGTATTTTTTTTCTTTTTCTATAATATTACTAATACCTGAGCACTCTTCACCATTAATGTTTTGATAGAAATCATTATTATTTGTTTCTATTTTAACTTTTAAATTCTTGAAATTTGTATTATATCTGTTTTTTAAAATATTTAAATCACCCCCAAGTTTTATACTGTTTTCAATATAAAATTCACTTTTTTGATCGCTAACGTATTGATAATCTTTCGATTCTACTATTAAGACAGCGTCACTGTTCATTACCATTTTGTATAACGGAATTGGTACCTGTGAATAAATCAATACCTGTCCAAAGATTAGAAATATAACAATGAGAAACTTATGTATTACTTTCATATTAATAATTTTTTATATCATTACGCATTATTCTAATTTGATAGCAACTCCATCAATCACTTGGCACACTACTCGGACGGTACGGAAAACACGGTAATCCTTCTTCGTACACCAATGAGTCTTTTTTATACAATCTTTTTCCTATAATTTTTCCTTTGTCATCATGTAGCCTTAACGTATCTGTAAAATATCCATCTTTGGTGTACATTTCAAAATATAAAGCTCCATTGCTGTGTAATTCTTTCCAAAGTCCTGTGCCTTTTTTGAAAATAGTTTCGTAAATGATTTTTCCGTCAGCATCAAAACGTCTGTAAATACTATCTCTTAAGCCGTTTTTGAAATATTCCTCCCGCCATATTCCTCCTTTTGCATAAACGGTTCCATTATCATCAAAATCCGCATCTCCGCTTAACCATTTGCCTTCTTTGTAACCATCTATAATTTGGCCTTTTCTTAGTCCTCCTTCTTCAAATTCATCTTCACATAAAACAAAAGCCAACCGTTGATCTTCGTTAGGAAAATCAATATATTTGAAATTTATTTCAGAGTTATTATAAAGTCTTGTAAATTCTATTCTTTTAGGTTTTTCTAAAATTGGATGCTTTTTGCAAGCAATTTTTTTATTACAAAGCCATTTGGGGTGGTTTGGATTATTTACAGAGTTACAAGAAATAAACATTATTAAAAAACAAATAATAAATATTAATTTTCTTTTCATTTTTTCTTAGATTTGGGTTTTTCGGCTACCATATCTATATAATTTTGTATATCACTCCTCATTATTCTTATTTGATTACTTAAATATACTACTCTTGTATTATGATAATCCATCATATTTTTTGTTTTGCCTTGTACGAACATTAAATAATTAGAATGAACTTGTTCTATAACTTTGTTATAATAATTTAGATTTTCATTAAGTAGCCTTATAAGATCTGTTTTAAAAAACCATTTAATTAATTCGGATTCAACATAATTATTTACCTTTTTAGTTCTTAAGTCTGATATTGCCTTCCTATTATCCTCAATGTAGTTTTCTATTTTTTTAATATTCTCATTCCAAATAGAAAAATATTCTTTCTTAGTTTGAGTCTTCCCTACCAAATCGCTATCTTTAAAGTTGATATAATATGCTTTTTTAGCGTCTCTTTCTCTCTTTTCTTTTTCTACTTCAGATTGTCTAGCTCGATTATACTTTTCCAATGCAGAAATAATATTATCCCTTATTGCAGTTAAATTATACCAACCATAATACGTTTCTGTGGAACTAGCTACATTACTAATATATTTTTTTATTCCAGCTCTATATCCATTATTTTTTGTTCCATCTGGATTTTTTTCTGGTTGTCCATTTCCCAAAATACTTTCTCTTGCAATTTTATAAGCCTCCTTTTCCCGTGTATCAAAGAACAAATGCGGAAGTCCCAGCATATGTCCAATTTCGTGTGCGTAAGTATCTTTGGATTCTGTATTACTAGAATATACCATTAATGCATAATGATTAAGTGGTGAAGTACGGCTATATGCTCCTGTTGCTTCATCAGAAGATTCAAAATCACTTAAAATGATGACTCCTCCTTCATAGGTTTTGCCTTTTGCTTTTAGCTTGTTTTTGTATTCGGTAATGGTAATTCCATCCATTTCATTTGGCTTATCCGGCAACCCTAAGTCTTTTTGGTTATCCACGATAACATCTGTGGGCACAGGTATTTTTGCACATTCTTTTTTTACAGGATCCCAGCTAGCTGCTCTGCAATATCCGGTAGCTGGGTCTATATCATGTTTCTGTTTATTAATATTAGCAAAGTATTTTTTATTAGTCCAGTCAGTTTTGTCAAACGCGTAGAAATAATCATCCAGATCACCTGTTCCCAATGTATCAAACATCGTTTGATTTTCTATTTCCACTTCATAGCCTGCTTGGTTCAGGGAATTTTCATTAAGATATTCTTTTATTTTATTATCCTTAAATTTCTGGAACAATGCCTGAGCCTTTGCAGCAGGAGCACCATCAGAGGAAACCAAGGATATTACCCTAAACTTCAGTTTCAGCACTTTATTTTCCATCATAAAAAATCCCCCAACAGGAATTCCCTTTTTCCCGGAAACCGAGTTTTCCTGAAGTATCGTATATTTTTTTTCTGGAGATTCCTTCAGGCATTTTATCTTAAGCTCTACAACTTCTTTATCTGAAGATATTTTAATCTCTGCCCTTTTGGTTGCCGCATCTTTGGTTCCGCCCACCATTTCAAAGCTGTAAAATTCGTCATCTGTAAGGTAGATTTTCTCATCTGTAAGTGTTCCTCCTTTAGGGATATTTACTTCTAAGGATAGAGAAATTTCCTGATTAGGTTTTATTAATACAAAAGGGCGGTCAACTCTGCCATCGGTACAGGGTTTCAGAGAATCCGGAAATTTATAATTTTCTTTTATAGCGGCTTTTGCTCCAGGCTCATCTGTACTTTTTGCAATAATATCGCCCAAATCATTAGCTGTAGCGCCTTTTTTATAATAATATTCTACATCAGAGAAGCCAACGTCTTGTATTTTCTGTATTTCCTCAGAAACAGGGTCGATATCTATCCAATCAAAGCCAAATTCTCCTTTATAGTTTGTTGGATCTTTTATTCTAATTTTCAAATAATAATCCACCAAATCTGCAGAAGGAGGATTTTCCGGGTTCCCACCATGCAATATTACAGTTTCGCTTTTTTCTTGGTAAAAAACAGCGCTGCTTTCTATAATGCTACTTTCTGAGTGGTAAGAAAATTTTTCTGCAATGTCAAAAATTTTACCTTTTACAAATCTTGTTCTACTCATAATAAAAAATTCATTATTTAATGAGCTTTACCTTTTTCGCCACTTCTGTTTTCAATATCATTTTTGGCGTGTTTTGTAATGGTGCTGTTGCTTGAAGTTTCTATTCCTTTTTCATTATTCACTACGGTTTTCCCTTTCTTCGTCTCGCTATGCACATCACCTTCAATCATTTCTGTGAGCTTTCCTGTGATAAACAGGCTTGCATCGCCCACCACAGAAGTCATTTTCATAGCGCCAATAGATTCGGTGTTGTTCATCCCGATGCTGTCGGATTTGTTCATCCCGACTGTTGTGGCCATATTCTGACCTACACTGATATTGAGATTTTTACCAACAGTAAAATTCATGTCATTCGGCGCATTCACATTAATATTCCCTTGCCCATCCATCAAATACGTATTCCCGCTCGGATCTTCTATGAAAACAGAGCCTTCTGCGTCATTTAGAATAATCTTAGTTCCAGACCTTGTGTGGATTACCTTTTTATCATTTCCACTAGTGTGGTAAGAACTTGTTTCTGATCCATTATAATGCGTTCCCATTACGAAAGGCTTCTCCGCATTTCCACCCTCAAAACCTACCAGCACTTCCTCGCCGATTTCCGGGATAAAATAAAATCCCTTCCCGGCACCTGAATGAGGCTGTACCAACCTGATCCATGGCGTCTTTTCTCCTTTTTCCTCCTGCCATGGAAATTGTACCCGTACACGTCCCATTCCCATAGGATCATCATTTTCTACCACTCTTGCGGGCTGCGCTTCGCCTCTCGGTACAGCTTCAGTGTCAATATACGGTGCAGCGTTGAACAAATCGGGAATCCCGACAAATTCGTTGTAATAATCATCACCGCCTTCATGAACGTGCCTGATTTCTATGATGCGGTACGTTTCCATAGCTTTCCCGTTGATATCAGTCAGCTTCGCTCTTCCCCCAATTTTCAGCTCCGGATCTTTGCTTCGGCCTTTTACCAGCATCAGGTTTTCACGACGCTCTTTCTCCAACCGAACGGCCTCTTCCAGTTCTTTGTCTGAATTTTCGCTGATTCCTGCCTGACTGAAGAACATTTTCGGCTTTTTCTGAAATATCTTTCCGGACGCATTCACAGCGATCGTCTGAAAAATATTTTCCTTAAATTCAGATTTTAGTGCACTGCTGTTTTTTTCAACTTTTGACCCGCTAAGCGTATCGTAAGCGGTGTAACTAAAGTCCTGGGGCTTTATTTTCAGGTCAAACTCAATATGGATAAGATCAACGTTTTCGGCAAGGTCAATTAGAGGCTGAGTCGCTGTCCCGAAAATTAATTGTTCTCCATTATAATAGAAAAATTCACCATGCCTTCTGGCAAGCCTCCGGATGAAAGCGTAATCGGATTCTGCGTATTGAACGGTGTACGGTAAAGTGGTTTTGGTATTGGGAAGTGCAACTTTTACTTTGGCTTCCCGGGGATAATCTTTTGTAACCTGGGTGATAATTTCCTCCAGTGTTTTATCTTCAAAGCTCTGGCAGTCTTTTCCGCTTTCCAGTAAAATACCGGGCGAGCAGCCTGTAATGGTAAGGTTTCCGTATCCTCCTCCCTCGTCTTTTTTATTTTTGATTCCGGCGATAATCCCTGAAAAAGATTGTCTTATTTTCCCGAAACGCCAGTAGGCAATCCCCAGATTTTTACCGAGGAGATTTTTAGAGTTTTCCATAATATATCCCTCAAAGCTGTCTAACGCGTCATCGGGAACGGTTATGGTAAAAGTATCGTGATCGGATGTTTTCTGGTGCAGCTCTACAGAATAGCTGTTTTTGGCGAGAAATTCTTTTCCGTCGAGTGTAAGAAGGCAGTAAACGATCGGGTTGGAAGGGTCCTGAAGCCATTCTTTAAAGGAACGTGAAGTTCCGAAGATCACGGTATGATCAAAGTCTGTATTTTCCATATTTGTATTTTTGGCTGATGCTGTGTGCTTATGCACAAGGATTCATTGTTTTAGTCGCGCCACATTTTCTCGTGAACGGCACCGTTTATATTAAATTTTTTTGCAATAAGGTGCATTTCTATCTGTAAGGGTTCTTCATTGGCGGCATTGAAGTGTTCTGAAAATTCAATGCAGTATGCTTTTTCAAAAACGAGTTCCTGGAGTTTGCTCATGGCGTCTCTTCGATAAAAAATGATTTTCCCGTTCTTTACCTGGTTATGATCCAGCATCCAGCCTAATAGTTCGGGATTGCCAGTGCTTTCGATACGGATCATGATTTCACCGCCTTTAGGAATTCCTTTTGGTTTTCCGGTACCATCCACCGGCTGGGTAAACCTGTATTTACATTCGAGGATGGTATATGTATTGCCGTCGAGCTCTAATTTTGATAAAAATGACATAGTTTTTGGGTTTGTCGATTGGGGAAAAAATTGTAATTTATAGTGTAATAAAAAATGGGCAATATCGTTATCACCCATTTTTGTTTGGGTTATACCCATTCATTTTCGTAAGCACCGCTTCCCATTTCTATTTTTCTTGCAGAGATGGTAAACGATTCGGTAAGCGGATTTTCTCCCACCGAATCAAATCTTTCTTTGTGCTTTACGAGATAGGCTTCCGTGAATTTGAGTTCTTTCAGTGTGGCTTCACTGTCTCTTTTGAAGAATATTATTTTCCCGTCTTTTCTTTCGAAAGAATTGGTCATCCATTCAAAAAGTTCTGTAGATCCTGTTCCTTCTACGGTAACATCTACTTTTCCTCCTCTTGTGATGGTAGACGGGCGACCTGTAGCGTCGGTTTCCTGGAATAATCCGTAATTTACATTCAGGATATTGTATTTTTTTCCGGCTACTTCTAATACTGCTTTAAATGACATAATAATTTTTTTTTCGGTTAATAGGTGTTTTGTGATAACAAGTTTCCGGTTCTCGCAAAATGGGTTGAAAATTAAGTCATGGAAAACTGTTTACATTAACTGACGACAGATTTCCGGGTATAATTTCCGGTTGAAGAGTATCTTTTATTGAGAATCTGGAATGTTTTTGATTTTGTTTGGAGTCAATTTATTTTGACTTTACAGAGAGGGCTATACCCATTCATTGACATGTTTTGCATTGCCTAATTCGATCTCTTTTGCTGAAAGCACAAAAGTTTCAGTAAGGGGGTTTTCTCCTGAAGCATCAAAATTTTCAGTGTACTTCACGATATACGCTTCCTTGAATTTAAGCTCTTTCAGTGTAGCATCGCTGTCTCTTTTAATGAATTTAATGCTGCCATCTTTTCTTTCAAAAGAATTGGTCATCCATTCAAAAAGATCAGTTTCGCCGGTTCCTTCCACCGTTAAATGAATTTTTCCTCCACGGGCTACGGAAGAGGGTCTTCCCGTTTTGTCGGTTTCCTGTAACATACCGAACTCTACTGATAAAACGTTACGCTTTGCGCCAGCGTATTCTAAAATGGTTTTAAATGACATAATAAATATATTTAGGTTTAAAATGATAATACTACCAACTATGGAATATATTCCTGAATTCGTGCATTTTATTAAAGAGGCAGAATACTTTTCAAAAATAAAATTTATTTTTATAAAAACAAGCATTATTCGTAATTTTTTATCACATTTTTTATTATGTTAACAATAAATAAAGTTAATATTTAATAATAATACAAGAAATATATTATTTATATAAATATTTAATTATTTGATAAAATATCATATTAATAAATTTATATATTCAGGAAATTAGCAATTGAACTTCAGTGTATTATCTGTCAATTATCAGGAGATTTCCAATTAAAAAAGCACAGGAGCAAATGCCCCTGTGCCAAAAAAACACAAATTACGAAAAAAGGCAGGAGGAACTTTCTCAGATTACCTATTCACTCCTGCAGCATCGTGACACGATGCTATTTTTCGGTTATTTTTGCTCATATTCCGTATTCCATTCATTTCCGTCGTCTCCTTTATGTCCGTCCATTTTAATTAGGAAGTTTTTTGCCGGGAAATAAGGTTTCATATGAATATCCAGATGAATACGGTCTTTTTGCACCGGATCCTGCTCAAATTTTCTGATTTCAAAATTTTCAATAAGTTTTCCGGGGCCTGTAATCGCATCTAAAAATCTTACAATCTGGTTCATGATTTCTTTTCTGGTTACAGCCGTAAAATTCTCAAAAGCTCTCCTGTTGAGGAAATCCATCAGGACTTTGGTTACATAATCGAATACCCTTACTACGGAATAAGTCTGCAGCCCGAGATTATCTCCGTTGAAGAGAGTTTTCCCGGAAAACGCCATTACTTTTCCGTATTCGTTTACCATGGGAATCAATCCCATATTTTCAAGGTTGGCGATTTCGCTTTTTTTAAGGTCAAACTTTACTCCGTCCACTTCATTTATTCCCCCGAATTTTTTGCCTGCCGTTACCTGAGACATTAAAGTTTTATAAACCTTTCCTGCAAGGGCTCCGGAGGGAGGTACAAATAAATCATCCGGTTCATTAATTTCCTCAAATCTTCCTCTTCCCACCAGCCAGTTGCAGGTCATTAATATATTTGAGCGGTAGATTTCTCCTCCGGTAAGATAGGCCTGATCGAACATTTCCATTACATCATCCGGTTCATCAAGGTGTTCAAAATCCGTCACCAGCATTACCTTGTTTTCATGGGCAATTTTTGCCCATTTTTCCACAACGGTGTTGGAGCCCAAATACCCAGGAATTACCAAAAGCCCGTAATTGTTCTTGAGGTCAAGTCTGTCGTAATTATCAGACAGCTCGGCATGAATTGTGTCGATAAATCGTGTATTGTCGAGATCTTTCAGCTGCTCAAGTGTAGCATTTACTATTGTGATGTTTTTTACTTTTTCCGACTCGGTATTTTTATAGAACAGAGCAATTGTTCTGTAGTTGGCTTCCAGTTCGCGGGTAGCTTCCACGGCTCTGGAAAGATTTTTTGCCAACAGTTCTTCCGCAGATTTTTTCTGTGCTTCGCAGTGCGATACCATATCTGCAACCGCATTGTTTTTTCCGATAACCCCGGCCCAGAGCTCAAGCGTTTTTTTAAGAACTTCTCTTTCTTTTTCTTTACTTTTTTCGGTGAGGAAAATTTTTCTTCTGGCTTTACGTTCCGGATTGATATTCTGCACATTTTCAATCGAGGTTTCCAGCAAGTCGAATCCTCCGTAGCGCGCCAGTTTTTCCAATAATTTATCGGCAGGTGTATGTCCTGCTATTTTCTGCTCCAGTACAGGAGTTTCAATTTGTTGCGATTCTTGTTGTTTTTGTGACATAATTTTTTGCGTTTTTAAGGTTATTTATTTTCTTCCAGTTCTTTAATGAGCAACAGCAACGTATCGTGCAGTGCTTTCTTTGCTTCGGGATCTTCCAGTGCCGCTTTCAGGATTTTGTTTGTTTTGAGCTGCTTTACAATTTTCTGGTACTGGTCTTTTTCCGTTTCCAGCCCGTTAAGGAAATTGCTCTGCGCTGTAATTCCTTTCGTTCCGAAATCTCCGAGATTACTGAACTTAAGAGATTCCATCCGGGTGGCGCCTTCTGCGTTTTCAAAATCGACTTTAATTTCCGGTTTAAAGTGTTCAAAGACTTTTTCTACCGTGGTAAGTCCTTCCACAAGTTCGGGTTTTACCGGGTCTTCTGCGGTAAGTTTCTGTGCGAAGAGTGTTCTGTTTTGTGGGATTTCCACAATCGCTTCGTTTGCTTCCAATGGTACTTCATTACCACCGATTCCTTTGTTTGATAACATAATATATTGAGTTTAAGTTGTTTTTACTTTTTTAATAATCGGTATTAAGTTGTGATGATTCTCATTTATTTTTCAAATAACCGGTACGGATACATATTTGCCGACGCATTTTTCAGGTTCAGCAAGAAGCTGTCGCAGAGATATTCCCATTCTTCTCTACGAATATTTTCTGTGTCTTCTTTATTGCGGACAAGAAAGATATCAACCGTTCTGCTGAAACCTCCTTTTAATGAGGCTTCTTTCTGTGTGCCTTTCTGAACTTGCACGTCTGCAATGAGGTTTTTAAAATGATTCATAGCAAAAGCCCTGATGTCTGCTATCGTAACGATTCGGCCTCTTGTGAGCAGAGCGTTTCTGTATTCCAATATTTTATCCTGGGGAGAAAGTTTCTTTTTCCCGCCCACCGAAGTACGGATGGCCAGGGCAGAATTCTCAAATAATCCGTTTTCCGGGCCGGCTGCTGTAAGCCTTGTCATCTGTTTTATCTCATTCCCATCCTGTGCGTTTGTAGACCAATATGAAATTTGGCACTGTAAATCTGTTTCCGGGTTCCCGGAAGAAATGATCAGGTAAGGATTATTGGTTTGGGTAAAGTTTTTTTCTTTTGCGAGCTGATGAAGTGATGCGACATTCTGATTGATCTGCCTGAGAATATCACTGACTGAATTGACTCCCATTCCTGCAAAGGCGGCTGTTTCATCTTTTATCAGCTCCAGCAGGTACTGTAGCAATTCGGAAGCGCTTCTGCTGTCGAATCTTGAGACTCCTCCTTTTCTTAGTACGGACGTTAGTTCTTCGGTTTCGGTTTCGTAGTTTTTGATATCTAATCTTTTTCCGCGTTCATCCAATACATAATCAAGCTCAAGAAATTGTTCTCCTTCATCAATCGGAATAATATTAAGCCTTCCTTTTATTCTGCGGCTGATGTTTTCGTTTTTGATGTTAAGGAAGGGAATACAGTTTAATGCAAAACGTACATTCTGTAAAATTTCAGGAACTATTGCTTCTGAAAATTTAAATTTCAGCCAGAAGATATCATGTTCTGCTTCTACGTCATTCCCCGGAAAGTGTTTCGTGAATAACTCTTCTTTTTCCGGTTTTTCAGAAAAGGATAGCCCTGCTTTCAGCGTAAAGAAATACGGCCTGTAAAACTGGTTGATTTCATTATAAATATGTTCAAGATCCGAATAATTTTTAGTGATGATATTTTCAAGGTTCAGACTTTCATTTTCTACATTATAGCCTTCTTTAAGTTCATATTCTTTACCGGCAAAATAGACTTTTACCTGATGAAGGTAATAGTAGAACAGCTCTTTCTGATAGGTATTGTTGATGTCAATAAAAAACATCAAATCTTCAAGGTTCTGTTTGTCGGGAGAATGAATACCCAGCCAGAGCTCTCCAGAGGGCAGGTGTATTTCTGCTTTTCCCACAGCATCTTCGAAAAAGAAGCTTTCAACCCGATTTAAAGTATTGGCATATGCTATATATTTAACTTTTGCTGTGGTAAGCCTGGCTTCTATGGAAGGACTGAAATGGACTTCTTTGCTGGTGCTTTCCGCAGGGCTGTAAATATTTTGCTTCCGTACGGATGTTTTAAAGCTGTTATAAAAAGATATTTTTGTGTTATTCTCCAGTGGATTGACCTGCAGAAGTGTTCTTGCGGGAACAACTCCCGAAACTTCTTCCGGAAACATTATTTCCAACACGCGTTCTATGATTCTGGAGCGGGAACTTTCCAGCTCGGACCCCAGCTTTTCCAGTTCTGCTGCACAGGCCGACAATAACAAACTGATAACAGGATCGAAAGAGGATTCTGCTTCCAGTTCATTATATCCCCACATGCGGGCTGCTTTTCTTAATATTCGGTCTTTGATACGGTCTTGGTTCATTCTTTTTGGTTCCGGTTGTCTGATTTTTTATCTTCTTTTAATTTCTGGTTGTTTTATGTTCTTGCATTTTTTATCATTTCTTTACCCCAACAAATTATCCCAAAATCCTTTTCTCTTTTTAGACTTTTCTTCTGATTCTTCTTCTGCCAGAAAACTGAATTTCTTTTGAGCCATTTTCTCTTTTTCTTTTATGGCTTCTTCTGTTGCCAAATAGCCTGTAACACCATCAATTTTTACAAAATCCCAACCTTTTGTACTGTGGACTATTTCTATTTCTCCTTTGGCTAAAATTTCCCGGGAGAAGCTGGAGAAATCGGGGCGGTCGTGGAGATGGAAAATAGTTGATGCTTTTTCTGTTTCATCAGAATTATTAAAAGCGCCCTCCATACCAGGATACCAAGTTCCATCTCCCTCTTCTTTTGCTTCTTTCCATTCTTGTCTGAAATTTGGAATATCATAATAATTATTTTTCTCAAACTCTTTACTGAAGCTGTTATCTTGATCACTATATTTTGCAAATTTCCCGATATATTGGTAAATGTCATTAGTTTCTTTCTGCATAAAATGAAGACAATATGCTGATATTCTAGCTCTCTCGGCAAAAGTAAGTTCAATGTTTAATTTGCTTTTTTCATCATTTAAATAAAAAATATATTCCAATACATCATCTTCATATTTGGGTAATTCTTTTTTATTATTTTCATGCATTAACTCAAATGTTTCATTATGAATTTTTAATGTACCTGAACAGTCTTTGTGCCACAACAATTTACCAAACTCATTTGCGTTATTTTCTTGCGGGTTGATTTTTAATTTTACACTTTCCATAACCCATTTCAATAAATCCTTATCTTTAGTGTATCCAAAATTCAATACAAGGCTTCTTAAAAAATCTTTATCATTAACTTTAAGCCATGCCAAACTTGCTTTATCATCGTTGAAAATATATTTGTTAAGAAAGATTATCCTTTGTGGAATCTTTATGTTGTATTTATTTTGAGAACTTACACTAATTATATCTTTCAATAAATACATTGGAAGTATAAGACGCTGTTTCTTAGAAATAAAATAATTGTGCGTGTAATAAAATAGATCATATTGATTACTAATTAATGTCTGCCTATTTCCATCCATTTCATCTCCAAAAAGAGTAATAAATGAATTTGTTGAATAAATTTTTTTGCATTTAGAATAATCTTCGTTATGCTTGACCCCAAAAATATTCAAAACTTTGTTTTTAAAAATATCCTCAGAAAATTTTTGAAAGCCAGAATTTTTTAATCCTTCACTAATAATCTCAGCAGCTAAATTTAAATCCTTTTCAGATAATTCATGTGGGGATTGGGGTTCATATTCTTCTGTCTCAACATTTTTTTGTAATGCAATATACTTTTTTATTTCTTCAATTTTTAACTGTTCCATTGTCGTTTTTGATTTGTCTGTTGTTTCCTTTTTTTCTTGACCATTGCACGCAATAGCAAATACTAAAACAAATATTCTAAATAAAAAAACAGCCATGTTACACTTTTTCATTTCTTTTCCTTTTTTTACCCAAACAAATTATCCCAAAATCCTTTCTTTTTGTTTTTTTCTTCTGATTCTTCTTCTGCCAGAAAACTGAATTTCTTTTGAGCCATTTTCTCTTTTTCTTTTATGGCTTCTTCTGTTGCCAAATAGCCTGTAACACCATCAATTTTTACAAAATCCCAACCTTTTGTACTGTGAACTGTTTCTATTTCTCCTTTGGCTAAAATTTCCCGGGAGAAGCTGGAGAAATCGGGACGGTCGTGGAGAATTAACGAGGTTATTTTGGTACCTAAAGTAGAATTATGGTCTATTGTAATTTCATCTAATGATTTATATATATTAGAATATTTTTCAAGCAATGCATATCCGTAAAAATTATTTTTAACAAAATTTTCTATAACGTCTTCTTTTTCCACATAGGAATTATTTAAAATGAGGTAGGCTTTATTGCCCTCGTTATTATCTTTCTCTACATCATATTTTTTCAATAATTCTTCAAACATGAAAGCTAAAGCTCTGTATTTATAAATATTTTTTGTTGAAAACCCATCCCAGAACTCTACTAAAACACAAATAATTGTAATAAAAAAATCTTCATTTTTTTCAATAATTTTTAAAAGCAAATGTTTTTTTATAGGTTCTTGTCTTGTTTTATCGTTATAGAATAATAGATGCTCTATGTATATGACCTCATTGTTATCAGTATCAAGATAATTAAGTGCGAAATTTAAGAGAATTGGACTTTTTTCGTAATCAAAATAGATAACTAAATCTTCAATAGCTTTTTTATTCTGCAAAATTTGAGTAATTGAAGGACTATCATCATTAAAAACAATCTTATTGTAGCATATAAAGTGATTGTTATCTTCGTTTCTAATGCCTTGTTCCAAAATTTCCATTTCTTGAAGAAAATGTAATTCAACTTCATAAGTATTTATAAATTGTCCTTTTACATCAATATCATAACCTTTAGGATGATTAAAAAACAAAACATCTTCATCTTTTGAAAATTCTAAGATTCCAAAATATTCTTTCAATTTGTTTTTAAAATCACTTTCTTGAAGTAATTTATAGCCATTTTTAATCAAAAAACCCAAAAGTATTTTCATCACTTACTATTTACTTTTTCTGAAATTATGTTTGAATCATAATCCAAAAACGTTATTGTCCCAAAGTCTTTGGTAGAATAATTTATTTTATCAGTTTTGTTTACAGACCAATTTATTATTTCTGCATATTTATGCAGAATAATGTTTTTTTGATCATATTTAAAAGTTATAAATTTACTTGAAATGTATTTATCCGAGACTTCATTTGACAGTTCAATTGTAAAAAATTGATTCTTAACAACCAATCTTCTAAAAGCATCTCCGAAATTATTTGGATATATATTTTCGTTTGTTAAAATTTTATATTTCTTATTTTGTTCATTTAATAAAATTAAAATAGGAGCTATTCTAGTTTCAGGATTTTGTGGATCAATATCGTGGTTATTTCCTAAAACAATAATTTTATCTCTAAACGTGTCATTATTTAAATCACATTCTTGTTCTTCTACTAAAAAATAGTTGCTTCCAGCGATGGAATCTATAATTTTTTTTGAATTTAAATTTCTTGTTGTAAACGCATTACTATTTTTAGGGTTAGTATCAGATTGTATTTGATCAGAAATATATTTCTCTCGCCAAGCTTGTTCTTTCTCATTTTCACCTTCGTTAAGTATTTTTATAGAGTCTATAAAAATCCATTGCTTAACATTCTCATCATAGCTGTATATTTTTTCTTCATATGCTGGTTTTTGGTAATAAAAAGGGTCTCCAGATTTAGCATAATTAAGGTCTTTTTTATCTATTAAAAAAATAATTATTCTAAATTTTTTTTTATACTCATCAATAGAAAGCCCATTCACTCTGTTGTTTTCTTGTTCTATTTGTTCATTTTTAATTTTAAGTTTATTTTTAGGAATTAAGTATATTGTTAGATTTCCAAATGGATTTGTTTTTTCATTGTATATTACTCCGTAATCCGCAGTCATAAAGTAACTTTCATTCCATGTATAATCTCCACTTTTCAATACACTATCAAAATTAATATTTTTATTGTGTGTGTTGTCGCTTTTATTTAGATCATTCTTCTGAGCCTCTCCTTTACAACTGAGAAGAAAAAAAATGATTGTAAAAATTAAGATTATAATTTTTCTCATTTTTCGTTTATTTTTTTAATTAAACTATGATCAAATCCTGAAAGATGTAAGTAATTATAATGTCAATACTCTCCTTTAGCTAACTTTTCTTTTCCTTTTTTCTACCCCAACAAATTATCCCAAAATCCTTTTCTCTTTTTAGACTTTTCTTCTGATTCTTCTTCTGCCAGAAAACTGAATTTCTTTTGAGCCATTTTCTCTTTTTCTTTTATGGCTTCTTCTGTTGCCAAATAGCCTGTAACACCATCAATTTTTACAAAATCCCAACCTTTTGTACTGTGGACTATTTCTATTTCTCCTTTGGCTAAAATTTCCCGGAAGAAGCTGGAGAAATCGGGGCGGTCGTACAACAAATAGGAAGTTGAATGTTTGCTTGTATTACCCGACTTTATTCTACTTTTGTGTACATAGCCTGTTTTGCCTTCTTTGGTTTTTACCTGCCACCAATCGCCAGAGTTATCCAATAAATCAATAAATTCTCCTGATTTTATTTTCTGCAAAACTTCGGAAGATGAACTTTTTTCTTTGCGGAGATTGGTGTAGCCGTCGGGGTCATCAATATAAAATTTATTATTTTCTACTTTATCGCCATCAGGAGATTGATATATAACTTCGACATATTGTTTTAATTTTTCAAATTTATAGAAGTTATTTTTTTTCAAAAACTTTATATAAGCTGGAGAATTATCTAATTTTTGCTGAATATATCCTAAAATTCCAACTTGTAATTCTTTGTCATACAAATAAGCTATTGTTTCATCAGGATTAACATAGTTATTCTTTTGGTATTCTATTTTTTGTATGATTTCAGAAATACTATTATAACCATTACCTTCTTTTGCATATGAAAAGTCTTCTACTTTGCCTCCATAAACAAGATTTTCTATATCATCCATTATACCCTTTCGTAACCTATATTTATTATTTTCTGGATTATATGAAAATAGCAAATCATGAGTATTAACTACATTATCAAAATCGTAATCTTTTAATACATACTTTATTAATTCTTTATCCTCATTATAACCATATGCTATAACTAAATCTTTTAATAGATAGGGATTTACTACCTTTAACAAATTAAAAGCATTTTTGTCTTTGTAAAAAACAAATTTATTATAATAAAGTAGCATTTCGGCATTTATGAAGAATTCATTATCTGAATCGCTATCTTGTACCAAAATATAATTCTCATTTTTAACAACTATTTCTGGAAAATCTGAAGGTCTCAAAGCAATAATGTTATTATCATATTTAAAAACATCCATACCATAAACTTTCAAAATTCTTTCTCTAAATACTTCTTTAACTGGAAATTTAAACCCTAAATTATTTAAATCTTTTTTTGCTTTTTTAATTATTTCTATGGAAAAATCATCATAATTAAATTTCTTTCCGTCTCCTTCATGAGAAATATTATAAGGCGCTATATGTTTCATATCATTATTTTTTTCTTGCCCATTGCACGCAATAGCAAATACTAAAGCAAATGTTTTTAATAAAAAAATTATTTTTTTCATATTTATATTCCTTTCCATTTTTTTGTTCCATATGCTGAATTTTCCCATTTTGTTTCAATAACTTTTCTATGTTCTAAAATAAAATGGACAGGTCTATTATCTCCCAATTTTAAATCAGGGATTTCATTGATAAAATCCTTAATAGGTTGTGTGTTTTTACCTGAATTAAATGTAAAACACCCTACTGAAAATCTTGGGCAATAGTGATGTAATGCAACGCCTCCTCTTGGGCCATCTAATCCATCAATCCCATTCTCAGAACTGGCGGATTTTGATTCTGAATCAATAACGTATACCAAATACTTTTGCCCTGCCAATCCTGGAACTAAAAAATATTCTCCAGGAGGAATTTCATTATATTGACCAAAACGTTTGTCAGAATGTTTATAAATTTCTGTTCCTTTCGAATTTGTTACCTGATGAGTGTCCCTGCTTAAATATGTAACATAGTCTGCTTCAGGTAATTTATTACTGTTTTTTAATTTTTTGAACGTAGCTAAACTAATATCTCTATAGACAGAGGTTTTATACATCATCCATTGCAAACCTGCTTTTGCAGGATCATTTTTCAAAACTTTATCTGTACCAGATACTAAAACGACGGTACCTTTTTCATTAGATACTTTTACTTCTCCTTTGGGCTTACATTCTTTTACTTTTAAAATTTCTACAGCTTTCTTAAAAAATCGTTCCCTTTCAGATAGACCGTCTAAAGCTGGATTGATTAATCTCGTCACATTTTTAACCGCTTCATTACTGACTTCTGTGGCTACGTTGTTAATATTATGTTTGCCCCAAAAAGCAAGAGCAGAAGTGATTGCTTCTTCAGGATTTTTTTTAAGCTTATATGGATTATCTCCATCTGTCCAATCGTATTTAGTGCCGAAAATTTGGTTTGTATATTTTTCTAACTCTTCATAATTTCCTTTCCAAGTAATCTGTTTAAAGCCTTTGCCACTATATCTCCAACCATCATTTGGATCTGTATGTTTTTTTCCGTTCGGATGAGTTTTTCCATAAATAGCATTAGCAACTTCTGGCCAATTTTCTTTTTTCAGTGATAGTTCAGATAATCGTTCTGCCTCACTCATCCTTTTTTTTCCAAACTGTTTAAAATAAGAATCAAATATTCCATTCATTCGACTAGCACTAGAATATTTAAATCTTTCTTGTAATTCATAAAATTTACTTTCGTGTGATATTTGAGCTAAAAAATGAGCTTTCGTAATACAAGTGTCTATTCCTACTTTTTTTCTATACTTATTCAAAAAGGGAAGTGCTTTCTTTATTATAGTATCATCTTCAATCAAGGTTGTTTCTACCCCATTTTTATTTTTTTTACTTACACATATTGCTTTGATCTGTTCTAATGTGATATCTTTCTCACAGTTAGGACATTTGCTTTTATTACTTGCTTCCTGCTTGTTGTCTTTCACCACCGCTTTACTCCTCCTCGTTTCTATTTTCTTGGGAGGTGCTTTTTCGTCTACATTTATCACTTCGGAGTCTATGCTTTGCCCTGCATATTCTACTTCTAAAAAAAGTTCTTGGGTGCTGCCTTCTTTCCAGTCGTCTCCTTTGTCTTGCATGGCTTGGGTAAGGGGTAGTTTTATAAAACTTTCGTCTCCTGCCAAGATGTAATTTTTTTCCAGAACCAATTGGTTCAGGATATCATTTTCCCATACTTTCAGCTTTACTGCCCTGCCTTTCATGTTTTGTGCAGTAATCTTTACCGTTACTGTAGTGCCATATTTGGCATGCTCCAGAGGCCTTCCTGCAAAATCCAGAAAAGAAACCTCTTTTATCCTGCCTTTTGCATCGGATGCTTTGGTTGTAGCTTTGGATGTAATCGGTTTTTTGTAGGTTTCCCTTTTAGGTGCAGGAGCAGGTGGTGCCGGCTTTTTATTGGGAGGTTTCGGGGCGGTTTTCGGCTGGGCAGATGTGGGCGTTTTTAGTTGGCTGCTTGCGGGTACTTTTTGGGGAGATGTATTAGACGCGGGATTATTTATATTAATATTGTTACTGGCTTGCAATTTCCCAAAGTATTCTGCGGTTACATAATATTCATGGGTTTTTCCTTCATTTTTGTCTCCTCTGGCTACCTGCCTATTGGCAATCATAGATGCCATGGTATATTGCGCCATATTAAATTTTGCTTCGGCAATGCCTTTTTTCACTTTTGCAGGTACAGGAAATGTATTGATTTTATTTACCTGGTTTGTTTTGCTATGTCCTGCTCCTTTGGCATCGTCTTCCCAAAGGGTAAAAAATAGGGTCTCCCCTTCCATATCCGTGCAGTACGCTTTAGCATATAGGGTATCCGCATAGCTCAAAGGCTTGGTTACTTTATGCTTATTGATATCCAGAAGCTCAATTTTATTTATTTTCGGCTGCCCGGCTGGTTTTGTTTTTATAATAAGCTCACCCTTGTCTTTACCTTTTATAACGACTAGTTTTATTCCTTTTCTGGTAAGGCTTTTTTGGTTGAAGGTGTAGCTTACAGAATCCCCTGTTTTGGAATTGCCAACGGTTTTTCTCCAGTTTCCTCTTTCCAGGACATGAATTTCCCAATGAGCCACTTCGTTATGAAAATCAAATACGGGAGATTGAACGGTTGAAAATTCAAACGTTTTGAAAAGACTGTATTGCTGTGGAATTCCTATTTGTGGATTTTGATTTCCTAATATGCTGATTTTTCCCATCGTGTGTATTTGTATTTCTAAGAATAAAAATCATCACCGTCTAAGTCTTCTATAAACTCGTCTAAATCCACTAAGGGATTTATCTGGTTATGGATTGTAGCATTGCTATTCTTAAAATTCTGTTTACTAAGTTGTGCTTTTTGCCCATGTTCCATTACTTTTATTTTTCCGCCGACAGCACATTGCAATTCAGAAATTTCGGTAAGACAACTTTTTCCGGTGACTTTTACTTTCTCATAGGTTTTCTTCCATTTTCCAGCCGCAGAAAAGGTACACGGCTGGTTGTTTTTCAGTGCACAATTACCGAAGGGTACAGCAGGAGGATTAAACTGAATATCATCTTCTGTAACTGCAAGATAATCTGCATCACCGCTATCATCATTCCAATAATGTTTTTGGTGGCTGGTTACTTTAAAATTCGGAAATTTGGTGCCTTTATCGCAAATCGCTTTTCCTTTCTGGATTACAAAATGCTTATTTTCGTGTTCGCTAGACATGATTTTTTATTTTTCATCTTTCAATTATGTTGATTTCTATTTGTATTGTTTCTTCTTCATAAAAATTGGTTTGCAGCTCTATATTTGCTTTTTTCAAAATTTTATAATTTTTATCTAAAATATAAGCTCCCTTTATGTAAGACTCCAAGGTATTGTCACTTTCCTCTTGCATGTCTTCTTCATCGGGTATCCATTTGTCAAGAATTTGCTGCGGAGTTCTGGGGTCAGTACAGTAAGCTTGTTGCTCAATATGGATTTCATCTGCGGTAATTTGCATTTGCATTGTATCTTGATAAAGTATCCTGTAGGTATGAAAATTTCGTTCACCTTCATAATTTCCATTCTTATAGTTTACATAGGGAGAAAAGAAGAATTGTAAAAACAAGTCATTTAAAATATAGTTGCTTAATCCTTCATTCATTGCTTCATCCATCATTTTGATGTATTTAAGAGAATAAGCATCGGAATAAGAGCTGAAAACACGGTCTTTTGTTTTTTCCCAACGTGTTCTTATTTCTTTTAAATTTTTTATTGAATACGGTTTGGCAATATTTTTTTCTAAAGAAAATTCTAACGGATACAGAAACTGAATAGCTTCTGTTGCCAAATCGCCCAGTTTTGTATGTGGTTTTTCATCGTTGATTAAATAATTTTCTTTTTTGTAATAGAAAAGCGGTGAATTTTGTTCGCTCTGATTCATATATCGGAGTTGGGCATCAAAGCTAAATACATCCGGAGAGCCTGGATCTTTGTAATTAGATATTTTTACTTGATAATGGTTTTTTATTGCCAAGAAATCCGGATACAGAATTTTATTTTTCAAATGATTTTCCTTCCGCTCACTCCTATCCTCTCTTAATTTTTTTTGGCTTTCTAATATTTTCTGAACATCTTGTTTTTGTGGTATGAAAATTTCTTGTTCTGTAAACACAACAGAACCAATATGACTGCTGTTTTCCGGAGCATGATGATTATGAAAATACCGCAGTATTTCCGCATCCGGAATGTCATATTTAGAAACAATATCATCAATTGTCTCTCCTTTTTGCACGATATGGGTTTTTATGAAAAATGACATTTTTTTATTCTTTTACTTTACGAGAGCATTTAATATGATAGCGGTCCCACAAAGAAGGAATTACTGAACGTAAAGGGACGGCTGGTTTCCAATATCAATCCTTTAATAGCAATGGTTACTTTCTTTTTCATCTTTATTTTTCCTAATGTTCCTAAATTATAATCCTGTACAGACACTTCTACATTCTCTAATGTCAATCGTTTCTCGTGCCTTGTAATGGAAGTCTTCACCGTTTGTGCAATCAGCTCTTTTAGCATATTGTCGCTCTTCATCAAATCAAAATCCATTTCCCAAATCTCTGTGCCATAGGTTTCATCAAATTTACACTCACCCAAAGCCGTGGTCGCTAATAAAAATATGTGCTGACGAATGGAGGCCTCCAAGGAAATTTTATCAACATCTTTTTTACCGGTAAGCCCTTCAAAATCTATGGGTATTTTATAATAAATTCCTTTCATTGGTGTTTTTTTATTTTTTTACAGGTAAACCAGTTTTTTGATATTTCCCTTATTATCGTACTCGAAATTCTTAGGAACCTGTTTTCTTTTTATAATCCTGAGCTCTACTTTCGGGGTAAGTTTCAGAAATTTTTCGCGGTAAAGAATATCTCCGGTAAAGCTCTTCCCATCATCATGATCTACCACAATAAAATATTGTTCAACACCCTCCGGTTTTGAAAATTTGCTGATCTCTCCAGCATAGATTACGATTTTTTTTCCATTTTTTTCCAGCCGGTAAACAAGCGTATCATGGGATAATTTCCGGTATGCTGAAATATCGAAGGTTTCCATATCATCCCGTTTCGGCTCAAACGGAATATTTTCGTAGAAGTGAGAAGTTTTATCAAACTTTTTAAATCCGAAGAATGATAAAAGGCTTTTTTTGTTTTTTGTTTCAACAAACCTCAACATATCCCTTGTCACCTGATAGGATTGCGTTTCTTCTGTTTTATCATCAGTCACGGTCATTTTATATGTGGGAACTTCAATCTCTTTTCCGTCAACCTTCAAAGTTATAGTTCCCGCCTCCTGATCGGATATTATAAGGCTAATCATATGCTTCCGAAAGGCAGAATCGGTTCGCACCATGATGGCTTCTTTTCCTTGTTTATCAAGGGAAGAACTGTTGTCTTTTGACATTCCTAAATTCAGGTTCAATTCGGGTAGCGGGCTCATCTTATGTGATCGTGTTAACAGGTTATTTATTCTTTTCAGGTTTTACTTCATTCGTTTTTTTGATTTTATATGCCGAAAGACAATCGATATATTGATGAATGTCCTGATTTTGTACATCATTCAGATACATTTCATAATTTTTTTTGTAGGTATATATTTGTAGGAATGTGAGTTCATTTTCTCTGAGCTTTTTAAGTTCTTTTTTAGTCAGCTGCTTTACGAAAAGCGATTCACAGTTGATCGGGTATTCGTTTTTCAGAGTAAGGATTTCACCTGTTTTAAAATGAAGATCAACATTTTTATCCTTTTTAATGCATATATTATCTGCCAGCAGCTTGAGATAGAGATACATTTTGTTTTTTCTTTTCCCCAGATGCAAAGAAGCATACATTTGCTCTTCATTATTAATCCTAATCCGTATTGCCGGTACACTCGCAAAAAAACGGCGATCCAGCTTTTGTTTGGTCTGGGTAATCTCACAGTCGAAATGGGCAAATTCTGCAGAATCCGCTACTTTATCCTGAGCATGAAAACTTGGGGCAAAAAAGGATATGCAGAAAAAAGTAATACAGAATTTTAGCATTTCGATTTATTTTTAGTTATTGGTATTATTGAACCTGATACAATTGCCTGCAAACATCAAGATCGGTTTTCATTTTATCGTATTCTTCTTTCAGCGTTTTGTTGATCGTGCTTAAGCTGTCCATAAGGGCCTGATTTCCTGAAAGCTGTTTGATTTGTTTCTTAGCATCAATCAAATCCTTGTAGGTCATGATCGTATTGTTGTACATATTCTTGTTTTTCAGGGTGTCTTTCGGGAGTTGTTTGTACATATCTGCAAGAATGGAAAGAGCCAGTTTTTCATTAAAAAAATCATTCTGTTTGGGCATTCCCATAGAATCTACAGCCGCTTTTACTTTTTCCAGCTGAAAAGAAAATTTATTCTGGGTTTCCATTTCTTTTTTCATACGTATGTTTTCAGCTTTCAGAAGACTGTTTTCTTTAAACGGGAAATACGTATTGAAAAATACGGCCACTACAATAAGGGTGGATGTGAGCAGGAAAAACAATACAAAAAACCAATAAGCACTTCTCCGCTGTCTTTTATTTAAAACTTCCATGAATATTATTTAAATTTTAGAATATAATTGAGGGGTCAGCTGTCATTTGAATAGTTAATCTGCCAGGAAAGTACGGCTTCTCCTGGCGTGGATAATAATATCCCTTTCATCGGTGCTTTCTGATACGAAAATACTTCCGTCGCGTTTTTTCCCGATATAATCGAGCCTGCTCAGGATAGAGAAAAGTTCCTCCAGTGTTTTCATAAAGTGCATTATCTTTACGATTGCTCTGTCCATATGATTATGATTATAATCCAGATTGATAATATCCGAGAATATGATTTCGAAATCTCCCTGGCTCACGTTGCACCATTCGGCAAAATAATTCAGGAGCTCTTCCTTTCCTGCTCCGGAGCGGGCATCTATAAAGTTTTTAAGAATCCTGGCCAGCGCCACCACCGAGAGCAGCATCTTTGCAGGAGCAGAATGTGGCGCCATCCACCTGAAGCGGTTGATTTCACTGCCTAAATAATTCAATGCTTTATCAGCCATAAGTTCCATCATCAACGCCAGGCTGTTCGACTGTTTTTTTGCATATATCTTTTGGGAAATCTGGGTAGAATACAATTCAATCTGTCCGTAAAAACGATCTATTTCGGTGTACAGATCCTGCAGCTTATCGTGACTGGAAACAGAGACACTAGGAGGAATATAATTTTCATCAATTTTAGATTCTCCCGCATTTACAAGAATCTTTCCGATAATGAGATAGCTGCTTCCAAAACCGATGGTGTTTTTAAGTTCGTCTTCCGCAATGAGATTAAGCGAGTATTCCGGACGGGTGTAGGGATATCGGGGCGGATTTTCTTCAGGGTCCGGTTCTCCGTAAGGTGTTCTTTTGAAATGGTTTACGGAAATGCAGGCCAGCAATACCGCATTTTCATTTTCTTTTAGCTCCCGGACTGTTTCAGGATAGGGAATGGACAGTGCCAGGCTTTCAGACTGATCTCCTCCAATCTCTATTCTTGAACCATTGGGCGTTACGGCATGGCACTCTTCCACTTTTATGCGCAGAAGTTTGTGGTTATCAATAATCAGATGAATTTTAATAGAATTCTTTACCGGCAGAAGACCGTAATTAATCATTGAAGTATGCACTCCCACTGCATCGCGCACTGAATCACTTACAAAATCCTGTACATCAATAAAATGGGTTTTATTGATCTTCATTCCGTCTATCCAATTGACCGGAAAATGGGTTAATTTCTCTATCATTTGTGGTAATCTTTATTGGTTAATGGCTATTATTGATATTGGGTTTCTTTTTCCTGACTGTATTCAAAATCGGCTTTCCGGGTTGGTTTGTTTTTGCCTAAGACCTGGTCTGTTCTCATACAAAATACCACGCTGTTTTCTTCAATCCCGTTCATATAAAGCGTAAGATTAGGATCGATATATTTAGTAGATTCATACCATTTCGGCTGCAGAAAGAATACCCAGCTGAAAAGTCCGTTTTCGTCTTCTACCTGGATCTGATCTTCCGGATGTCTTTGGTTGTAATCTACCACAAAATTGTAAAAAAGCCTTCCGAAATCAAGCCTTGTTGGCCCTTTTGCCCTGTAAACGCTGTATTTTCTGGCATTTTTATCCTTATCCATTACATACGTGAAAACAACCATATCCCGCCACTCATCATCTGAAAGGCCAACGGTTTCTTTGTAATTTTCCGGAAACTGCCATGTTACATAAACTTTCGGAGGGATATTCATTGCGCGGTTGAATGTATCATTCAGGAATGTCGGGATAAAAAATACAATAAAATGTCCCAGCATCAGATAGACGAGATCTGTACCGTTAAGAAAGGAATAAATCAGCATAAACGGCACAGAAGCATAAAATACGGAAACAACAGCAAAAAGGTATTCATTACCGGGTTTTCTGAGCTCAAATTTGTCAAAATAGCCACGATATACATAACAATGTATGATTCCTATGATGAGAGAGCACATCTGATAGAAGAAGAACTCATAGAGATTATTGCCCTGAAAAAGCCTGTTGTAGCCCAATAACGCAATGATTGCGTATATGAAGGCGACTGAGAAAAGATAAATATAGAATTTGGATCGATATCTTTGTTTAAATTCTTTTGCTTTCTGAGAAAAAATCATCGTAAGAATGATGCATACGGCAATAGCAACCAGCACAATAATGAGAAGTTGCGGATCGAATAAGTTGGTAATATATTTTTTAATCTTACTCATATACAAGTATTATATCCTAGAACAGCTTCGGTTTTCCGGCTCATGTCGAATCTTTCTTCATCTTCATGAAGCAGAATAATGGTGGTAATTTCTATTTCAATCGGGAAAAAGTATTCATAAAACAAATCAACAAACTGCTTCTTTTTTCCTGTATGTATAAATTCTGTGAAAGATGAATTTTTCAAAGGGCCGATTTTGATATCGATATGCTTTGAGTAATCATCATATTGAGTTCCCGTTATGGAATCCAGTCCGAGGCGGGTTTCTCCCAGCAAAGTTGCCCTGCTCTGGTCTGCGTACTTTTGATACGTCCGCTCATTTACCGTTACTTTTTCTTCCAGCAGCACAGAAAGTATATGGCTGGCCTGTGTAATATTTCCCACGATTTTATAGGTAAAAGGAAGAAGCCTGATGAACTTTGAGGTTAGCAGCGGCGGAAATTCCCTGCTGATATTCCAGAATGTATAAAACATATCAGGAACTTTATTTCCGTTCATACTAAAAAGGAAATCACTTTCAAAGCGTTCTATTTCCACACCCAACTCAAATATTTCATTTTCAAAGGGCTGAAAGAATTTCCTTGCTGCTTTTTGCTGTTTTTTCTGATCGTAGTACTCCCGAATCATCCCATCTACTTCTTTCCCGGGAATATCATCCGAGGCACTATGTGATATGCCTTCCGGAAGTGTATCGTACATGCTGTCTCGGGACAGGCTTAAGGTAAGCTTCTCATCGTCATCATAATCCAGAATTTTTGCATCCAGCACATCGAAACGATAAGCCCGTGAAAACTGGCCTTCTTTACGGATCATGTATTCCTCTTGCTTCAGATCTCCGCTACGGATGAGATCATTGATAATGACTTCTGCACGGATGTCGTGCTGAAGGGAAGTAATGAGCGAAGCAATATATTGTATGTAATTCATTATTTCTTCTCTTTTAATCTTCCTGCAGCAACAAAACGAAGCTGAAAATATTCGTCATTAAAATCATAGATATTGAGACCCTTAGCGGTACAAGCCAAAATACGGTCATTATGAAGGTAAAGGCCGACATCGGAAATGGGCCGGGATTTATCATACCGGAAAAAAATAATGTCTCCTTCTTTTAAAAATGCTCTTCCTGTAAAAAGCTGCAATGCTTTGGAGCGAAAAATACCATCCGGCGTTTTGGAAAATGTTTCTCCATATACATCACTGAACAGCGCCTGTATAAAATAGGAAGCATCAACTGCTTTTTGTTTTTCAAGAGACTGTTTTTTATAAGGTGTTCCCAGCCACTCATCAATATAGGAATAGAGCCTGTAATCTGTGATTTCTTTTGGCATAACTTCCATAATAATTGAATATTTTTCTTTGATTTTGAGTGTATCGTCATGCAATCCTTCCGGATTATCGTTTACTACGGAATAGTTGGTACTACCTGACTGGTCTGGTTGAAAAATTTTATTGGAATAATGGTAAGGAATCTCTATAATATATTTTTTACCGCCACAGGAAAGCATAGCGATACAAATAAACGAATAAAGGATTGTAATAAATTTACTTTTCTTCATCGTGTTTTTATTATGGCATTCGTTTTTTAATTAAGATAATTTCATTGCTTTTTCAACAAAACATGAAAAATCCATCGCTTCAAATATATTCAATTTATTGTGAAATGCGCAACATTAATATGAATAAATATTAATTTTTAAGATAAAAAAAGGTAAATTAATTATCTATTTAACAATAATAAAGAAATTTAATAATTATCAATATTTAATTATTTAATGTTTTTTTTGAATGTATTTAAAATTATATTGCTTTTCCGGCAATAATATTTATTATTGCTTTTTATTATAAAAACCTGGTACAGGGATATTATTTTTTAATTTTTTAAAGATTATTCTTCTATCCAAATCATCCATTTTTTCACTTTGTAATGAATGTTAATGTTCTGAATACAATTTTTAGTGTCTTTATTAATCCTCAAAGCGGTAATTTTAATTTTTTTTCCGTTTATTTCCTGGCAAAATTGTTCAAATGGCATTAGTTTTTTATCATTAATTACTACGGGAATATCGTATTTTTCGCAGAGGTATTCTTTAAAATCGTCTTTGGTTTTAGATTGCGCAGCAACTTGCCCCAGCATAATCCGGAACTGCTCATTGGAAATTTCAGGAGCCTTCTTTGCAATGATAATTGAATCTTTTCGTTGTTTTGTTTTCGGAGAAACGGGTATATATTGCAGCATATCTACAAGAGGATCTTTCTGGGATTCTCCGGGAGGCAGAGAAAATGCGGAGTGAGGTTTTTCAAATTCGTAGGATTTGATGTCTATTTTTTGTTTGGCACGAATTGCCTTAGGTGCAACATATACTGTTTTTACTGCAGTATGTTCTACATCTCCATTAACGATAAGGGTAATCTTTTTATCCCCTGTTGTTTTGAAACGATAAACAGGCGATTTTTCCAGGGCATCTGTTGATCCGGTTTCTCCAAAGCTCCATTCCCATGATTCCCCGCCTTCTTTTTCAGCATTGAAATAAACGGGATCGCCAACAGTTGCCACATCCGGAGCCATGATAATCGGAAGATAACCATTTTGCTGACTGATGCTGGTAATGGTAACCAATTTCTCGTGCACGCAGTTGCCATTAATTTTTAATTTTACAATATATTCTCCCGGTTTTTTGTAATAATGAAGCGTACGTTGTCTTCGGTCTGGCGGTGTATTATCGCCAAAATCCCATTCCCACGAATTTGCTCCGGGGGTATTATCATTGAACTCAACTACCTTATTGACGATATATTCATCTGCATGAATATAAAAGTTGGCGTTTTCGCAATCTACATGCCGGAGATATTGATACAGCAAAAAAATAAGGGAGATTATAAAGATGAATCCAAAGCTTAGATAAATTCTAGGATCAATATTCGGAAGGAAAGTGGTTCTTTTTTTCATTTTACATCTTTTGTGCTGGTTACAAATGTATTTATGTTTTTGGTTTTACACAAATTTTTTAATGTATGCGAAAGATGATTTCAGATATCGTTTTCAAAGTTATGATTTAACAAGCCTTTCTTTATAAAAACTTCGTGAAGCAAATCATAAAACATCATATAGTTCAATAATTTCAAAGACGAAAGCATTTTGTTTTATAGACATCATACCAAAATTTCAAAAAGTCGGAATATAATTGTCCCGACTTGAAAAAATTTAATGTTGTGCTTGTTAACCGATTACTCTTTTGTCTTTGGCTACAAATTTTGCAAAAGCCAATAATGCTCCCGTAACCATTATGTTCCGGAAAAAGTTTACCATTTCTAATTCTTTTTCTCTCATTAGGTCGGAAGTCATATTTTCTGTTCCTAACTCGTGTCCCATTGCCCTTGGCAAATGAACCAAAACTGCCATTAAGATTACATACAATGCCATCAGAGAATAGGCTAACTTGTCATATTTACCAATTAATGCACTTACTATGAAAAGTAAAATGCAAACCAATGTGAAGTAGTTCCAAAAGGATGGAAATGGAATGTAGTCTGGCACAAATGATGCCCCAACTTCTGGTTTACCAAGATGTAAGCCTGCGTAAAGCAAAACGAAAGCGGGAAAATATACTTTCCTAAGTTTAAAATTTTGTCCATTGTTGGAAATGTTAGTTTGTTGGAAATGGTATGAGTGGTCTGATTTCAACTGAACTGTTAGGATATTTAAGTATAGGGCAGGTTTTACTCCATTCTTGAACTTCTTCCAAACTGTCGGATTTGCCTATTAAAAACCCTGAAACTAAAACACTATTAGTTTCCTTGTGTGGTCCAGCAGTAACATCATTGCTGGTTACAATTGTTGCGTCATAACGTATTGGTGCGGTATGCACCAGTTTGCCTTGCATTGCGATATTGCCAATCCAGGATTGCCACTTGGGCATATCTTCAGCCATATCTTGTGATGTTGTCAAATATCCGTTTTCTGCACTTGCATTTCGGAATAATAAAAGATACTCTGTCATTGTTGTAAAATTTTAAATGAATAATGATGCAAAAATGCAAATCACATATTCATTTAACGATGACAAAAGTCTACAATTTAAAGTTTGGCTTTTAAGCGACTGAAAACATCTTTGTTAATGCCCAAATAAGAAGCAATTAGTTTGCTGGAAACCCTTGTCATTAGTTTGGGTCTAAATTCCATTACCCATTTTATTCTATCCAATGCAGATAAGGCAACAAAAGTGTTTATTCGGTAAACTGAATTGGCATAAGAAATTTCCAAAATTTGCTTATATACTTTATCAAACTGTGGTACGGTTTCCATCAGTTTTTGAAAACTTTGTTTATCAATTGCCAAAAGTTCGCAGCCCTCAACTGTCCTTATGTTTTCTTGTGCTGGCTTGCCACTTCCAAAACTTAACAATTCTGAACACCAAGTACCTTCTGTTACAATGTCTCTTGTTGTTTCGTTCATTTCGTTGTCGTAAACAAAAACTTGTAAGCAACCTTTTGCAATAAAATAAACTTGTTGGCAGATCTGTCCTTCCTGAACCAAAAAAGTATTTCTGTCAATTTTTAATGGTTTGAAGTAACTAAGAACAAAGTCTAAATTGTCAATGTCGTTGCCAAGTCGATCAAGCAAATGTTGTTGTAAAATTTCTATCATCTCATTGCGTCTTTTAAGTTTTGCAGGGTGTCGTTCTAAAATGGCACATAATGGTTGGGCGATTGGCGCAGAGGCGGATTTCGGAGCATTAAATTGTCAACACACCAAAAAGTTGATGCGAGGTAGAATGTTCAATTAACCACGTCACCCACCATTGAGCCAAACGCTTGTTACTGGCAGGGCTTCTATCTGTCTGTGTTGTTTTCATCTCTATTCTCTTTTACTTTTTGTCCGCAGTAAGGGCAAACAACCCATAGTTTTTCAAGTTGACTAAAACAACTGTCACAAGTGATTACTTTGTCAACAACTGCTTTTATTGGTAAAGTCGTCCTAACAGTGAATGCTTCAGGAATTTCTTTTAAAAAACTTGATTCATTCCCCTTTTCGGTAATTAGGAAGAGTTTGTCTTTGGCCCTTGTAATAGCTACATAAAACAATCTTCTTTCTTCTTCCATCAGTAAGTCATGGTTAGCCTTTTTGATTACTTGAAAAATCCTGTCCTCAAGCCAAATGTCGGGAAAACCGCCATTCCCTTCTGTAAGTCCAATGATAAATACAACTTTCGCTTCAAGTCCTTTTGAAGCATGAATTGTTTTTCCTTGAACTCGTATTCCTTCGCTTTTAAATCTGTAGAAATAGGGTGAATACATTTTACTCCTTCTGTAAAGGAATAAAATTTCATCATTGCTAATTCCGTCTTCGAGTAATTCTCTTACCCTGTCAAGACAGAATTGTATGTTTTCTTCTTCTCTGTTGCCTGAGTAAACGACAATTTTATGTTCAGATTTCTTAGACGCTTGAACGTCTTTGTCAACTTTAAATTTATTGTTCTTAATTACCTCATTACTCGCCCCAACTATATTTTGTGTGCTGCGATAGTTTAGGTTTAATTTGATTGTCCTTGCGTTTGTGAAGTGATTTTCAAATTCAACAATGTAACTAACATTAGAACCCCTGAAACCATAAATGCTCTGCCAGTCATCCCCCACACAAAACAACTGTGTTTTGTCAGTTAGTAATAACTTTATTAACTCAACTTGTAAATTGTTTACGTCTTGAAATTCGTCAACAAGAATGTATTCATATTTATTCTTGTACTTGGTTGCAATGTCTTCGTGATTTTGAAAAAGTGAGGTGCTTCTTAAAATCAAATCGTTGAAATCAAGGTAAGATTTGTCTGTGCAATAGTGAATATATTTTTTAACGATTGGGATTGCAAGTTCATAAAAGTGTCGAACTCTTTCATGTTGGTCTTTTCGAGCATTTTCCAATACTACGTTAACATCAATATTTTCAACTTTAATCATGTCGGTAATTCGTATGATTTGTTGAACGAAATCTTTCACGTTTTCTTGATACCCGTGAAATTCTTCTTTGAAGTTGAGAGTTACCGTCTTGTGATAGTTGGAAGGTAATCTGTTTTTTACAATTTTGTCAAGTGAATGATTAAAGAGAGCAGAGTCCTTAGTCATGCTGTCAAAAGTCTTTACGAGAAGTAAATTGCCTTTTTGAAATTGTTCTTCTTTGTCTTTTGTTGAGAAACTTTTGTCGCTGATATGTTCAATGTAAAGATTTGCGTCTGGAATATAAAAGTCGGGGTGAAATGAAAAGTCCTTTACATTCAAAAGGGGTTCATACTCATACTTTATGCTGTGTCTGTAAAACCAATCTGCAATGAATTGTTCAGATTTTGAACGAACTTTTGTTCCATCAAGCGTTGTAAAGTATTTTCCATCCTTTGGAAGAAATTTTGGGTCTGCCTTTTTTAAGTGGATCTTATCAATTATGTAATCGAGGATATATCGTTTTAGTTGAAGTAAGTAGTTAGTGACCTCACATTGCTCAATTAAGAGTTTATGAATTACCTCAAATACTGTCTCAGGAGCAACGTGTTTTGAAAGTTCATCTTCTTCATCTTTTTTCTCGTCTCCAATTATTCTGAATTTGTTATCAAACTCGTTAACTCCATAATTTCTTAAAATGCTGTAACAAAACGAATGGAATGTCTTTACTGTTAAGCCGTCAATCCATTTATATTTTTTTTGTTGAAGGTATCTTTCTCTGTCTTTCTCTGCTTTACTTATTCTCTTGTCAAACAACAGTTTTTCGTAATCCCCAGTATTGTCTGCTGAAATGATTAAACGGTCAATCATTTCATTTGTCGCATTTTTAGTGAATGTGATTGCCAAAATGCTGGAAGGACTAACGCCTTTTTCTTCTATGAGATAAATTAGCTTTTGTAAAAGGGTTTTTGTCTTTCCAGAACCAGCACCAGCTAAAACTAAAAGGCGTTTGTCTTCACTTACAACAGCTTCATGTTGTCTGTCATTTAATGCGCTTAAATTGGTTTTAACACTATTTTCCAAAATATCGGTCTTTATATTTCAAATATCTTAATTATTTACTTCCAAATCAACAGGATATTCACCCATGATTTGGTTTCCCATTTTAGAATTTCATTTTCGTAAGTGTTTTCATTGAGCCATTTAATTGCTCTATCAATTAACTCAAACAACTTAACATTTTTATTACTCTTATCATGATTAGTTGTTGCTTCTTTGTCTCTAACCCAACCTATTGCATTTCTGCTGTCTGAATAAATTGGGAAGTTTTATGTTTTTCCTGCTTGCAATAAGCTAATGCATGAACTATTGCTAGAAATTCAACTATGTTATTTGTGCCATCTTCAAAAGGTCTAGACTTAAATAATACTTTTCCTATAAATTCTATTTGCTCCATTACTAATTGTACTGGATTGTAGTAAATTTTTCCGTTGTATTTGAAATCTGGCATTGTCTGTAACTATTTATTTTACTATTACTTACCTAAATGTATGTATCACACTTTTAGGTTGTACACATTACAAATATAATTTTAATAATTTATTTTGTGTCATAAAAAATGGTTTAATAAAATCTTATAAAATGGAACAAGTAAAAGAAGTAAACAGCTATGTACACTTTCACGGAGCTGAAAGTAAAGGTAAAATAGTAATGGTGGCAAGCTCACCAACAGTCAGCCAGCAAACCGGGTGGCCCATTGGTTTTTGGGCAGCGGAACTCACACATCCTCTTCGTGTTTTTCAGGAAGCCGGCTACGAAGTAGAATTGTTTTCTACCGAAGGTGGGAAAATAGAAATGGATGCCTACTCGAATCCAGCGGATGAAAGCGGTTATTCAGCTCACGACGTGATTTCGCTGGGCTATATGCAACAAGATTGGTTCAACAAAATGTTGGAAAACACCAAAAAACTTACCGAGGCTGATGTACAAAATTACGACGCTATTTTTCTGGTAGGTGGTCAGGGTCCGATGTACACCTTTAGAGGGAATAAAGATCTGGAAAAATTATTTGTCTCGTTTTATGAAGCCGGTAAAATAAGTGCGGCAGTATGTCACTCCACCACTTTGCTTTTAGAAGCTAAAAAATCGAACGGTGAATTGTTGGTTGCTGGGAAAACCTGGACAGGTTTTGCGGATGCCGAGGAAGAATTTGCAGACAAAGCCGTAGGGATGAAAATTCAACCTTATAGAATTGAACAAGAAGCCCGAAAAATGGAGGGAACTATGTTCAAAGTGGCTGCTCCGTTTAGTGCTTTTGCTATTCAGGATGGTAACTTAATTACAGGTCAACAGCAAAATAGCGGTGGTGCAGCTGCGGAATTAGTTGTAAAAGCGTTAAACAAATAATCTTAAAACTTTTGACGAAATGAAAAAATTAGTTTTCTTTCTTTTAGTCGTTTTGATGTCGATGCAGGCGTTCGCCCAGCACAATGCAGGCAATAACGGAAAAATTTTAATGATTGCCAGTAATCCTTCGGTTTCAAAAACTACCGGTTGGCCCATTGGTGTTTGGTATGCAGAATTAACCCATCCGTATTGGGTTTTTAATGAAGCGGGTTATACGGTTGATATTGCGAGTTTGAATGGGGGCGAAATAATATTCGATGGTTTCAGTGACCCCGAAGATGAAAGTAAATATGCGGCTTTCGATTATATCTCTTTAGGTTTTAAGAAAGACCCTAATAAAATGGCTTTAACCAAAAATACTTTGAAACTTTCATCTGTTAATCCGAACGATTACAAAGCCATCTTCGTATGTGGCGGACAAGGACCCATGTACACCATGTATAAAAATCCGGAAATTTTAAAATTCTTTTCAGATTTTTATCAAACCGGAAAACCAGCGGCAGCCATTTGTCACGGCACAAGCATATTGCTGGATACCAAATTGTCTAACGGAAAATATTTGGTGGCAGGCAAAAAATGGACAGGCTTTGCCAACAGCGAGGAAAATTATGCTGATGCTTATGTGGGCAAAAAAATCCAGCCGTTTCGTATTGAAGATGAGGCAAGAAAAATGCCTAATTCAAAATTTGAAGTGGCTCATATGTTTGAAGCCTATGCAGTTCGTGATGGAAACTTAATTACCGGACAACAGCAAAATTCAGGTGCAAAAGCTGCAGAATTGGTGTTGCAGGCTTTGGAAGATGATAAGAAAAGATATCCAACTTATGTGCTGGTACATGGCGCTTGGGCTGATGAAAGTGCTTGGGGTTTTGTAAGAAATGATTTGGCTAAAAACGCCAATGTAGTGGTCGTTAATCTTCCGGCTCACGGTGCGGATAATACTTATGGAGTGGGTATTGGGTTGAAGAACTATGTGAAAACAGTGAGCGATGCCATTAATAAAATTAATGGAAAAGTTATTTTGGTGGGACATTCTATGGGTGGAATGGTAATTTCACAGGTGGCTGAAAATTTACCTAACAAGATTGATAAACTCGTGTATGTTTCTGCTTTTCTTCCCAAAAATGGCGAAAGCCTCAATAGCATTGTAAACACAGTAACACAAGGCAAAACACCCGATTTTTTTAAATTTAATCAAGAGTATTCATTGTTAAGTATTAAGAAAGAAGCCATTCCACAAGTGGTTTGTGCCGATTGCCCGGATTTCATGAAAGATGTTTTGGTAAAATATCATAGAGCGGAACCCGTACAAGGCTTTAATGATGTAGTAAAATTAGGAGTAAACTTCAATAAAGTACCCAAATATTACATCAGTACCAAAAATGATAATGCTGTTCCTTTTGCATTGCAACAAAAGATGATTAAAGACAATGGCACTGTGAAAAAAGTTTTTGAAATGGAAACTTCGCATTTGCCGTTCGTGGTGAAGCCTCAGGAATTTTTGAATCTTTTGACTTCAATAAAATAAATAAATACACACCTGCATTGCATTTTTTGTAATGCAGTGTTTAAAAAAAAGTAAAATGAAAAAATTCATCTTTTCAGTAGCATTAATGTTAGCCTTTGTTTTACAGGTAAATGCACAGAACAGCTATTTCAATAAAGTGGCGGATGCAAATACCAACGTAAAAATTGTTAAGTTTGGACCTATCAAAATACATACGTATGTAAATCCGCAATTGGTACAAGTAAGCAGCCATATAGTTGAGTTAAAAGACAGTCTTGTTATTATAGACGCACAACTCACTTATACATTCACAAAAGAAGTTCTTGCTTATGCCAAATCCTTGAATAAGCCAGTAGCAAAAGTCATTTTCACGCACGCACACCCCGACCATATTTTGGGCAATTATGCCTACAAAGACTATCCCATGTTTGCACTTGCAGAAAATATTGATTTGATTAAAAGCAATGGAGAAAGTTTCAGACAGGTATTCCTGAAAAACTTTGGAGAAAAAGATGCTGCACCTGAAGTGGTAATTCCGCAGCATGAATTAAAAGAAGGCACCATGAAAATCAATGGAGTGAAGTTTGTTATCAAAAAATATAAAGACCACGAGAGTGACATTGCTGCTATCATTGAAATACCTGCTGCCAATGCTTTTTTTGCGGGAGATTTAATTTATAACCAAGTACATTTATTTCCGGGTAATAATCATTTAGCCGCTTGGCAAAAGACATTGGATGGAATTAAAAAAATGGTAAAAAATAAAACAATTTTTCCTGGTCACGGCTATGCCGGTAAAAGTAATGTTTTGGATGAGAATAGGGCTTATCTGAAAAAAGCCATTGAAATTGCATCTCAACCCAATATGGATGCAATAACGTACAAAGCAGAAATGGTAAAAGCATTCCCCAATTATGGTGCAGCCATTTTAATTGACTTTGGTGCGACAGAATTGTTCAAGAAATAAGTTAATCATTAAATATATTTGAATGTCATATTTATGGCAAAGAAATATACAATAGTTATGTTTTTTTTGTTGGGCATGGGCAAATCTTTTGCCCAGCTCAATGAAAGTGATACGCTGAAATTCCAAATGCGGGCTTCAGCAACCGGATCTTGGCAGGAAGGAAATGTAAATATTCTCGTATTGCGTGGAAGGCTTGATTTTGTGGCAAACGGAAACAAAGATTGGGTTTTTAAAAGTCAAAACAGTAGTCTGTATCAGGAATTGGGAAATAAAAAAGCCGATAATGATATCTACAGCCGAAATTATTTGTATTACAAGCCTCAGAAAAAAATCTATCCCTTTGCCATATTTTATGCACAAACCAATTTCCGAAGAAAAATAGATTACCGCCTCTTTGGTGGTGTGGGTGCTACTTATCAAGCAGTTCGTACCGAAAATCATATGGTTAAATTATCGGCATCTTTGGTAAACGAAAAAACAAGTTTTACCACAGATAAATTTAATGAAACTGCCTACAATGGAAGCAATGAAATTGCCTTGTGGCGTGGAACGGCCTATCTTTCGGGGATTCATAAAATTGCCAAAAACAAATTGCGGATTTTTTACAACGCTTATTGGCAACCGGCTTTTGAAAATGTACCCAATAACAGAGTGCAGGCGGAAATTGGCTTAGAAGTACCGGTTTGGAAAGGCTTGAACTTAAGCACACAATATGTTTACGCTCATGAACAAGTGGTGGCGGAAAAGATTAAACAAACCGATAAAATACTCACATTCGGAGTTTCATACCAATTAAAAAAGTAAAGTAAATCATAAATAGAAATCCATAAAAAAATATGATAACAAAAAGAAATTTTGATTTGCGAAAAGTGTTTTGGAACATTCGTTTTGAAACCCTTACTACGCTTTTGGTGGCTATAACTGTTTTTGTTTTACACCATTTTAAAATAATTGATTTAACATTACCCTTTTCCATCGCCGGAATTTTAGGTTCGGCTTTGGCTATTTTTATTGCGTTTAGAAACCAAAGCAGCTATGCCCGTTGGTGGGAAGCGAGAACCATTTGGGGAGGTATTATCAATAACAGTCGGATTTTTGCAAGACAATTAATTGCCAATGTAGATAATGCGGTAACGATTGGAAAAGTAAGCCAACAAGATGCCGGTTTTTATAAAAAGGAAATGATAGACAGGCAAATTGCTTTTGCACACAGTCTGCGATTGCATTTAAGAAAGCAAGAAAGTTTACAAGAATTTCAGCACCTTTTATCTGAAAGCGAGTTTAACGAACTCAGGCAAAAACAAAATCGCCCCAATATTTTGTTGAATACACAAGGTATCCGCATAAAAGAAGCCATGCAAAAAGAAATGTTGGGTGCTTTTGATAATATCAGTATGGAACCCAATCTGGCAACATTCAGCAATTGGCAAGGCGCTTGTGAACGCATCAAGAACACACCTTTGCCTATGAATTATCAATATTTCACGAAGTTGTTTTTGTATGTTTTTATTTTTGTGTTGCCCATTTGTTTAATCGGCGATTTTACCAAAATGAATATCGGATTTATGGTAATCCCGGTAAGTTTTATTATTAGTTTTGTGTTTTCCGTAATGAACAGAGTAGGCGAAATCAACGAAAATCCTTTTGAAAATCAAATGTCTGATATACCCATGACGGCACTTTGTAACACCATTGAAAGAGATTTGAAAGAAATGTTGGGCGAGCCAATGCCAGAAAAAATGGAAGCAAAAAACGGTTATTTATTTTAAAATATGCATTAGCTCAGCAGTGGATTAAGCAGATTATACGGTTTTAATCGGTGCAAATTTCCTTTGAGTGATAAGAATTCAAAATTGGCAAATTAAATAGGCGATGATAGATTTGCAACTATCGAAAATGCAGTGAAGCAAAGCGAATATAGGATAGTGTTATTATTTAGAACCGAAAGTTATTATCCCTATGTTGCCCATTGTTTTTAGGCATAAAAAAAGCCCTCTTAAAAAAGAGAGCTGTATGCTGAGTCTTTCAGCTAGTACCCCAGACGGGACTTGAACCCGTACGTCCTTACGGACACAGGATTTTAAGTCCTGCGTGTCTACCAGTTCCACCACCAGGGCAGGCGTGGAGCGAAAAACGGGATTCGAACCCGCGACCCCAACCTTGGCAAGGTTGTGCTCTACCAGCTGAGCTATTTTCGCAAACTGTGCGGATGAAGGGACTCGAACCCCCACGCCTCTCGGCACCAGATCCTAAGTCTGGCGTGGCTACCAATTACACCACATCCGCGTGTTTTTTTGTTTTACTGATTTTTAATGATCTTCTCTCGTTTTCAGTGGTGCAAAGATAGAATAAATTCTTTTACCTCCAAAATTTTCATCAGAAAAAATTAAAATTTTTAGATTTTTTATGTACGACCCCCTTTATTACATTTCATTTTATTACTTTTACATCGTTAATTAATATGATATGGAATTACAAGGAACGGTAAAGAAACTTTTTGATGCTCAGACTTTTGCGAGCGGTTTCCAAAAAAGAGAAATGGTTATTTTAACCCAGGAGCAGTATCCACAGCCGATAAACATAGAATTTTTGTCTGATAAGATCAGTTTATTGGATAACCTTAAAGAAGGTGAAAATGTAAAAGTAGGAATCAACATCAGAGGAAGAGAATGGGTTTCTCCGCAAGGCGAAACAAAATACTTCAATTCTATTACAGGATGGAGAATTGAGAAAATTTCCGATAATGCGTCAGAACCTACACAGGCCGCACCTTCGCAATCTGCATCTTCAGTTTCCAATGAAAATCCTTTCGCCGGTGACGATGATGATGATTTGCCTTTCTAATTAAAAATACGATTGAAATACAAATCCTGCTTTCATAAGTGGGATTTTTTTTCCCAAAAATGATTCGACTAGACGAAAATGAGATTTCCTTTCCTGATCCTGAGCTGTACGACGGTCATGAAGGAATTGTTGCTTTTGGCGGAGACCTCTCGTTAGAAAGAATATGGTTTGCTTATCAGCTGGGCATTTTTCCGTGGTTTAATCCGGGGGAAGAAATTCTCTGGTGGTGTCCCGATCCCAGATTTGTGCTTTTTCCGGAGGAAATTAAAGTCTCAAAATCTATGAAGAAAATACTGGCCCGGAACGTCTTTACCTTCACTGAAAATACAAATTTCAGAAAGGTCATTAAAAGCTGCCGGGATATCGGCCGTAAAGGACAATCGGGAACCTGGCTTTCGGATGAACTGATGGCGTCTTTCATCAAACTTCATGATTATGGGCTGGCAAAGAGCGTAGAAGTGTGGCAAAATGAAGAGCTGGTGGGTGGCTTTTACGGCCTTCAGATCGGAAATGTTTTTTGTGGAGAAAGTATGTTTTCCAAGGTTAGCAATGCTTCAAAAGCAGGGTTTATCCATTTTGCCCAAAGATATAAAGACAAGCTGGAACTCATCGACTGCCAGTCCCACACCGATCACCTGGAAAGTCTTGGTGCGAGAATGATTCCCAAACGGGAATTTCTGAAAATTTTACATAAAAACAATGAATACCGATAGAGAAAAATGGATTCTTCTGATTCTCCTGAGCATGATTTGGGGATCTTCTTTTATTTTAATTAAAAAATCCCTGGAACATTTCAATCCTTATCAGGTGGGTGCCCTGAGAGTATTAATTGCCGGAATCATCCTGATGCCGATTGCCATCTCAAAATACAAGCTCTTTCCCAGAAAGCATCTGAAATGGCTTTTGCTGGCCGCTTTTACAGGAAATTTCATCCCAATGTTTCTGTTTCCTATTGCCGAAACGGAAGTAAGCAGCAGCATTGCCGGAATTGTAAATTCGATGATGCCGATTTTTGTAATAATAGTCGGCGCACTGATATGGAAGTTTGGTACAACGCAGCGACAGATTACGGGAACTTTAATAAGCTTTACCGGTGTTTGTATCCTGGCTTTCGGAGGCGATGCGGAAAGCGGAACTTTCAAGCTCATTCCTATCGTACTGCTCTTGCTGGCCACTTTGTGTTATGCAATAAGCACAACCACCGTAAAATCAAAATTAATGGATATTTCTTCTACGGTTTTATCTGCTTTTGTTTTTACGTTCGTTTTGTTGCTGCCTTCCGTGATTGCCCTCTTTTTTACCGGATTTTTTTTAACCTTCAGCTTTGATAAGGATCACCTTACCGGACTGATGTTTGTGAGTTTACTGTCGATTTTCGGAACCGGACTGGCGATGATGATGAATTACCGTCTTCTGAAAGTTTCTTCTCCCTTATTTGCTTCAACGGTTACTCTCTTAATGCCTATTGTTGCCATTGTCTGGGGTATTCTTGATGGTGAAAAACTTACTATGCTGCAATTTGCCGGAGCCGGAGTTATTATTGCCGGACTTATCTTTCTAAGGAGTAAGCCTAATGCTATAAACAAATAAATCCCGCTGTTTTGCGGGATTATTTATGTAAGTTGATTATCCTAACCTTCGGAATTTTTCTTTTTCACTCGGGCTTTTGCTTTTTTCACCTCATCTTTAATGAAAGGATATTTTTTCTGCATATCTGAAACCAGCGAAGGATCAAGCTCCAGAGCCTGGAGCAGTACTTCTTTGCCTTTTTCGTGGTTTTTCAGGTTGAAATAGCAATTGCTGAGCTGATAATACAGTTCTGCTCTGTGATGTGTTTTTACAGCCTTATTTAAAACGAGAATAGCTTCTTCATATTCACCGAGCAGCATCAGCACTTCAGAATAGGCATACCAATTGTAAAATCTTGATGGTTCTGCATCAACGAGCTTTTTCAGGCAGGTAAGGCTTTCTTCAAATTTTCCGGCATCAATGAATAAAAATGCAAGTCTTTTTTGATAGTCAAGATTATTTTCATTGAGGTGAGTCGCTTCTTTTGCAAAATGTAAAGCTTCGGTCATACCACCCATTTCTTCATAAATGTAGGATTGCTCCATCATTGCCAGATAAAACTGCGGATCTTCCCGTAATGATTTCTGGAAAGCATTTAAAGCAACAATTGGCTGTCTTAAAGCTTTGTAGCAAAGTCCGATTTTATAAAAGGTAAATGCTTTGGTATACTCCAATTCAAGCATTTCTTCATAAACGGATATTGCTTTTTTATAATCTCCTAACGCTTCGTAACAGGCTGCTTTATTGGCATACACTCCTACAGAGCTCGAGTTGATGGCCAGTAAATAATCGTAGCCTTTTATGGCTTCTTCGAAATTTTTTCTGTTGAAATAGAATTGTCCGTATTCAAACCAGGCAATTTCCGAATAGGCATATTCATCGAGATATTCATTCAGGAAGGCAATAGCCTCATCACTCTTATTCAGGTCGGAAAAGCAAATCATACAGTTTTCCAGCGCGTAATCATCGGTAGGATCTTCTTTAAGGGCTTTTCTGTAATGTTTAAGGGCGTTAAAAGGATCTCCGAGATTTACATATTCATCTGCAATAAAGTTGTGAAGGAAGTTTTCTTCTTCTCTCAGCTCCAGTGCTTTTTTACAGATATCAATGGATTTTCTTGGATTCCCTAAATTCGAATAATACTTTGCGTAGCAGACCAGAAAGTCTGTGTTTTCCATAGAAGAACCTTTCAGCTCATCGATCAGCTCTTTAGCCGTATTATAGTCTTCCCATTCCAAAAGAATTTCAAGCTTTTTGATCTTGATGTCTAAGGAATTGGGGTGAAGCTTGAGCCCGTAATTAACTGCAGTATCTGCGTAATTAAAGTCTCCCAGCTCCAGGTAATAAACAATAATGTCTTCAAGCTCTTCTGTATCGAAGTAGAATTCATCATTATTTTCCATCATTTCCTCGAACTTTTTTACAAGTTCATTTCCAAAATATTCTTCCAATATAAAACAGTTTTAAGATTTAAGACCAGAGATATGAGATATACTAATACTCGCTTCTGAAAATCTTAGTTTTAAATTTAATAATAAATACGATTAAAATGATGAAAGGGTTGTTAACTTTTATTAAATCAGGCTATTGATTTTAGCTATCATTTCATCACCTAACCGGTCGGCTTCCTCCTGCGATTTAGCCTCTGTATAAATTCTGATAATAGGTTCCGTATTTGATTTTCTTAGATGAACCCAGTTGTTTTCAAAATCTATTTTTACTCCGTCTATTGTGGAGACCTCTTCATTTTGATATTCTTTTTCCATTTTGGTTAAAATATCATCCACATTAATTTCCGGGGTAAGCTCTATTTTCTTTTTACCCATGAAATAGCTTGGATAACCTGCTCTCAGTTCAGAAACCGTTTTGTTTTCTTTGGCAAGATGCGTTAAAAACAAAGCAACTCCCACTAAAGAATCTCTTCCGTAATGAAGATCAGGGTAGATAATTCCTCCGTTTCCTTCACCTCCGATCACTGCATTTTTCTCTTTCATTAAAGTAACCACATTTACTTCTCCTACTGCACTGGCAAAATATTCTGAGTTGTGGCTTTGCGCAACGTCTCTTAAAGCACGGCTTGATGAGAGGTTGGAAATAGCGGTTCCGTTTTTATTTTTCAATAAATAATCTGCAACAGCAACCAGGGTATATTCTTCTCCGAACATTTCTCCTTTCTCATCAATTAGAGCTAATCGGTCTACATCCGGATCAACAACGACTCCGAAATCTGCACCTTCTTTTTTTACCAGCTCGCAAATGTCTCCTAAATGTTCTTTCAAAGGTTCAGGATTATGCGGGAAATGGCCGGTTGGTTCACAGTATAATTTTATTGTTTCACAACCCAGCTTATCCAACAGCATCGGAATGGCAATTCCCCCTGTTGAATTTACTGCATCAAGAACAACTTTGAACTTTTTAGCTTTAATCGCTTCCAAATCTACCATCGCCAAATCCAGAATCTGCTGAATATGAATATCAAAAGCATCGTCTCTGGTCTCATATTTTCCTAAATCATCTACTTCGGCATAGTTGAAATCTTCGCTTTCTGCAAGCGCTAAAACTTCGGCTCCGTTTTCGCCGCTGATGAATTCACCTTTGCTGTTCAGTAATTTCAGGGCATTCCACTGTTTTGGGTTGTGGGAAGCGGTCAGGATAATTCCTCCGTCAGCTTTCAGTTCAGGAACCATTATTTCCACGGTTGGCGTGGTAGATAATCCCAGATCAATCACATTTATTCCCAATCCCTGTAACGTAGCAGTTACGAGAGAAGAAACCATCTGCCCGGAAATCCTTGCATCTCTACCAATAACGAGGGTAAGGTCTTTTTTATTGCTGTTATTCTGGAGCCAGGTTCCGAATGCGGAAGCAAATTTTACCACATCAAGTGGCGTAAGGTTATCGTTTACTTTTCCTCCGATGGTCCCTCGGATTCCTGAAATACTTTTTATTAGTGACATTTTATTTTTTCTTAGTTTGTTTTAGAATCTTCTTTTCATCTCCCTCTAATTTCCGCTGAACTTTTTTGATATCTTCTAATGCCGGAAGGCGTTCAGGCTTTATGCCTCTTCTCCTAAAATTTTTCTTACCGCAAGATTATTTTCTATATGTTCATTGGTGATTTGAGAATCTCCATTCAAATCTTTTCAACAACATTATGGCTTGTTATTCAGTTGCAAAGTCTTTGGCTTTTAGATGCAATATCCGAATAGAATAAGCTTTCTCAAATTTAAAAAACAGCTCTTCAATTAATTCTTTTTTCATGTAATCTTGTGTATTTATTACAAAAATAGGTAAAAACTGAATCGTAAGAATATATTAGTTTTCCACAAGAACATTATTTTTTTATGAACAACCGCAATCCTTATCGCAGTTTGTTCTTTTGGAGCTGAACTTTTTCGGTGCAAAATTCTTTCTAACTATTCTAAACAGTGAGTAGCAGGCAAATGCTACAATAAGGAGAACAACAATGTATTGTACAATTAAGGAAGAATCCATTATTTTAAGATTTGATATGCAAACATGGATACAAAATAGGCCAATCCTGTCATCATAGTTACTTGCAAAGCTGTCCATTTCCAGCTTTTGGTTTCTCTGTAGACTACTGCAAGTGTAGAAACACACTGCATTGCAAATGCGTAAAAGAGAAGAACTGAAACTCCTGTTGCAAAGCTGAACACTTTTTCGCCGTTCGGTTTTACGTCTCTTCTCATTTTATCAATTACTTTCACCTCCGGCGCATCATCTTCAAGACTGTATAATGTAGACATTGTTCCTACAAAAACTTCCCTTGCGACAAAACTTGTCAGGATTCCGACACCCATCTTCCAGTCGTACCCAAGCGGTGCGATTACCGGCTCTATCCCTTTTCCCATTTTGGCTAAGTAAGAGTGATCCAACTCAACATTGGTCGCTACCAACTGATCCGGCTTTTGTTTCGGGCCGAAATAGCTTAAAAACCAGATGATGATGCTTACGATGAAAATAATTTTTCCGGCTCCTGTAATGAAGTCCCATACTTTACCCAACACCATTTTAAGATCATATCCGAAAAGCGGCTTTTTGTACGTTGGCAAATCCATTACCAGATAGGTTTTTCCTTTATTTTTAATGAACCTGTTAAGAACGGCGGCAGATAACAAAGCCACCATAAAACCCAGCAGATACATTGCCATTAATACAATGGCTTTATACTTTATCCCTAAAAATGCTCCGTCTGAAATGATCAGTCCGATGATGATGCTGTAAACAGGAAGCCTTGCAGAACACGTCATGAAAGGCGTTACAAGAATCGTTAATAACCTTTCTTTAAGGTTTTCAATATTTCTTGTTGAAATTACGGCGGGAATGGCACATGCCGTACCGGAAACTAAGGGAACGATACTTTTTCCATTTAACCCGAAAGGACGAAGAAGCCTGTCCATCAAAAAGACGACTCTTGCCATATACCCGGAATCTTCGAGAAGATAAAGAAAGTATAACAAAATCCCGATTTGCGGTGCAAAGATGACAATCCCTCCTATTCCCGGAATGATTCCGTTGGAGATGAGCGAATTTAAAGGCCCTTCCGGCAAATGTTCTCCGGTAAAGGCGGAAAGCCAGGCGAAAAGCTCGTCAATCCAGTTCATAGGATATTCTGCGAGGAAGAAAACGCTCTGGAAAATGATTAATAAAATCATCATAAAAACAACGTAGCCCCAGAATTTGTGAACGAGTATTTTATCTAATTTCTCGGTTAACAATTCTTTGAACTGAGGCTTTTTGGAGATAACGTTTGCTAAAATTCCATCAATAAGCTGATACCGCCTTACAGTTTCCTGAACCTGTAATCTTTTCGGAACAAGACTTTTAGAATCTGGTTCGTTGATTTGTTCAACTACAGAATTGATTTTTCCGAGATCTGTCCCGAGTGATAAGGTAAGCCATGTTTTATATTCATTGTCAAAACCTTTGTGTGCCGCAACTTTATGGATAAAATCTTTATGTTCGGAGGGTATTTCAAAAGAAGGTGCGGAAGTTTTCAGAAAATTATTCTGAAAAACAGCTTCTTTCAGCTCTTCAATACCAATCTGTTCTTTCGCATTGGTACGGATGATGGTAATGCCTAATGATTCTGAAAACTGATCAATATCAATAGAAATCCCTCTTCTTTCGGCCTGGTCAATCTGGTTAACAACGAGAATCATCGGGATTCCGAGATCCTGGATCTGCTGGAACAGAAGCAGCCCTCTTTTTAGGCTTAACGCCTCGAGAATGTAGATTACTCCCGCATAATCATTTTGATTTTCCATCACAAACTTGGAGAAAATAGCTTCATCTTCCGAGCTTGGATAAATACTGTAAGAACCCGGAAGATCTACCACTTCCACCTCCTCATTTTTATAGGTATAAAATCCGGAATGGCTGGCTACCGTAACTCCTGCGTAGTTCCCGGTTTTCTGCTTTTTGTTGCAAAGCGCATTGAAAACCGTGGATTTTCCTACATTTGGGTTTCCGACTAACAGTATTTGTTTTGTATGATTTCCCTGCATCAATTCAATTCTTCAACAATAATATATCTGCCCTCTTCTTCACGGAGCGCAATCCGGCTTTTTTCTTCCCCGAATTCTACATACATCGGTCCTTTGAATGGTGCCTGATACAAAATCCTGAATGAGGTTTCCGGAAGAAGCCCCATTTCGATAATTTTGTTAGGCATTTTAAGGCTGTCGTTATCATACCCTAAAATCTTTCCCATTCTGTTTTTGGGAAATCCACTTAATTTATGTAAACCCATCTTTGTCAAGCCAAAATTTTGTATGCAAATATACGCTATTTAAATTTAATCTAAATAACATGTTGGTATGAAAGAAATCAACCCAAATGCAAAAATGCATTTGGGTTGATTCAATATAATTTAGTTAAATATGAATGTTTACTTTTTCTTTTTGTCTGTAGAGGGTGAAGTAAGTTCAATAGGGTTATCATTGGCATTAAAGAAATCCTTGTACATTTTTTCCTGTTTCTTCATCATATCTCCTATGGTTCCGTCCATTCCCGGTATCGTTTTAGACATAATTTCCTGGGTCATCATTGGTCTTGCTGTGGCGAAAGGGTCTTTTTTGAAATCGCTGAATGTTTTTTCAAACTTCTCTCTTGGCATATCTGTTACTTTCAGAGACATATTGGAAATTTTTTCGGAATAAGAAAGTTCTTCCCAGTTCTGAACCTTTTTATTTCCCTGCAATGTCCAGGAATAATTCTTACCATCGTCTTCGATTTTTACGATAAGCCCTGGTAATCCTGAAAACTTGTATGGCCCGTCCTGAAACGGAAGATCCGTACTGAACCAAGCCGTCCATTTTCTTCCTCCGAAATCAGCTGTTGCTTTTTGAGCATTATAAGGTCCTATTTTCTCTTTTTCATTGGAAATTTTCCAGTCGAATTTAATGGTTTCATTATATGCAATTCCCATTGGTGTAAATCCGCTTGCTATTCTTTCAACATACTGCACTTTCATATCAGGATAATATTTTACAATTTTCTCTGAGAATTTTGGCATCCTGATCGTTTTTGACAGGTCTTTGAAAACGCCCGATTTTTGCATGGCCTCAACCTGAACTTTAATAATGGAGTCCTGCCCGATCACTGTGTAGTCTCTGTAAACGGAGCGGTCTTTAACGATATCAAGTACAGTTAATACTTTTTCAAGTTTTGCAGAATCTTTTTTAGGCTTAAAGGTAAGCTCATAAAAAAATCGGTTCGCCGTTTCTTTAGAGTCATTGTCCTGAGCGCTTACAAAAGCAAAAAGAGCGATAAAAAATATTGAAAATAGCTTTTTCATTGTTGTTCTAATGTTTAATACTATTAGTTGGTAATACTATACTTTTGTTACACTTTTTACCCGATTTATTTTATTTTTGATTTCAAGATGTAATATTTTAATGTGATTTTAATCTCTTTAATCGCATTTTAATTCCGTTCCAAAGAGCTTCTAATCTGGTCATTTTAGTTTTGTATCATCGAAAAAGATAAATACGAACTAAATCTCAACAATATGATCAAGACGATTTTAATAGCCACAGATTATTCCCTTGAATCTTTAAATATCCTTAAAAAAGTAATGAGGAATAAAGATGCTTCGGAAGACCAAAATCAGTACAATATTCTTTTGGTTTCAGGATATGATACGGGAGATTCTATCAGAGATCTTTTATTCAACACAAAAAGCACAATATTTAATAAGTTGAGGCCACATGAATTTTGTGAGGCATATTCCATCATCAAAAACAAATATCCTCACCTGATCCATAAAATCGTGTGTGATGTTTTCACGGGAAGCTTCCAAAGAACATTTAACAATTATGTAAAAGCAGAAAATATTGAGGAAGCTTATTATTCACCATCTATCAAAAGCAATGGAAACGGAAAATTCGATCTTATACCATATATCAAAAAGTGTAAAGATCTTACAAGCTACGAAATCTCTATAGAACTTAAAAAACATCTGCCTGAAAAAGGAAAACTGGCGGAAATCTTTGCGGAAGCTTAAAATCAGACTTATAAAAATTATAAAAATGTTAAGGAATTATAGTAACAGCAGGACGTTAGGAGACAACATACGACTGGGGACGCTGACTGCCTTTACGGCAGGTACTATAAATATTGCATCTCTGTTAATATTCCTCTCTTTTACGTCCAACGTAACAGGACATTATGCCATTTTTGCAGCAGAAATCAGTAAAGCCAACTGGTCTCAGGTTGCCGTAGTGGGAAGCTGGATTTTTCTTTTCTTTTTTGGTGCGTTCGTATCAAACTTCATCGTCATCAATTTTAATAAGAAAAGTAAATATTTCGCTCATGCCATGCCGTTGGTATTGGAAATAGCCTGTCTCCTTTTTGTAGGAATTTATGGGCAGTTCTTCTATCAGAAAACGTTAGAAGAAACAGAATATCTAGTTGCATTAATGCTGTTTGCAACAGGACTGCAAAATGGTTTAACGGCAAGTATATCTAACTTTTCCGTGAAAACGACACACCTTACCGGTACCACTACCGATCTGGGAATTCTTTTTTCAATGTTTACCCAGAAGGAATTCAGGAAAAATGGCGAGCTGGTAGCAAGAGCAAAACTATTGACGAGCATCATGATTGCTTATGTTTTAGGAGCGGTATTTTCAGGGCTTACGTATTACTATCTTGAGTTCAGGGTGTTTTATGTGATCTGCCTTTGCTTATTGGTAGTAATCGGATATGATGCTTATAAAATTCACCTGCGGCATTACCAAACTCAGTACCGATACAGTAAAATTTATAAAAAGCCTAATTTCTTAGCTTTTATGTATGAAAAGATTCATGGAAATTCGGGGATCAGGCAAAAAAAAGAGAAAGAGAGAAAACTTATTTTCGAAGAATAAATGGTTTTGTAAAAAACTTTATTTTAAAACAATACATATCAGTATTAATTTTGTGTAAACTAGCTGTGAATCAATCCTCTAATTGTGTAGTGCAATTGGGGGATTGTATTTTAATAAAATGCTTTACAGAAGGTTATTTAAGCTAAAATGAAAGCATGTGAGGAGTATTGAAATGTTGATAATTAAATTTTAATTCAGGGGTTTATTGTTTTAATTCTTATTCCGAATGCCTATTTTTGTAAGTTGATTTACTTTTTATATGTCAGATATTATTCAGCTTTTACCGGATCATGTAGCCAACCAAATTGCGGCAGGAGAGGTGGTGCAGAGACCTGCATCCATTGTAAAGGAACTTTTGGAAAATGCAATTGATGCCGAAGCGACGAAGATTGAACTGATTGTAAGGGATGCCGGAAAAAACCTGATCCAGGTAGTAGATGACGGAAAAGGAATGTCTGAAACGGATGCAAGGATGGCTTTTGAAAGGCATGCCACCTCCAAAATCAGAGGGACGGAAGATATCTTCAGGATTGCTACAAAAGGATTCCGAGGAGAAGCACTGGCTTCTATTGCAGCTGTTTCCCAGGTAGAGCTGAGAACCAAGCAGAAAGATGCCACCATAGGAACCAATATCTACATAGAAGGCGGTGTGTTTCAGTTTCAGGATCCTGTTCAGACAGCGGATGGCTCCAACTTTTTAGTAAAAAACCTTTTTTACAATGTTCCGGCCAGAAGAAAGTTCCTTAAAAATAATAATATTGAATTCAGGCATGTTATTGATGAATTCCAAAGGGTTGCGCTTGCGCATGAAAATCTAGAATTTTCCCTTTTTCATGATGATGAAGCGGTTTTCAGATTAAGAAAAGGAAGCCAGATGCAGCGTATTGTGGATATTTTCGGAAGAAAGCTTCAGCCACAATTGATTCCGATTAAAGAAGATATTATCTGGTGTAAACTTCACGGTTTTGTTGCTAAGCCGGAAGGAGCCAAAAAAACCAGAGGAGAACAGTTCCTTTTCGTAAACGGAAGATACTTTAAAAGCCCTTATTTTAATAAGGCGGTTCAGGAAGCTTTTGAAGGATTGCTGCTGCCGGGATACATCCCTACATTTTTTCTTTTCTTAGAATTAGATCCTGAGAAAATTGATGTAAACATCCATCCGCAGAAAACGGAAGTGAAATTTGAAGACGAGCATCTTATTTTCGCCCTACTCCGTTCTACCATAAAACGATCACTGGGTATTTATAACGTTGCGCCAAGCTTGGATTTTGAAAGAGATCCTCAACTGGATGAGATCATGCAGAAAACGTTTCCAAGCAAGAGCAACGGAGGTAGCGGAGGCGGATTTATCAAAATGCCGGAAATCATCGTAGACAAAGACTATAATCCGTTTCTGGAAGAAAGAGGCGTGAAACAGGCAGAGATTCAGAATCTTGCCGAGATGTACCATCAGAATATTTCAGCCGAGCCGTCAAAAATCAACCTCTTTGAAGATGAAGATTTTGATGAAGATCTGATGAGGCTCCCGAATGGTTACTGGCTGTTCAATAAAGGAGATAAAACCTTAATGCTGGATCTTGGAAGAATGCACCGGCTTGTCGTTTCAGAAAATACAAAGCCTTTACGAAAAGGAACAACGAACAGCCATTCACTGCTTTTCTCTCTGGAGTATCACATGAATGAGATTGAAAAGAACAAATATAAATCAATCAAGAAATTTCTTCCTGAATTAGGGTTTGAAATGAGCATTGCCCATGAAAGTGTTTTGAGGATTGATGCCGTACCGGAAGGATTGAAGGAAACACAGGTCATGAAGTTCCTGGAAAATCTTTTCAATATCCTTGAATATAAAACAGAGGAAGAATTCATGCAGTATTACCAGAACCAGTGGAGCAAAATGCAGTCGAAATCAAGATTTGATTTTATCTATAAAAAAGATGCGGAACAGCTGATTAAAGATTTTACGGCATTAGGATTCCCCGAATTTTTACCGAACGGGAAAAGGTGTTTTTTTGAAGTTCCGTTTAATGATTTTAAAAATAAATTTTAAGTATGTTTAATAATTTACCACCAATAACGAAAAATATTATCATTATAAATATTGTGGTTTATATAGTTACCAACTTTTTTCTATATGCATTAAATAGACCGGAACTATACTATAATTTATCCGCATACTATCCTTTCTCACCTTTTTTCAAATCTTGGCAGATTATTACTTCTATGTTTATGCATTCTCCAATTTCCGGAGGCCCTGGAATTATGCATATCTTCTTTAATATGTTTGTGTTATATAATTTTGCTTTTTTAGAAAATATCTTAGGAGGAAAAAGATTTTTGATCCTTTATTTTTTAAGTGGAATCGGTGCTTATGCATTATTTAACCTATGGGAATTTATGCAGGTTGAAATGTTTGCACGACAATTAGAAGATTTAGGATTTAACGTCTATGATTATTTTTCAGGAACAAATATTCAATTAAAAGGGTCTGCAGAATCAATTGAAAGCCAAAAAAAGTTTATAGGAAATATTGTTAAAATAATTTCCACCCCGCTCATGGGTGCATCTGGAGCTATTTTCGGTGTAGTGGCAGCTTTTGCTACAATTTATCCAAATGCTAAACTTGGCATTCTGTTCATCCCCTTTCCTATTAAAGCAAAGTATTTATTAATTTTTAGTGTTGGTCTATCGCTCTACTTAGGATATAACGGATTAGACAGCGGTACTGCCCATTTCGCACACGTTGGAGGCGCTTTGGTAGGATGGATTCTGGCAAAAATCTGGAGAAAACATTTATATAGATTCAATTAAAATTCCGTGAAAGTCATTCGTCTTATATTTTTCATTGTACATATAGGAATAGCTTTCCTATTGGCAGGAACCTTTCTTAATGCTTATATACCGCCAAAAACATTTCCGTGGCTTAATCTGCTTTCCTTAGGGTTTCCCGTACTGATGATTGCGTATATTCTACTCACTTTTTTCTGGATCATCAGCTGGAAAAAAAGAGCTTTTGTATTCTTGCTTTTCGGGCTGCTGTTTTTCAAACCGGTTATACGATGGATAAACTATACACCGCATAAAAATGAAATTTCCGATCTTAAAATCATTTCATTGAATGCCAAAGGCGGTTTATATGGAAAAGAGAATATTGAATCATTTGTTAATGCCCAGAATCCTGATGTTATTTTTTTACAGGAATATGGAGCAAACAAAAAATATCATTTCAAAGGATTGAAAGATCGCCCCGAAAGCCATATAATCGCAATTTTCTCTAAGCATAGGATTGTAGAACAAAAGCAGCTTATCGAAGGCAATTACCAATTTAATAATGCGTATGCATCTCAAACCGACATTGAAATAAGAAGCAAAATGTACCGGTTTATTAATATATACCTTCAGCCTTTCAAATTTGATAAAAGCATGGTGAGGCTTAACGGAAACAGTGAAGAAGATGAGCAGAAAGTAAAAAATATCGTAAAAAGACTTATTCCAACCTTTAAAATGCATCAGGAACAGATCGGCGCAATAAGAAAAAGCATTGATGAGTCTCCATATCCTGTTATTCTGGCAGGAGATTTTAATTCGGTGCCTAATTCTTACGAATATTATCATTTGCTTGAAGGCTTGCAGGACGCTTTTGTGGAAGCCGGTAGAGGAAGCGGCACCAGTTTCCACGATTATAAATTTCCGATAAGGATTGATTATATTTTCTCTTCTCCGTCAATAAAGCCATTCAGCTATAAGGTAGACCGTTCCGTAAGGCTTTCCGATCACTTTCCTGTTATTGCAACATTTAAAACAGAATAAGATTCAGTATCTTTTTTGAATAGAATAAACTCTTATAAATTATTGTACAGCTTTTCTATTAATTGCAGAAATTCTGTTAAATTAGTTCTTATGAAAAATTTGTTTTTAATACTCTTCATTGCATCAATTTCGGCCGTTTCATGCTCGAAAAAAGAACCGCAGGATCTTTATCCGGAAGAAAGCCCGAAGGCAAATTACGATACAATGGCTATTGATTCTTTTTCGGCAGGAGCCATTTCGGTGGATGTTGCAGAGCAGATAAGAAAGTCTTCGCAAAAATACCAGGACTCAGTTAGGGAAGCATTGAAACTGCAGGAACAGGAAGCAAAAATTAAAGAAGAGCTGGAAAAAGAAATCAAGAAAAAAGCGGAAGAAGAAAAAAAGCAAAAAACATCCGAAATCACTCCATCCAACGATGTGAAAAAGGAATAATATTTGAATTCCAATTAAAAATTTATCAATACGTATGAAAAAAAACTTTTTATCAGGATTAATGATTGCAGCATTGGTGGTATCATGCACCAAATCAACATCAAAAACCGAAACGGTTGAAAACCCGGACGGAAGCGTTACCACCACTACAACAGTTTCTGAAAGCGGACTGGGAGTTGATACGGCAAAGATCAATAATGTGAAAGAAAAAACTGAATCCAGAATTGATGCAGCCGGAGATAAAATAGATAATGCCGCAGAAGATGCCAAAAATAAAATTGATGCCACAGCGGATAAAGCTAAAGCAAACCTTCAGAAAGCAGGAAAGGACATCAAAACTGAAGCTGACAAAGTAGGTAAAGATGTAAAAGATGCAGCCGCAAAAGGTGCATCAAAAGTAGAAGACGGAGCAAAAAAGCTTAAAGAAGATTTAAGCAGATAATAAAGACCCCGATAAATAAGAGAGCCGCAGCAAAAGCTGCGGCTCTTATGTTTAAAGCTATTTATTGAGTTCCAGTAAAGGATCAATATATTCTCTGTCATTGCTCAGCCTCGGCACTTTATTTTGTCCTCCCAATTTGCCTTTAGATTCCAGCCAACAATAGAAAAGATTAGGTTTGGCGATATGTACAATCGGTCTTTTAAGCGTCATATTGTTGTAGCGTTTTGCTTCATAATCAGAATTAATGGCTTTCAAATGATCATCAAAAGCATCAATAAAGCGCTCTATATCATCCGGCATCCGGCAGAATTCAAAAATCCACTCGTGAGCACCGCCTTCATTTTCTTTCATGAAAACAGGAGCACCCGTAAAGTCTGAAATGGAAGCATTTGTTGCCTCACAAGCTTTGGTAATGGCAGATTCTACGTTGGTGATCATCAATTCTTCTCCAAAAGCATTAATATAATGTTTCGTTCTTCCCGTAATCTTTATCCTGAACGGACTGATGGAAGTAAACATTACCGTATCGCCGATAAGATATCTCCAAAGACCCCCGTTTGTGGTAATTACCATTGCATAGTTCTTCCCGGTTTCCACATCTTCCAGGCTCACTACCTTCGGATGGGAAAGGTGAAACTGATCCATCGGAATAAATTCGTAGAAAATACCGTAATCAAGCATCAGCAGCATTTCATCACTATTTGACCTATCCTGAATACCAAAAAAGCCTTCGGAAGCATTATAAATCTCGTAATAATTAATATTCTTCCCTATAATCTGCTTATATTGATCCCGGTAAGGCTTAAAGCTGATCCCGCCGTGAAAGAAAACTTCCAGATTCGGCCACAGTTCAGAAATATTTTTGATGCCCGTTTCGTTGATTATCCGCTGAAGAAGCACCATCATCCAGCTTGGAACCCCGAGAATACTTCCCACATCTTCATTTTTAACTTCAGAAATGATGGCTTTCAGCTTGCTTTCCCACTCTCCCATCAGCGAAACCTTTTTGCTGGGAGTCGTGGTAATTTCTACCCAGAATGGAAGATTATCAATCAGAATTGCGGAAAGATCACCGAATTTGGTATTAAAATCTGCATACAGCTCCGAGCTTCCGCCGAGGCGCAGGTTTTTGTAATTAAAAAGCTGGTTTTCCGGATGGTTATTAGCATAAATGGATACCATATCCTTTCCCGCCTTCATGTGGCAGTATTCCAGGCTTTCTGCGGAAATAGGAATGAATTTGCTTTTTGCATTGGTGGTGCCTGAAGATTTGGCGAAATGCTTAATATATCCGGGCCAGGTAATGTCTTTTTGTCCCTGTCTTGCTTTTTCAATATAGGGTTCAATTTCCTCATAGGTAACAATCGGAACCTTATTTTTAAAGTCCTGATAGCTGGAAACAGAATTGAAGCCGTACTTTTTACCGTACTCTGTATCTTCTGCATGAAACAGTTGGGAAAATAAAACCCCTTTTTGTGTTTCAATAGGATGATCTATAAAATTCTGAATCTGGTCTATTCGCTGACGGATAAACCAGTTGACCACAGTATTGAAAAGTGCTTTCGTTGCCATTCCAACAAATATAACAATATTTGTATTTTCAGAGAATATTTTATTATGTTAAAAATAAAAAACCGTTACTTCATCAGTAACGGTTTCTATTAAATATGATTTTTATTAACAATATTCATCGTAGGCTGCCTGAAGGTTTGCAGCAATTGCTCCTGCCGGATTTCCTTCAATGTGGTGTCTTTCCAGCATGTGAACCAGCTCGCCATCCTTGAAAAGAGCTACACAAGGCGAGCTCGGCGGAAACGGAGCAAGGTGTTTTCTCGCTTCTACTACTGCTTCAGTATCGAAACCGGCAAAAACAGTTGTAAGATGATCCGGCTTTTTATCTCCTGTTAAAGAATATACTACTCCCGGTCTGGCCGCTCCTGCTGCGCATCCGCAAACGGAATTGATTACCAAAAGGGTTGTTCCGCTTTGTTTTAATGCTTCTTCTACCTGTGACGGAGTGGTCAGGTCTTCGAAACCTTTATCTGTAAGTTCAGCCTTCATAGGCATTACTAAATCTGTTGGATACATATGTTTGTTTTTAATTCAGGTACAAATTTAAGCAATTCTTTAGTTTTGTTCAATATATAAAAACTATCAGTCTCTTTTGTAAATGAAATGAATCTGAATATAGTTCGGCTACCATTATTTAATTTCAAAATAAAAACCCTGTTCTTCCAGCTCTTTATATTTTTCCTGATTAAAAGTGAAAAGTTTCCCAGGCCTTCCGCTGCCTTCTTTTTTAACGTTTTCGGTTTCATTTAAAAGTCCGTAGCTCATTATTTTCTTGCGGAAATTACGGCGGTCAATTTCTTTCCCTACAATGGTTTTATATAAATTTTCGAGATCTGAAAAAGGAAATTCCTCATTCAATAAATTAAATCCTATCGGCTGATACTGAATTTTGTTACGAAGCCTTTTTAATGCCGTATCAATAATGATCTGGTGATCAAAAGCAGGCGTAGGAAGCTCATTCACACTGAACCATTGGGCATCATCTGCATCGGAATCGGCAGAAAGATTGTGATAAGAAGGATTTACCAATCCAAGATACGTCACGGAAACCACCCTGTTTCTCGGATCGCGGCCTACATTTCCGAAAGTGTAAAGCTGTTCCAGAAAGTCGGGTTTTATGCCGGCTTCTTCATACAGCTCTCTTTTTACAGCATCATCCAAATTTTCATCATCAAGCACCAGTCCGCCGGGAAGTGCCCAGTCTCCTTTAAATGGTTCAATATTTCTTTTAATAAGGAGAATCTGAAGATCTTTCTTATCAAAATACCCGAAAACAACAGCGTCTACCGCTACTTTTATATCCTGTAATTTTTTTGGAGTGTTCATAATGCTTATTTGCGTTGTGAATACACAAAATTACAACTTAGACGAACAGTTTCATGTAAAAATAAAATTTATTTGAATCTAAATTTTTATTACATTTATAATCAACTTAAAACGAATTAATTATGAAAAAATTCTTACTTGCTGTTTTTGCGGCCTCCTTAATTATTTCCTGCGACAAAGTGAAAATGGATGTAAAAACTTCATCCGATACCACTGATTCTACCACTAATGAAGGGTGGAAACCCGTAGATTCTGCAACGGCTACAAAAGCCTGGATGGATTATGCTACTCCGGGAGATATGCAAAAAATGCTTGCGAAATCAGACGGAAACTGGATCGGTGAAACCAAAATGTGGATGGAAAGCGGAAGCCAGCCTATGATGAGCAAATCTGAAGCCACCAACAAAATGGTCTTTGACGGACGCTACCAGATGAGCACGCATAAAGGTGATATGATGGGAATGCCTTTCGAAGGAATCAGTATTGTGGGTTATGACAATTCAAAGAAAAAATTTGTAAGCACATGGATCGACAATATGGGAACGGGAATTATGAATATGGAAGGTACTTGGAATGCTTCCACAAAATCTATTGAATTTAAAGGAAAAATGACAGATCCTTCAAGGCCGGGAAAAGATTGTAATGTAAGGGAAGTTTTCACTTTTGTGGATGATAATACCCAAAAAATGGAGATGTTCGGTCCTGATCATAAAACAGGAAAAGAGTTTAAAACCATGGAAATAAACTACACCCGTAAAAAATAAAAACCAGGAATTGCCGGAAATGAAAAGACCGATTGTTTGAAAATCGGTCTTTTTTTATATTAATCATTCAATTTAAGAACAGCCATGAACGCCGATTGCGGTACTTCTACTCTACCAATCTGCTTCATTTTCTTTTTCCCTTCTTTCTGCTTCTCCAAAAGTTTTCTCTTTCTGGAAATATCCCCTCCATAACATTTTGCGGTAACGTCTTTTCTTAATGCCTTAATGGTTTCCCTTGCAATAACTTTTGTTCCCAATGCAGCCTGAACAGCAATATCGAACTGCTGTCTCGGGATCAGTTCACGAAGCTTTTCACACATTTTTTTTCCGATATGATAGGCATTGGAATCGTGAATCAGGGAAGACAAAGCATCTACCATATCTCCATTGATCAGGATGTCCATTTTTACCAGCTTGGAAGCCCTGAATCCGATCGGATGGTAGTCGAATGAGGCATAGCCCTTAGAAATTGATTTTAAGCGGTCATAAAAGTCGAAAACCACTTCTGCCAAAGGCATATTGAAAACAAGCTCTACCCTTTCCGAAGTCAGGTAACTCTGGTTAACGATTTCCCCTCTTTTTTCTATACAAAGTGTCATTACCGCACCTACAAAATCAGATTTGGTGATGATGGAAGCTTTAATGAAAGGTTCTTCTACCCTGTCCATAATGGTAGGATCCATCATTTCAGATGGATTGTTAATCAGAATAGGAACTTCCGGCTCTCTTTTAGAATACCCGAAATAAGATACGTTCGGAACGGTTGTTATAACGTTCATATTAAACTCACGGTCAAGCCTTTCCTGAACGATTTCCATGTGAAGCATTCCTAAAAATCCGCATCGGAAACCAAATCCTAACGCTGCTGAACTTTCCGGTTCAAAAACTAATGAAGCATCATTCAGCCTTAATTTTTCAAGAGAGAATCTCAGCTCTTCAAAGTCTTCGGAATCAATAGGATAAATCCCGGCAAAAACCATTGGCTTTACTTCCTCAAAACCTTCAATTGGTCCATCGGCTGGGTTTTCAAATGAAGTGATGGTATCTCCTACTTTTACTTCACGGGCATCTTTTATCCCCGAAATCAGATAGCCTACATCTCCGCACTGGATTGTTTTCTTAGGAACCTGCTTTAATTTCAAAGTTCCCACTTCATCGGCTCCGTATTCTTTTCCTGTTGCGAAAAATTTAACCTTTTCATTTTTGGAAATGCTTCCGTTTACCACTTTAAAATACGCTTCAATTCCTCTGAAAGGGTTGTAAACCGAGTCAAAAATCAGCGCCTGAAGCGGACCATCCGGATTTCCTACCGGGGCCGGGATTCTTTCAACGATTTGCTCAAGCAAATGATGAACGCCCTCTCCTGTTTTACCGGAAACTCTCAATACGTCTTCATATTCGCAGCCGATAAGATTCATGATTTCATCGGTTACTTCTTCAGGATTTGCAGATGGAAGGTCAATTTTATTCAGAATCGGAATGATCGTTAAATCATTTTCCAATGCTAAATATAAATTACTAATTGTTTGTGCCTGAATACTTTGTGCCGCATCTACAATCAAAAGGGCTCCTTCACAGGCAGCGATGGAACGGGAAACTTCGTAAGAAAAGTCTACGTGTCCCGGTGTATCAATAAGATTTAAGATATATTTTTCTCCTTTGTATTCATAATCCATCTGGATGGCGTGAGACTTGATGGTAATCCCGCGTTCTTTCTCCAGATCCATATCATCCAGCGTCTGAGACTGCAATTCTCTTTGAGTCACTGTGTTGGTGTACTCCAAAAGACGGTCTGCCAAAGTACTTTTACCGTGGTCAATATGAGCGATTATGCAAAAATTTCGTATGTTTTTCATTTAAGAATCTTGTAATTTGCAAAGATAATAAAATGCAGGATAATTCCTTGCTCTATTTTTAGCGGTTAAAATTTACTTTAACAAATATAAATTGTATTTAAGGTTATTTATTAAACAAGTAAAAAGTAAATATTGCTGTTTTATTTTGTTTTACCAAAGTTTTCGGGTAAAATATAATGTCCTGTAAGATGATCTAGGGAGACTTCAGTTCCCGCCATTGCACTTCTTTTTTTGGCTGCACTGGCATCAATTGCTGAAACTGCGATCGTTCCGACTATAGATCCAATCAATCCTGCTACACCACCACCAATGAAAACAACATTGGAAGAGTTTTCAGGGAAGAGTTCTTCTTTTTTAACTTCAATAAAAAGGCCTTCTTCGTCTCTGAAAATTTCAACGTATCCTACAGGAATTATCTTGTAAGGTACTCCGTTGTATACAAATGCATAACAATTCCCGATCGAAATTTTTTCATCTCCTTTCACAGCTCTTGTTGCTACTCCTTTTTTATTTGTTTCTATCACAAATCCGGGTTCCGGGTTATGGGTGAAAAAACTGTAATAACTTTTGTAAATGCCATCTTTTAAACTGTCTGTTTTTAAAATATTAAGTTTTTCCTTTAATACAACTGCGTAATCTTTCAGTTCACTTTCGGGAAGGCCATATTCCCAAGGTGTTTTCTGATAAGAGTTTTTAATTAGATCAGCCAAAATAAGCGTGATTTTTTTGGATAAGCTTTGTGCCAGATAAGGTGTTACGCGGGATGAAACGGTTGCTGCAGTATCTTTTCTATACACAAAATGGTAACCATCTTCCTTTTTAATGAAGGTGCTTGCCGTTAGTTTCAGCTTGCCGATGGAAGATTTTTCTTTTTTATCCTCTATTATTTCTATATTTTCCAGCAGTAAAACAAAATCTTTATTCCCCCTTTCCTTGTTTTCCTTATAAAACCAGTCCTGAAGATCTTTATCCGCACTATTTTCAAAAGCAATGTTTACCTGATCTTTGTGATACATTACAGATCCTATTTCCTTGTTTGGCCTTTGATCAATTACTGTAAATGTTTTAACAGAATTGCTCCTGTCCCTAATTGACTTGGAAAGATCAATCGTTTCGGTTTTCTGTGCAGATAAAATTGTACAGAAAAATAGAAAGAAGAGTATTTTTTTCATAAATCAAATTTCCGCAAAACTACGAATAACTTTAAATTAAACGACTCCCGCAATAAATTGCAAGAGTCGTCCAACATTAAAAAAATAAACTATTATGGTTTTATCTTTGTCTTGTAGCGTTATTTCCGCGAGGTTTTCTCTCATTCACTTTATCGCGCATCATTCCCTCTGTCTGAAACAGCTTCAAAACTTTTTGGCAAGGAATTACCTGCTGCATTTTATCAGCATATTTTTTTCTGTTATCCAATAGCTTCTGGCCTACTTCAAAGCTTTGCTGAAGTTTTGCTTTTGCTTCTTCATCAGATAAATTTTCAGGATTAAAATCAGAATTAAACTGGCTTTTGATCTGTTTCTGGCTTTCAAGATATTCGTTATAAATATCGGTGAACTCTTCTTTATCGCCGGGATCTATATCCAGATTATCCATTACCATATTATTTCTGAATTTCGTCAGAAGTGCTTTTCTTTCTTCCGGAGAAAGACTGTTGATGACCTCTTTTCTTTGCTTGGGATCCATTTTCTTCCAGTCGTAATCCGTTCTTTGGGCATTAAGACCAAATCCGTAGATGATTAAAAGCGCAAATAATATCTTTTTCATTTTCCTTTTTAATTATACAAATCCAAATAAACGTCCTGCGTTGAATTACTTGCCAGCTCTGAAATTTCAGAACTTGTGAATGAATCCAGATATTCGTTTATCTGAGTTTCCTGCTTTTTAGAAGCAGATTTTACGGGCTGAGCTGCAATCTTTTGCTGATTCGCCGTTTTGTTGTGAGCGAAAGATTTACCAGCATTCTGACTTACAATTTTTGGATTGCTTTTTTCCACGGAAGTTAAATCAGACTGTAGGATTTCATAAGCAATTTCACTTTCCGTTTTCGGCTCATTATTGTTGGCAGCATAGTTAGTATTTGCAGTTACTGTTTTCTTTACTGTTTCGTTATCTGAATTGAAAACAAAAGTCGCTCCAAAAATCAGTGCTAAAGATGCTGCAATGGCGTACGTCCAGTTAAGCCTGAAAACAGGTGCCTGTTTGCGAGGGATGATTTTATTTATTACATGATTCTGAACATCATCATACATACTTTCAGAAACGGGATAAATATTTTTACGTTCCAGTTTTTCCAGATCAAATTCATCCAGCCCGCTTAATACGCTCTCCTGAATATTTTCAAATAAATTTTCAGGTACTGTGTAAATATTTTTACGTTCTAAATTTTCTATGTCAAACTCTTTCATTGTCAGTTGTCTCAAAAATTATCTCTCGTAATTTTCTTTAATATATTCTTCAATTTTTTGTTTGGCATAATGATAATTTGTTTTCAGTGTTCCTACCGACATATCTACAATTTTAGATATTTCTTCGTAAGGCAAATCATCATAATACCGCATCATAAATACCAGTTTCTGCTTTTCCGGCAGGCTTTGTATGGCTTTCTGAAGCAAAATCTGTATTTCCTCGGCATCTTCTCCGGCATTATCGGCAACAAGATTCTGCATATGATACACCGGATCTTCATCCGTTTTCTGCATTTTTTTCAGTTTATTGATCTGCTGCAACGCTTCATTGGTTGCAATCCTGTACAGCCAGGTGTACAGTTGGCTATCATTTTTAAACTGATGAAAATTCTGATAAGCTTTAATAAAAGTCTCCTGCAAAGTGTCCTGAGCAAGATCTCCGTCCACAATAATTCTTCTTATGTGCCAATACAATCTGCTTTGATAAGCATCCATCAAAGCGCGAACTCCTTTTTCCTGAGTTCGTGGGTTTTGCATCAACGAAATAATTTCCGCGTCCTTAATCTTCATAAGATGCTTTCACTGTTTTGGATTACAAAAATAACTGAAAGTTAAATTAAATATTCAATTTTTAGTCCAATATACTCATTATTTATAAATATTTATATGCATGAATCGCATGAATATTGGATCTTGTGCTGATGTGTTTTCCTTTTAAAGTTATGTTAAATTACATCTCAATAATTTATTTCAGTTTAAAATGAGGTAAAGAAGTATTAATAGCGTCGGGCTTTAGCCCGATATTTTAAATAAAAATACAACAAAGGCTTTAGCCAAAAAATTATGGTCGAAAATATTTTTAAAGAATTTTAAAACAGCCATCAAAAACTTCTGTCTTCTCTCTCCTATCTTCCATCTAAATCTTATCTTTGTTTCATGCAAACAGTAATCATCGGTTCCGGAAATGTGGCTTATCATCTGGCAAAAGCTTTTGTTCTGAATAGAATTCCTCTTGTGCAGATTTTTGGCAGGAATGAACAGGAACTTAAAAACATTTCCGGGGAATTAAACATTCCGTATTCTAAGGAAAATTTGATGAAAGCAGATCTTTATATTATCTGTGTAAGTGATAATGCTGTGGAAGATGTCTCAAAGAATATTATTATAAACGACTGTCTGGTAGCCCATACTTCCGGATCGCTTCCTAAAGAAATTCTGGTGGGAAATTACCGGAAAGCAAGCCTTTATCCTTTGCAGACTTTTTCAAAATCCAAAAATCTGGATTATTCTAAAATCCCTTTTTTTATAGAAGCTGAAAATAATGAAGATTACAAAATCATCTTCGATATCGCTTCAAAAATTTCGGATAATGTAATGGAAAGTACCCATGAAAAAAGAAAATATATTCATCTTACTGCTGTTTTTGCCTGTAATTTTGTAAATCATCTTTTTGCCAGGGCGAAAGAAATTTCAGACTCACAGAAAATTCCGTTTGATTATTTTTTACCGTTAATTGACGAAACCGTGCAGAAAATTCATGAAATAGATCCGATATCTGCACAAACCGGACCTGCCGTAAGAAATGATAAAAGAATACTGCACTTGCATGAACAATTATTAAAAGATGAAAATCTTGAGATTTATAAAACAATGAATCATTCTATCCAGAAAATGTATGAGTTATAAAGAGAAACTAAAAAATATTAAAGCATTTGTATTTGATGTAGACGGCGTTTTTACAGACGGAAGCGTTTATCTTCTTCCCGGAGGGAATATGTGCCGGGTAATGAATGTCCTTGATGGTTACGCAGTGGTTAAAGCACTAAAAAACAAGTATGTAATTGGTGTAATTACAGGAGGAAACGATGAAATGGTAAAACACAGGATCAACTACCTAGGTATTCAAGATTATTACGCAAAGTCCCACGATAAAATGGCAGATTTTGAAGATTTTAAAAAGAAGCATCATCTTAAAAACGAAGAAATCCTGACAATGGGAGATGATATCCCGGATCTTCATATCATGAAAAATTCTGCTATTGCTGCATGTCCGGAAAATGCCGTTCCGGAAATCAAAGGAATTGCAGCCTATATTTCCCCGGTAAAAGGAGGGAACGGCGCCGTACGCGACGTAATTGAACAGGTTATGAAAGTACAGGGAAAATGGCATGATGACAATACACAATCTATTTAACATCCCTCAATGAAACTATTACTGGCATCGCAATCTCCAAGACGAAAAGAATTATTATCCAATCTCGGTTTCACCTTTGAAGTTGTGAAAATCGAATGTGAAGAAGTTGTTCCTGAACATATTCAGATAGGGGAATCTGCAGCTTATCTTTCTGAGCTTAAAGCTAATGCATTCCGTTCTCTTGAACAAGGAGAAGTCCTTTTAACAGCTGATACCGTCGTTGCTATTGATGGCTGGTTCTTGGGAAAACCTACGGACGAAGAAGATGCTGCGGCAATGCTGAAACTCCTTTCAGGCAAAACACATCAGGTGTATACCGGAATTACTATTAAAACGCCTAATAAAACCATCACGGAAACTGACGTTGCAGAAGTGGAATTTGATGAGCTTACTGATCAGGAGATAGAATATTATATTCAACAGTATCAACCCTTTGATAAGGCCGGAAGCTATGGAATCCAGGAATGGCTCGGAATGGCAAAGATAAAAAGACTAAACGGCAGTTATTACACCATTATGGGGCTTCCTACTCATTTGGTTTACAAAATTTTGAAAGAAATATAACAAGTTTCACCATAAAATTTTATTATTTTTACAAAATTATCAAACCGCCTTATAATAAAAAGCGGATTAGCGAGTTATATTGAAATAATGAAAAAAAATATTTTATTCCTTTTAGCACTTTGTATTGTTGCTTCCTGCGCTACAAAAGCCAAGAAGCCGGAGCAGCGCTCAAGGTTTATGAAAGGATTTTCAACATACTACAATACATTATTTAACGCCAAAGATGCCTTAAATAATGAGTTTGAAACCAGAGATAAGGCCCATAAAGACAATTTCTATGCGCCTTATATCCCTATTCTTACCTATGAAGACCAGCCTTTGGGAAGCGATCTTGGACAGTCTGCCGCTTTTGCCGAAAATTCCATGAAAATGGCCGAAGTAAACCGTGCTTCTGAAAATAGCAGCCAAAGAGGAGGCCCTCCGGGAATGCCGCCAGGAATGCCGGGAAATAATTCCTTATCGGGAGGAGTAGGAAGTGCATCCGGAGATCCCAATATGCCCGAACAAAAAGGTGCGACCACCCTTGAAATTGCAGAGGCCAAAGCTTTAAAAGCAATCAACAAATATTCTGTCATTAAGCATGGTGAAGAACAGAATAAACAGATTTTCGATGCCTATATGATTCTTGCACAGGCAAGAATTTACAGAGGAAAATCTTTGGAAGCTCTTGATGCCTTAAATTATGTCTTCACTCATATGAAGGACGACAAAAGAATTCCTTTGGCAAGAATTTACCAAGGCCTCGCTTATAACCAGATTAAAAATTATCATAAAGCAAATGAGACTTTCGCCAAGCTAAAAAGTGAAAAAATTGGCAAGGAATACGAAAAACTATTAAGCATTTATTATTCCGAATCCCTTCTGGATGACGGTAAAAAAGAAGAAGCAGTAAAAGAACTTGATAATGCTTTTGAACTGAACGGCAACCGTAAGCTTAAAAGCAGAATCGCTTACCTGAGAGGGCAGGTGCTGGAAAGTCTTAACCAGAACGAAAAAGCCAGAGAAAGTTTTATGGCAGCTTACAAGTACGCCAATGATTTTGAATTTGAAGTAAAATCCCAGATTGAGATCGCCAAGACTTTTAACGGAAATGGAGATTACAGCGGAGCCAGAAAATATTTGGAAGACATCAGTAAAAAAGGGACTTACGGATCAAGAAAAAATGAATTTTATTACGCATTGGGTTTAATGGCCAATAAAGCCGGAAAAAAAGAAGAAGCCCAGGAATATTTCAGAAAATCCTTGAGAGAAAAGGTTTCCGACGGACAAATTCGCGGCCTTGCTTATTATGAAATAGGAAAGGGGTATCTTGATAAAAACGATTACATTGGTGCAGGCGCATATTACGATTCTGCTTTAGCCGTAATGACGTATGAACCTTCCAAAATTCTTCTTGCAGACCAATCGGTTTACATTAAAAAGATTTCTAAAAACTATTACCTGATCAAGAAAAACGACAGTATCCTGAATCTGGCTAAAATGTCTCCGGAACAGAAAACAGACTTTTTTACAAAATACATTGCCAAAATCAAGGCAAAAGAAGAACGAGAGGAGCTGGAAAGAAGACGTGCCGAAAGAAGCAAGGGCTTCGATACTGGAGATTATAATTCAACATCGCTTTTTGCCAATAGCTCAAATTCTTTCGAGGATTTCGGGGTTGCTTCAAAAGGATTCTATTTCAGCAATAACGGAACCGTTTCCAAGGGAACACAGACTTTTAAACAGACTTGGGGAGAACGGGCTCTGGTTGACAACTGGCGGTCTTCCAAAAAGATAACGACTATCGAAGATCTGAAAAATGATGCACTGGGAACGACTGCAGCGCCTAATCCGAGACGTTTTGAGCCCTCATTTTATATAGAGCAGGTTCCTACCGATATAGCAAAGCTGGACCAGCTTAAAAAAGACAGGGATACAGCTTCATTAGGGTTGGGCGTGATGTATCAGAATTACTTTACCAATACCCCTTTGGCAACAAAAACATTGTATGATCTTGTTGATGTAAAACCTGAGGAAAAAGTAATGCTGCAGGCTTTATACGAGATTTTTGCAATGAATTATGAGAAAAATCCACAGGCAGCTGAAAAAGCAAAACAAATATTATTAAGAGATTATCCTTATACATCTTACGCTGAGTTTGCGAGAAATCCGAAGAACAATACATTTGTAAAATCTTCGGCAAACGTTGAAGGGCAGTATAAACAGGCCTATGCATTGTATGAATCTGAAAAATTTTCCGAGAGTAAAGATCTTATTGATAAGACAATCCAGGAATATCCGAAGGATGCACTGGTTCCAAAACTCTATTTGCTGAATGCCTTTAATTCCGGAAAATCGAGTGGGAAAGAAGTGATGATCCTTCAGCTTGAGCAGATAGCTTTAAATTACGGCAAAACTCCGGAAGGCGAAAAAGCCAAAGAAATGCTTAATTATCTGAAAAGTGACCTCAGCTTCCAGGCTACGGATAATAAGGGAAATATGATCCCTCAGAATCCCGGAAATATGGCTAATGGTGTTCCGCAGCAGCCCAATCAGCAGAATAACGGAACAGGCGTTCCTTCGCAGCCGGGAAACAATTTCATGAATAATCCCCAGCAGAGCCAGCCGATGAACAACAGCAACAAAGCGAAAAGACAGAATAACAATCAGCAGCTGCAGCCTACTAATGCTGTTCCTGCAAGACCTCAATAAAAATAAAGCGAAGATTATTCTTCGCTTTTGTTTTTTTTCTTTACCCCATGAAAGTCCTTTAGATAAAAAGGTTCAAAATATGCTACATCCTCAAAATCTTTTTGATCTATTTTCTCCAGCGTTTTTCTAATGAGATATTGCGCAGAAGGGTAGACATCTTCATTAAAATCGGCATTGGGAAGTTGCAAAATTTCTTTTGCTTTTTTCGCTCCGTCTCCTATGAATAATATATTTTTATCTTTCAATTCCTGAAAAGAAGTTTCATCTAAGATTTTAGCTTCGGTCTCAGAAAGTTCCTGCCCTGTTTTGCCATCATAAATGGCTGTATAAACCTCCATTCTTCTCGCATCGACCAATGGGATAACAAATTCATAGTTTTTGCCTAAAAAAGGCTCTATCATGCTTTCCATGGAATTGACAGCAATTAAAGGAACTTTTAGTCCATAACAAAATCCTTTTGCCGAGGATGCCCCGATTCTCAATCCTGTGTAGGAGCCAGGACCTCTTCCCAGCGATACCGCTTCAATATCTTTAAGCGAAATTTCTGCGCCTTCCAAAGCCCATTCTACAAAGGTGTGCAGGCTTTCAGACTGCTTGTAATTTTCAGAGACTTCTTCCGTGAGGCACAATAGCTTTTCATTATCAGAAATGGCTACCGAGCAGTTTTTTGAGGAAGTTTCGAGATATAGGATTTTCATTTTTTAAATTTAAATACGCTTTAGTGATGCAAATTTATGGCTTTATTTCCACACTTTGCCGGCTCCACAGCTTCCAGGCAGATTTCTCTTTTTTCCAGATTTCCAGCAAGCCGAGCATCATCTCAAAATTCTGGTTTTTGTATAATCCGGAAACCTTTATTTTTCTTCTTACAGAGTAGATATTTTTATATTTTTTAGCTTCGTAAATTTCTATCTGATCAATGTTTTTATAAATTACTTTTTTAGAATTAAAATCTTTTTTAAAATCTTCAAAATTCTGAACCCAGCCGTTTGAATGGCCAAAAGAAACATTCTTTGCAAAAAGATTTAAAATATTGGAATCATTATTCTGCATCAAAACTGCTTTTTCCTGTTTTGAATATTTTTGAGAAAATCCCAAAACAAAACAACACAAAAATAGAATTGTAAAGTGCCTCATTTTCAAATTCTCAAATTAAATTATTTTCAAATTGAATCATCCTTTTCTGTAAATCGTTCTCGGCTCCGCCTGGGCAGTAGGGTAGATGGTCATATCCGAAATGCAGACGTGTTTGGGAGCATTGATGCAGTATGCAATAGAATCTGCGATATCTTCCGCTTTCAGAGGTTCATATCCTGCATAAACGGTTGCTGCTCTTTCCTGGTCTCCTTTGAATCGTACCACTGAAAAATCCGTTTCCACAGCACCAGGCTGAATATTTGTAATTTTAATTCCGAATTCGGTAAGCTCAATTCTCATTCCTTCTGAAATCACATCCACTGCTTTTTTGGTGGCACAATATACGACGCCATTCGCATACGTTTGTCTTGCCGCTACAGAACTGATATTCAAAATATGCCCTGAATTTCTTTCTTTCATTCCCGGAATAATCATTTTTGAAACATATAAAAGCCCTTTCACATTTCCGTCAATCATAGAATCCCAATCATCTGTTTTCCCTGCAGAAAGCGGATCAAGACCGTGAGCATTTCCGGCATTGTTGATCAGGACATCAATATTTTTCCATTCTTCCGGAAGTGAATTGACGGCAGTTTCCACTTCTTCCAGATTTCTTAAATCAAACTTTAAACTAAAAATTTCGGTGAATTGTGAAAGTTCGGTTTTCAGAGATTCCAGCACTTCGGATCTTCTTCCACAGATAATGATTCTGTTTCCCTGTCTGGCTAAAAGCTCAGCTGTAGATTTTCCTATTCCGGATGTGGCTCCGGTGATTAGAATTGTTTTCATAATTTTACTTTAATATAGCAATGCAATAATTTACCAATATAACAATCATTGGTACATTGTTACATTAATTCATTATCACATTAATTAGTTGGCATCGAATGCTTCAAATGCATTTTGTATATGTTCAATAACCAAATTTTGTTTTTCATCGGGAAGAACAGAAATAATGTCAAATCGTACTTCATTCAAAACATTAAATTCCTTTAAATAATAATCTGCAGCAGATACCAGGAGCTTTATTTTTTTCTTATTCACGGCTTCCTGAGGGAGATTAAAAACATCGGTAGACCGTGCCTTAACTTCGCAAATGATGATCAAATTATCTTTTTCTGCAATAATATCGATTTCTGCTTTCTGATACCGGAAGTTTCTCGCAAGGATTTTATATCCGTTTTTTAATAAAAAGTTCGCAGCGAGTTCTTCTGCTTTTTTTCCAAAATCATTGTGTTCTGCCATTGCTGGGTAGGAGAGTAGGAGGGTTTGAGAGTAGGAGAGTTCTAGGGGCTTTATAATTAAATTTTACACATTATGAATTTAATTTTCAAATTTAATTGTAACCTTATCTTTAATTTCTAATTTTACATTTCCGCCGATAATCAAAGGCCTGTTATCTTTAATATGTCCGTTCGGAAATCCGAAAACAGTCGGAAAATCATATTTTGAAATTCTTTCAGAAATCAATTGATACGCAAATTCATCAAAACTTTCATTATACGAGGAATTTTCTTTTTCATTTCCCATATTGGTCATTCCGCCGATTATTAATCCTTTAATTTTTTTGAATACACCAGCCAGTTCCAGACTCATCATCATTCTATCTAAAACATAAAAATTTTCACCAATATCTTCAATAAAAAGGATTCTGTTTTTAAACTTAAATGAATAATCGGTTCCTAAAAGTGCATAAACCAGTGCTAAATTCCCTCCAATCAATTGTCCCTCACAAGAACCTGCTTTATTAAAATGATGCGATTCTAAGCTGTAATCAGGAACTGTTCCTTCCAAAATATCAAAAATCAATTCATAGCTTTCTTCTGTAACTCCGAAGCTTGATGTTTTTATGGTCTGCCCGTTAACAGAAGCAAAGCCCATTTTCAGGAGGTAACTCTGAATGACGGTATTATCAGAATACCCGATGTACCATTTCGGATTTTCGGAAAAGTTTTTAAGATGAATACTTTCCAACAGATGCTGACAACCGTAACCGCCTCTGGAAGCCCAGATAGCAGCAATCTCATTGTCGTTCAAAGCCCAGTTGATATCTTGAATTCTTTGTTCTTCGGTCCCTGCATAATTATAACCTTTGGAAAAACTGCTGTAAAGATGTTTTCCTAATACAGGTTCGTAACCTTTGTTCCGGATCATTTCAATTCCTTTTTCCAGCTGTGAAGCTTCTACCGCGCCTGCGGGTGATATGATGGCTATTTGGTCGCCTTTCTTTAGGGATTTAGGGAGTGCTATTTTTTTCATTTTTCTTTGTGGTATTTTACTTCGGTTTTTTCGGCTTCTTCGAGTCTTTTATCAAACTGATTGAATTTTTTAAAGCTTTGCAGGAAAATAAAGAAACTGAAGATGATGAGAATTCCGCCGACAATTCTCCTGATTCTATTGGCTAATTTCTGTGTAAGCCTGTCATGAAACTGTTTGGCGAGGAAAATTTTCGCCAGATCTATGCATAAATAAGTGGCAATAACGATCCCGATATACAATATAAAATTACCGGTGTCGGGATACTGATTTCTTACTGAAATTACTGTTACCAGCCAGAAAAGAATAACACCAACATTCAGAAGATTAAAGAAAAAGCCATTGATAAAAGTTTTAAAATAATTCTGACTGATGAATTTCTCTTCTCCCGGAATATGCATTTTGGTTCTCGTAACCATCATCACGACTCCATACACAAAGATGAGAATGGCCGTGATCCTGTAAAAACCCGGATGTTTGTCAATTAACGTTACAATATCGGCACTTGCATAGTAGGCCGCCAATATACAGAGAAGATCTGCAGAGATTACCCCGATATCCAAAGCTAATGCGTGTTTTGGCCCTCTCGAAAAACTGGTTTCTATGAGAAGGAAAAAAATAGGTCCTATAAAAACCAGGCTCAGCATGAATCCTAATACAATGGCAGATAATATAAGTTCAAACATCAAGTAATTTTTTAAATGAAAACCTGAATTTCCATTCCATTTATACAAATGTAAACTTTATGATTTAATTATTCAATAACTCAGGATTTAAGAAAAGTATTATTTAAAATAATTTCATGTAAAATCATGTTTTTTTTTAACTATAAAAATAAAAATCCGTTTCACTTTAATGTAAAACGGAATTTATTATTAAAATCTTTAATATTAATATCAATGGTAATTTCCTTTTTCTAAACATTCTTCACTGTATACAAAGTCGTAATCTTTTCTTATTTTTAGTCCAAAGATTCCTCTTTCAAAAGTATATATAATCTGATTTTTAAACAGCATTCTTTTATAATCAATAAAAAAGCTACGGGTCATATAAGAGTATTCGTATGCATTTCCAGTCAGATAAATGTATGTAGTTTTTCCAGTTTCATTACTTCCCCTGCCTCCGACTTTTGCAATTTTATTTTTAAAACAGTACGTTTCCTTTACAGCATTATATCCAGTTATATAATTTATTAAAAAGAAAAGATTAATGATCATGGGAAAAGTAACTGCAAAAAAGTATTTCTTATCAGAATCTTTCAGTCTGATAATTTCCTTTCTAATTAAAAATTCAGCAATGAAAACAAGTATTACAATGGTTATAAAAAACCAATAAAAATTGAATACCGTATTGCAAACAACAACAATAAATAATACAAAATTTACAATGGTAAAAACAATGTATTTATCAATTTTAGTCATTATTCAACAACCTTAAAATCCAGCTGCTTCTGGATAAGGTTTGCCTTCACCACTTTAATCTGTATTTGATCTCCCAGTTGATATCTTTTTCCATGTCTCATTCCGTACACAGCGTGTGTTTTCGCATCATAGGAATAAGAATCGTCCACAAGATCTCTTAACTTAATCAGACCTTCCGCACCATTTTCCGGAATTTCTACCCAGAAACCAAATTCCGCAACTCCGGAAATTACTCCTGTGAACGTTTCTCCCAAATGTTTTTCCATGAATTTCACCTGCATGAATTTTATGGAATCTCTTTCCGCATCAGCAGCCAGGCGCTCCATGGAACTGCAGTGTTTTGCTTTTTCTTCGAGCTCGGCTTTGTTCGGGGATTTTCCTCCATCCAGATAATGCTGCAGCAAACGGTGTGCGATAAGATCCGGATAACGACGGATAGGAGAGGTAAAATGAGTGTAAAAATCGAAACCAAGACCATAATGCCCGATTGGCTCCGTAGAATAGACCGCTTTGCTCATGCTTCTCATGGCAAGCGTTTCAATCATATTTTCTTCGCCTTTACCTTTTACGTCGTGTAATAATTTATTCAACGATTCGGCTACTTTTTTACTGTTAGCCAGATCCATTTTATATCCGAATGTTGAAACAAAATCTCTCAATGATTCCAGTTTTGCAGGATCCGGATCATCGTGAACCCTGTATATAAAAGTATTTTGAGTGACATCTCCTTTTTTGTTCAGGGAAATAAATTCCGAAACTTTTTTATTGGCAAGCAGCATGAATTCTTCAATGAGGTGATTGGAATCTTTACTGATTTTAAAATATACGCCAACAGGTTCATTGTTTTCATCAAGATTAAATCGTACTTCGCTTCTGTCGAAGGTAATTGCGCCTTTCCTGATTCGTTCTGCACGCATAATTTTTGCCAGCCTGTCTAATACATTGATTTCTTCCTGCAGATCACCCTGTTTTGTTTCAATTCTTTCCTGAGCTTCCTCATAGGTGAATCTTCTATCGGAATGGATAACCGTTCTTCCGAACCATTGCTTTTTGATATTAGCATCATCATCCAATTCAAAAACCGCTGAAAATGTGTATTTATCCTCATTCGGACGGAGTGAGCAAACATCATTACTCAACACTTCCGGAAGCATCGGTACAACACGGTCTACCAGGTAAACGGATGTTGCTCTCTGATACGCTTCATCATCCAGAATGGTTCCGGGAACCACATAATGTGAAACATCTGCAATATGGACCCCGATTTCCCAGTTTCCGTTTTCCAGTTTCCTGATGGAAAGCGCATCATCAAAATCTTTGGCATCTTTTGGGTCGATGGTAAAGGTGGTGATCCCTCTCATATCCCAGCGTTTTGCCACCTCCTCGTCATTAATACTTCTGTCTATTTTATCGGCATCGCGTTCCACTTCTTCCGGAAATTGATACGGGAGTCCGTATTCCGCAAGAATAGAGTGGATTTCTGTTTCATGTTCTCCGGGGGCTCCCAATACCTGGATAATTTCTCCTTGTGGATTTTTATCGCCCGGCTTCCATTCGGTCATTTTTACCACTACTTTATCCCCGTCATTGGCACCGCCGAAGTTTCCCTTAGGGATAAAAATATCGGTATTGATGGTCTTTTTATCGCAAACCACAAATCCAAAATCCTTGTGTGAGACTACCTGTAAAGTTCCTACAAATTCAGTTCTTGTTCTCTCCAGAACTTCCAGTACAGAGCCTTCCAGCTTTTTTCCTTTATACGTATAAGTAACAATTAAAACTTTATCGCCTTGCAGGGCATCCTTCACATTTTTGGAGTGAATAAAGATATCATCTTCGAGACCTTCCACATTTACATAGGCATTTCCGGACTGGTTGAAATCTATGATTCCCGTAAGTGTACCTTTAATATTAAGGTTAACGATATATTTACCTTTTTCTGTTTCTTTAATTCTTTCGGCAGCCTGCAGTTTATGCAAAGCCTGAATTACAAGCTCACGTTGTCTTGGATTTTTATAGTCTATTCCTTCTGCAATCTGCTTATAGTTATAGATTTTCGTTGAATTTTCATTCATAAAGCGCAGAATCAGTCTTCCTATTTCCTGAAGCTTATGATCATTTTTCTGACTTATATATTTTCTTTTTTTTGGCATTTTTTAAATTTTAAAATTTTTAATTTGTTAATGAGTAGAGTAGCTACAGTCCATAAATCATCACAGTATGGCTACTAATCTGAAACCGCTCAGCATATATTCTCATTTCAATTATGATATCAATAATAAATATGCAACTCATTTTATCACAGCAACATCAATTTTCCTTCCAACTTTTCAGTGACGGAACTTTTAGTTTTGCATAAATTTAATACAAAAATGGAGAAGTGTGGGGAAAAACCTTTTATTAAATATGGTTTACTTTCATAAGAGGTTTTGTGGAAATGACAGTTTGGTAAATTATGCCAAACACTGCAAATATACAAAATAAAAAATAAATAAGGCTTGTAATTTGATTTACAAGCCTATATAGTTAGCAGTATGCTATTTTGTCTACTCTGTTCTGATGTCTTCCGCCTTCGAAATCTGTAGTGAGAAACTTATCTACGATTTCAATGGTCAATTCTTTAGAGATAAATCTTGCAGGAATGGAAATCATGTTCGCATCATTATGTTGTCTTGCAAGGGAAGCAATCTCCGGCATCCAGCAAAGCGCACATCGAATTTTCTGATGCTTGTTGGCTGTGATCTGAACTCCGTTTCCGCTTCCGCAAAGGAGGATTCCCAGCTCATTTTCCCCGTTTTCAACAGAAGCTGCTGCAGGATGAACAAAGTCAGGATAATCCACACTGTCTGTGGAGAACGTTCCAAAATCCTGAACCTCAAACTTTTCCGATAAATAGTTTTTCACAATCTCTTTATATTCGAAGCCTGCGTGGTCTGCGGCAATGGCGATTCTTCTTTTCATAACTGTTTATTTAGCTTTTTAGATTTTATTTCATAGCAAAGGTAAGAATAATAACAATCTTTGTTAGTCTTTCGGGAGTAAATTGTGAAAAGCAATGTGAATAACTGTGGATAACTCCAGCAAAATAAATGTTTCGTAACATTAGAAAAATTCGTAATGAAAAGTATGGCCAAAAAAAATGTTAAAATTTTCAAAAATTTTTTGTGCAGGAATTCTTGAGTTTTTCCATAAATCGTTTATCCATAAAGCAAATTGGGGAAAAGTTATTAATAATTGTTAATAAGGTAGCGAAAAATCAGATTTCCAATCTTTTACAATGTAAATAAAATGTGAATTGAATATAAAATTATCTGTTATGAATTTTTTTGTGAAAACTTATCCCCTAAATTCACAACACTCAACAACAATAGCGTATTTTTTTTTTTAAAGAGAAAAAAATTGTTGATAGTTGAATGTTGGGTTTGCGAAAAACTTTTCTGAAAACTTTTCACAGGTTGCGGCAAATCAAAAATTTTAAAATCTTACATTTGTGAAAAGAAAAACTCAACGATATTGGTGATCCGTCTGGCCGCAGGTTTATCTCATGCTGCAGGAGCAGTCGGTTACCTAAAACCGAAGAAATAATATACATGAACATATGAAAACAATCAATGATTTCAATTTTAACGGTAAGAAAGCACTGGTAAGGGTAGATTTCAACGTTCCGCAGGATGACCAGCTGAAAGTTACAGATAACACCCGTATTGCAGCCGTAAAGCCTACAGTGGATAAGATCTTGCAGGATGGTGGAGCGGTAATTCTGATGGCACACCTCGGAAGGCCGAAAGGAGAGGTGAAAGATGAATTTTCACTGAAGCATATTGTGGACGAAGTATCCAACGTGTTGGGACACCAGGTAAAATTTGTTGACGAATGTGTAGGGGAGAAGGCTGAACAGGCCGCCAAAGATCTTAACCCTGGTGAAATACTGTTACTGGAAAATCTGCGTTTTCATAGTGAAGAAGAAAAAGGAGATGAAGCTTTTGCTGAAAAGCTTTCAAAATTAGGTGATGCTTATGTAAATGATGCTTTCGGAACGGCACACAGAGCACATGCTTCAACGGCGGTAATTGCTCAATTTTTTACTTCAACTAAATTTTTCGGTTTGTTGATGGCTAATGAGCTTCAGGCCATTGATAAAGTATTAAAATCGGGGGAACGTCCTGTAACTGCGATACTTGGAGGATCTAAAGTTTCTACTAAAATTACGATTATTGAAAATATTTTACCTGCAGTAGATAACCTTATTATTGGAGGTGGGATGGCTTTTACCTTTATTAAAGCATTGGGAGGTAAGATCGGAACTTCTCTTGTTGAAGAGGATAAATTACCACTTGCTCTTGAAATTCTCGGAAAAGCTAAAGAACATAATGTAAAAGTGTATCTACCTTCTGATACGATTATAGCAGAAAGTTTCAGCAATGATGCCGATAGAAAAGAGGCAGATATTTATGCAATTCCGGAAGGATGGATGGGTCTTGATGCAGGGCCAAAATCAAGAGATCAGTTTAATGATGTTTTGCTTGATTCCAGAACGATTCTTTGGAACGGGCCGATCGGAGTTTTTGAAATGTCTAACTTTGCGGCGGGAACAGTTGCTCTTGGAGACAGCATTGCTGAAGCAACAAAATTAGGAGCTTTCTCATTAGTTGGGGGAGGCGACAGTGTGGCTTTTGTGAAGCAGTTCGGATATGGCGATAAGGTAAGTTATGTTTCCACCGGAGGTGGTGCAATGCTTGAGAGTCTGGAAGGTCTGGAGCTTCCGGGTGTTGCTGCGATTAATAAATAAGAAACTTTTTTCATAAATCAAAACCCGGCAAAATCTGCCGGGTTTTATTTTGGATATTCTTAATCAAAGTTGGAAAAAATTTTTCTAAGCGATTCTCAACGGCTTTTAATGAAAATTAAAAAAAACTAAATCGTATCTAATTTTTTCTTTACTAACAAATTTTCAACAAAATGCATAAAAAATGACCTTCAGAAATAGGTCAAATTTCCATTTTCTATTTTTTTTCGATAATGTATATCAAACTTGAAAATTCGTTAGAAAAAAGGGCTTTTACGTTTGAAATCGTGCCGAGGATTATTGCTTTTAGCCAAAATAGTGAAGATTTTTGATATTTTTCGCTTAGCATAGAGATATAATATGAATCAAGAACCAGAGGTTTTATTTTCCTTAATTTCCAATTCGGTTTCTTTGCTATCAGATTTTCCATTCCTTTTTTTGAAAAATGATAAATGTGTCTCGGTACGTCATATGCCGCCCAATATTCTTTATAATGTTTTGCATCATAAGAAGTAGGATTGGGAACAGCAATAATTAAAAGTCCTTTTTCTTTTAATTTCCTGTTAAATATTTCCAGCATTTCATCCTGATTTTCGATATGCTCGAAAACATGCCAAAGGGTAATAGCATCAAGGCTGTTATCTTCAATGGAATTAATATCATCAAGAATTACAGCTTTCGATAATTTTTTGGCTGCTGCTTTTCTTGCATCGGAATCCGGTTCAAATCCGAAAGTTTGAAAATCATTTTCTATATATTTTACAAATTCACCTGCACCGCAGCCGTAATCCAATACTTTTGAATTCTTTGAAATTCTGTCGAGCAAAATTGTTTTCTTGTATTGTAAATTGAATGATTGTAAAAATTTGTATAGTTTTTCTTTCAGGCTTCCGGAGTCCTGGTGGTGCGAAATATAATCTTCACTTTCATAATATTTTGAAATATTGGTTGGAATAGGAAAGGTCTTATAAACTCCTTTGGTATCCGTTTCTTTAATTTCAAATATTTCCTGGGAAAGAAAATGATCTTTAATTTTCATTGTAATGCGATTCTTTATAAATAAATTAAGATATTCTAAAATTTAAAGACTTTAAAATACCTTAATTTCAGCTCAAATTTCATTTATGTTTCACGTGAAACATTTATCAATTAACGTCCTAAATAGACCAGTAAAACGTTTATATCAGCAGGTGATACCCCACTTATTCTTCCTGCCTGAGCAATGGTTTTAGGTTTTACATTTGACATTTTTTGCTTGGCTTCCGCTGAAAGACTTGATATTTTTGCATAATCAAAATCATCAGGAATTTTGATGTTTTCCAGTCTGTTTAATTTGGCAACATTTTCTTTTTCCTTCTCAATATACCCTTTATACTTGATATTGATTTCTGCCTGTTCTCTTACTTCATCATTATATTTCGATGCATTTTCTCTGATGGCTTCAATATTTTCAAGTTTTTCCAGTGTCATATTAGGTCTGGTAAGAATCTGTGCCGCTCTATAAGCCTGATCTACCGGACTGCTTTCAATAGTCTTTAGGATAGGATTGATCATTCCCGGTTTTAAAGAAGTTTCGCGGAGGAAGTTCTCAAGTTCTTCACTTTGAGCAACTTTTTCTTCAACTCTTTTTAAGCGATCTTCTTTGGCAAGTCCTAACTTAAATGCTTTTTTTGTTAGTCTGATATCTGCATTATCCTGTCTTAACAACAATCTGTATTCGGCTCTGGAAGTAAACATTCTGTATGGTTCTTCCGTACCTTTTGTAATCAAATCATCAATTAAAACACCTATATAAGCTTCATCTCTGTTAAGTATGAATTCTTCTTTTTCGTGTACTTTATTGTGGGCATTGATCCCTGCAATCAGACCTTGTCCTGCCGCTTCTTCATAGCCTGTAGTTCCATTGATCTGGCCTGCAAAATAAAGATTATCGATTAGTTTTGTCTCTAACGTATGCTTTAATTGGGTAGGAGGGAAGTAATCATACTCAATAGCATAGCCTGGGCGGAATACTTTTACATTTTCAAAGCCCGGAATATGTTTCATGGCTTTAATCTGTACATCTTCAGGAAGGGAAGAGCTGAATCCGTTAACGTAAATTTCTACTGTTTTCCAACCTTCCGGTTCTACGAACAGCTGGTGTCTGTTTCTTTCTGCAAAACGGTTGATTTTATCTTCAATACTCGGGCAGTACCTTGGCCCTAAGCTTTGAATGGTACCGTTGAACATGGGGCTTCTGTCGAAACCTTCACGTAAAATGTCGTGTACCGTTTCATTGGTATAAACGATGTGACAGCTTAATTGTCTGGTTAATTTTGGCGTATCTAAGTAGCTGAATTTTTGAGGATTTTCATCTCCTTTTTGTTCTTCCATTTTAGAATAATCAAGACTTCTTCCATCTACACGCGGTGGAGTACCTGTTTTCATTCTTCCGGCTTCGAAACCTAAAGAAACAAGCTGCTCGGTAATTCCGAAAGCTCTTGGTTCGCCCATTCTTCCGCCGCCTAATTGCTTATCTCCAACGTGAATCAATCCATTAAGAAAAGTACCATTTGTAAGAACTACGGAGTGGGCTTTGATCTCAATTCCCAATGAAGTCACAACACCTGTCACCTTATCATTCTCTACGATAAGCTGTTTTACCATATCCTGAAAGAAATCCAGATTGGGTGTATTTTCGAGTGCTAAACGCCATTCTTCTGCAAAAAGCATCCTGTCGTTTTGCGTTCTCGGGGACCACATTGCAGGGCCTTTTGAAAGGTTAAGCATTTTAAACTGTATCGCAGATTTATCTGCCACAATTCCGGAATACCCTCCCATTGCATCAATTTCACGAACGATCTGTCCTTTCGCAATACCTCCCATTGCCGGGTTGCAGCTCATTTGCCCGATCGTTTGCATATTCATTGTAATAAGCAGTGTTTTTGATCCGAGATTGGCTGCTGCAGCGGCTGCCTCACATCCTGCATGACCTGCACCAACTACAATTACATCATATATTTCTGAAATCATCTTTTTCGCTTGTTTTAAGCTTCAAATTTTAATTTTTTATAAAATGTTTCACGTGAAACATTGGGTTGTATTATGGCCTGAAATAGCCTGTAATACGCCTTTTTTAGCCCCGATCGCAGCATTTGTCTGAGCTCATTTTCTTTTGAAAAAAGAAAATAGCGAGTGCGGAGAGCGGGATTAAGCTCCTGAAAAAAATAAGATTAAAATATCTCTTTTTTTATTTCATTTGCTATATTTTGCTAAATAAAAATCTTCTTTGCTTCGCATCAATTGTTCTTCTTCTTCGGATTTGTCTTTGTATCCTGAAAGGTGAAGGACACCATGTGCCAAAACTCTTCTCAGTTCTTCTTCATAATCCTTCGAAAGGGTAGAAGCGTTCTCTGAAATGCGCTGCAAAGATACGAAAATCTCTCCGCTTATTGTCCTTCCTTTCACATAGTCGAAAGTAATGATGTCTGTATAGTAATCATGCTGTAAATAATCCTGGTTTACTTTAAGCAGATATTCATCGTCGCAGAAGATATAATTGATTTCGCCAAGCTTTTTATTTTCTGAAAGAATAATTTCTTCCAGCCAATTTTTGTAATCTGTATTAACTGTTTCGGGTAAGTTTTCGTAAAAGAATTGTATCATTGTATTAAAACCAGTGTCCTAAAATAACACTGAATATGCCTTTTTGATTGTTTTTGAGTGAGTGGCTGAAGTTTATTTTGATCTGTCCGAACGGAGATTTGTATCCTGCTGTGAGTCCTACAGAACTGTAATTTAATTTTACCGCATCTTCAAAACTGATGTCGTCCGAAAGATTGGCAAAAGAAAAGTTTCCGCTGATGAAGTAGTTTTTGTTGAATTTGAACTGAAGATCATTGCAGATCAATACCACATTATTGCTGTTGAGCTGCCCGAAAAAGAATCCCGGAAAGCTTCTGAAATTAACAATATTTTGTTCAAAAATTCCACCCAGTCGGTACTGGTAGAATTGTGGCAGATTTTCCCCTAAAGTAATTCCACCATAAAGATTAAGACGATAAGCAAATTGCTTTGAAAGCGGAATATTGATCCTTATGTCTGCTTTTACCTGGACCAGTCTTTTTTCAACTTCGGATTTCATGAGATCGATTACTTTACCTTCGGCATTGATGTAAATTCCGCGGGTAGGGAAGTCCTTATCATTCTGCGTGTCGCTTTTTAAAAATACATAAGGATTCAGAAAACGGTTGTAGCGTTTGTTGGCTCCGTTGGCTTCCGCTTCAAAATAATCGTGGCTGATTCCTGCTCCCACTGCAAATTTATCTCTCCAGATAGATTGGATGTATGCTTCATTACGAAGCCACATCCATTGGTCTGCTTCGTAATTGTTGATGTCCTTCAGATCAAAGCTCATTCCGGAAGAATAAATTCCGAATCCGGGAATGTAACCATTGTCGATAAAATAATTCAGGTAATATCTCGGCTTATCTCCTACAATAACATCGAGGGAAAGGTTTGAATTTCTGAATAAAAGGCGTTTTGCAGAATAGTTGAGAAGCAGCCCGGTTTTGAAAATCTCATCATAGTGAAGCCCGAATTTCAGGAAGTGACGCGAATTGTCTTCGGTAACATATAATTTCAGATAGTTCGCTTCATTTTCAGAAATGATATCATAATTAATAAATTTGTAATTGTTGGTAGCAACCAGCTTATCTATTTTTTTATTAATGCTTCCGTAGGTCTGAAGGGATGGAAGCCGCAGTCCCATCTTCCCGAGAACGTAGTTTTTGCCGTAAATTCTGCCTCCTTCTATTGCCACGCTGTCTATTTTATATACGTTGGAATATATTGGATTTATGCGCTGTCTGAGACGATCAAACGGACGTTTGGGCAATTCATCCAGGATTTTGGAATATTTGAGTCCTTCCGCATAACCGCTGTCGAGAATTTTTTTCTTCTCATCGTAGCTTGTAGCTGTCATTCCGGTAAGATTGGGCTTGATGTTGATGTCTGTATATTTGTACTGTCTTCTGGTATCTTTTTTAATTCCGAAATCAATGACCTGGTTCAAAATAGAAATAATATTTCCGAGATCTTCTCTTTTAGACAGATCCTGGTTAAGATCTACACCGATCACAATATCAATGCCTTTATCTTTTAACGGTTTTGAAGGATAATTTACCGTCATCGCTCCGTCTATATAGATGCTGTCCCCAATTTTCACCGGATCCATTAAAGAAGGAAAGGCTGAGCTTGCCATAATGGACTGCACCAGATCTCCCTTCTCAAAAATTTCCATGTTACCGCTTTCCAGATTGGTGGCTACGCACATAAAAGGAATCGGCAGTTTTGAAAAATCGTTGATATTCGAAACATTTTTAAATAATTCTTTTAAAAGGTACACATTTTTCTGTCCGGTACTGATGGAGGAAGGCAGGGTAATTTTCCCGTTTTTCAAAGGAATGGTTAATAGATATTTGTCTACGGATTTATTGAAAAATGTGGTTTCCTGCCTTGTTGCTTTAGGATCGAGGATTAAGGAATAGAAATCCGTATCCATAACGATCTTTTCTATTTCTTTGCCCGAATATCCTGAGGCGTAGAGACCGCCGACAACTGCTCCCATACTGGTTCCGGCGATGTAGTCTACTTTAACACCTAATGAATCCAGCACTTTAAGGACGCCAACATGAGAAAATCCTTTAGCTCCTCCTCCGGCAAGAGATAAACCAATCCTGGGATTCTTAGGAATTACCAGATCTTTCTTCACCTGAGACTGAATCAAAAGTAACTGAAATGCCAATAAAAGGATGAGGAGTTTTCTCATGGTTTTAATCTTTTACATAAATCCTTTTCACACGGGGCGAAATGGAGGTTAATATTTCATAGGTTATTGTTTTGCAGTACTCTGCGAATTCTTTCAAAGTGGGTTTTGCATTGAAGACGGTTACCGTATCGCCTTCTTTCGCATTCGGTATATGATCTACGTTAATCATCATCATATCCATACATATATTTCCTACGATAGGAGCGAGTGTTTTATGGATTCCCACATTCCCGACCTGATTTCCAATGAGTCTCGGTATTCCGTCAGCGTAACCAACAGGTATTGTGGCTATTTTCGTAGGATAATCTGCTTTAAATCTTCTGCTGTAGCCTACCGATTCTCCCTTTTCTACTATTGATATTTGCGAAATTACAGTTTTAAAACTAACTACAGAGCGCAGCTGTTTATTTATTTCACTGTTTTGTGATTCTCCTAGCATTCCGATGCCAATTCGCACCATATCATATTGATGAGCTGTGTAATTGGTAATTCCCGATGAATTCAGGATATGGCGAATAGGAGTGTAACCGAGACTTTCAATCAATCGGCCTGAATTTTTTTCAAAAATTTCCAGTTGATTCAGGGTAAATTCCTTTTCGGCAGGAACATCAGAAGATGAAAGATGACTGAATATGCTTTGTACTTTAAGGTTTTTCTGAGCTAAAGTTTTGCCTAATTCATCCAGTTCAACATCTTTAAAGCCAAGACGATGCATTCCGGTTTCCAGTTTAATATGTATTGGGTATTTTTTATCGTACCCTGATTTTCGTACGGATTCATAGAACTGCTCCAATACCCTGAAGCTATAAATTTCCGGTTCCAGATTGTAGGCGATTACCGTTTCATAGCTGTGCTGTTCAGGATTCATTACCACAATCGGAACGGTAATTCCTTTTTTTCGCAGCTCAACACCTTCATCAACAAAAGCTACACCTAAATAATCAATATGATGATGCTGCAGGAATTCGGAAATTTCATAGCTTCCGAGTCCGTAGGCGTTGGCTTTTACCATAGCCATCATCTTAGTAGTAGCTTTTAGTAAAGATTTATGATAATTGATGTTATGAAGAATAGCATTGAGATTAATTTCAAGAACGGTATCGTGTTTTCTCAGTTCGAGAATATCTTTAAGCTTTTCAATCTCAAATTTCCTCGCACCTTTTAGCAAAATGATGTGATTTTCAATTTCCGTAAGGTGTTTACTATCAATTAATTCTTGGGTATTAATGTAAGTTGAAGTTTCAGATTTAAATAATTCACTATATTTTGAAATTTCATGGCCTATCAGGAAGACGGAATCAAATTTCTGTTCATTCACCAATTCGGAAACTTCTTCGTACAACTCTTTTGAGTTTGAGCTGACTCCAACGATATCCGTTAAAACCAACGACTTTTTAGGTTTATTATATTCATTTAAAAATTGCAGGGCTGTTTTCAGAGAATCCAGATCCAGATTAAATGAATCGTTAATGATGATGTTATTTTTAATTCCTTCAATAGCTTCAAGCCGCATTTCTACCGCCTTCAGCGCATTGATTTTTTCAATAAGTTTATTGTTGCTGATTTGCAGCTCTTTCAAAACCGTTAAAAGCGCCAGCGCATTGGTTAATGTTGCTTCATCCCGCTGATAAATGGGAAATCTTATCTGCTCGTTAAAATAGTGTACAACAACTTCTTCATTTCTCAAAGTATTGTTGGTAAAGTGTACATTATTGCTTTCCTTAAAACCGTAAGTAATTAATTTTTTTGTTGAGTAAAGCTCTTTTATTTTATTGTCAACCAATGCATTATCGCCGTTATAGATAATCACTTCTGAATTTCTGAATAATTTTATTTTTTCATCAATCAGTTGTTCTTCCGATGTAAAATTGGCCAGGTGTGCAGTTCCCATATGAGTCAGCAATCCTATTTGAGGATGAAATATGCTTTCCTGCCTGTCCATTTCATCAGGTTTCGAGATTCCTACTTCAAAAATTCCCAGTTCGTGAGAATTGTTGATTTGAAGCAGAGACAAAGGAAGACCGATCTGCGAATTAAAACTTTTGGGACTTTTTACGGTTCTGAATTCATTCCATAAACACTGATACAGCCATTCTTTTAGAATTGTTTTACCATTGCTCCCCGTAATTCCTATTGATTTAAGATGAGCATTTTCAAAATGGTAGTTTGCGAGTTTTTGAAGAAATTCAACAGAATTTTCTACGATAATCCATGTAATATTTTTGTACTGTGGGTAATGGTGTTCTGAAATAATCACTTCTATACCCCTGTCAATAGCTGCTTCAATAAATTTTTCCCCTGAATTTTTGTGTGTATTAATCGCAATAAATGCTGTATTTTTGGTAGAATAGATTATCCTGCTGTCGAAAGCAATATTTTTTATCAAAGATTTTTTGTCTCCAATAACATGTGCATTGGTGATTTCTGCAATCTGATGTACTGTATAATTCATTGGTGCCTGTTCTGCTGATTGTAAGCAGGAAACAAATAAGCAAGGGCCATATCAAATATTGCTTACGCTTCCGGCTTCTTTTGTCCTAATTTACTGTTTTTTTCTTCTTCAAAAGCACTTCATCAATAAAAACACGCCGGCTTACCGCTTCATAGCTTTCTGTTTCACCGAGTTCTACAAGATTATTCCCGTTGGATATTCTCATAGAATAGTTGGCAAGATTTCCGGTCCTTTTACAAATGGCGTGTACTTTTGTTACATATTCGGCAGTCGCCATAAGATTGGGCATTGGCCCGAATGGCCTTCCTAAAAAGTCCATGTCAAGCCCTGCAATTACCACTCTGATTCCGCTGTTTGCCAGTTGATTAGCTACATCTACAATGCCTTCATCGAAAAACTGTGCTTCATCAATTCCCACGACATCACAATTGGAAGCCAACAAAATAATTTCATTAGGATTTTCTACCGGTGTACTTCGTATTTTGTTTTGATTATGAGAAATCACGTCTTCTTCAGAATACCTCGTATCCAGTTTCGGTTTGAAAATCTCCACATTCTGCCCCGCCATTTCTGCTCTTCTCAGCCTCCGTATCAACTCTTCGGTTTTTCCGGAAAACATTGAGCCACAAATAACTTCCATCCAACCACTTTGTTTGGAATGATTAATTGTATTTTCTAAAAACATTTGTTAAATTAGCCGTATATTTTTAACATCAAAAGTAAGCAATTTTTTAACAAGATTCTTATATGCAAAACATCCAAGATTTAAAGGAAAAGATTTTTTTTGAATCCAAGAATATGATCGCTATTCTGGATAAAATAAGCAATGTAGACGAATTACTTTCCCGGCAGGATCTTGTGAATGAGCTTGCCAACAGGATCTCGTTCCTAAGGTTGCTTGAAAAAAATTTAGATGATTTCAGAAATGAAAATTTTTCTCCGGTAGAAAGAAATGACGAAAACTCTTCATCTGCACCATTTTTAGAAACCAATCATGAAGTAATTGAAGAAGAAGCTATTTTTAATAATCAGCTCAATGAAATTGGTGAAAGCAAAGAATATTCTAATGATCAGGTTACTGAAGAGGAAGCAATTTTCAATAATCAGCTCAACGAAATCGTTGAAGAAAAACTTCATGAAACGCTGGTAGCCTTCGTTGAAGAAAATATGGAGGCGGAAATTGCTGAAAACAAAGAATCTGCTGATATCCTGAAAAATAAAGATATTTTTAATGAACAGATGGAGGAAATTGATGAACATGAAGCTTCTGATAATAACGACGGAACATTGAAGTTTATCAATGAAGAAAGAATTTTGGCCAGTGCTGAACCTGAAAATGATGATGATATTGATGAAAATATGTTTAGCAGGGAACATACGGAAGAAGAGGCTGTTTTTAATAATCAGCTTAATGAAATTGATCAATTTGAAAACGAAATATCTGATGATCAGGGAAATATGAATGATTTTGATGAGGAAGAAAGTATCAGGTATAATTTTGATAAAGATGTTAAAAATGAAGAAATACCTGAAGTTACAGAAACCATTCCGAGTATTTTTGATACGGGACCTATTGATGAAGACCTGCTGATTGAAGAAAGTGAAGATCATTTTACCGTTTCCCAGGCAATGATAGAGCATGGGGAAATGGCTACTGATACTTCAAATGTAGAAAGTATTGTTACAGAGATAAAACACGAAGCAGAAATTGAAGAAAAGCAGGAGACGATTCTGGCAGAAATTAATGACAGAAGAAAAATTGTTGAGATCGACAGGCCTGTTCCTGAAAAAGAAAAAGATAAACCGGCCTCCGACGAAAGCTTTGAAAATTTAGAAGCATACCAACAGGAGAAAAAAATAAAATTAGCCCATATTAAAGGTTTGAAAGCAGTTCAGACGCTTTTTGATGATGATCATCTTGAAAGAGCACTTCCTTCGGAACAAGCAGCACCTGTAGAGAAAAAAGAAGATACAGGAAGCATCTTGAAAACCAATATGCCAACCGATTTTATGGAAGCGGATAAGAAAAAACCGGAATTTAAGCTGGATCTGAATGACAGAATTGCATTTTCGAAAATGCTTTTCGGAGGAAGCCAGTCTGAATTGAATGAAGTAGTAAATAATCTAAACAGTTTCAGAACTTTAGAAGAGGCAAAAGAATACCTGAGCGATCTTTATTATTCTAAAAAATGGAGCAAGGTGGATGAATATGCACAAAGGCTCTGGATCCTGGTAGAAAACAAATTTTTATAACGTAATTTTGAGCGGAATTCTATATTTTGTTCCCACACCTATCGGGAACCTTGAAGATATGACTTACAGAGCAGTAAGTGTTTTAAAAGAGGCAGATTATATTTTATGCGAAGACACCAGAACTTCCGGAATTCTTCTGAAGCATTTCGAGATTTCAAAACCTCTGAAATCTTACCATCTCCATAATGAACATCAGGCAACGGATAAAGTGATTGCGGATCTTAAAAGCGGGCAGAATATTGCCATTATCACCGACGCTGGAACACCGGGAATTTCAGATCCCGGTTACTTATTAGCAAAAGCAGGCGCGGATCATCAAATCGATATGATCTGTCTTCCCGGAGCAACTGCTTTTGTGCCGGCTTTGGTGGTTTCCGGGCTTCCCAATAACGAGTTTCTTTTTGCAGGTTTCCTGCCCCAGAAAAAAGGCAGACAAACAAAACTGAAACAGCTTGCTGAGGAAAAAAAGACGATTGTTCTTTATGAAAGCCCGCACAAAATCAATACAACACTCGAGCAGATTAAAGAATTTTTCGGAGAAAATACGAAAGTAAGCCTGAGCCGCGAAATATCAAAAAAATTCGAAGAGACCAAACGCGGAACAATTATTGAACTTATTGAATTTTCTAAAAGCAAAACCTTAAAAGGTGAGATTGTTCTCATCCTAAATAATTCCATTTAATTGAAAAAATTAATTTTCGTGCTGTTTTCGTCGGTTTGCCTCGGACAGACGGATCAGTATAAGCAGATACTCTTAACTAAAAAGCTGGGCAAAGAAGTACGTTCCTATACAAAAGGCTACGGAATGATAAACGATGCCAAAACCGGAACATCGGGGATTATAGATTCTTTAGGCAATATAACCTTTAGCTATCCTTTTAAAAGTGAAATTTCAAGAATTTGGAAAGACAGATTCATACTCAAAGTAAAATCGGGAAATGCTTTAGGAAAAACAGCTCTTATTGATGAAAAGGGGAAAGAACTTATTCCTCTGGATAACTTTAAATTCAGGACATGGGAAAACAAAGACCGTCTCATTTACACCAGACAGGGAAAAGAATGTGTTTATGACTTTAACGGAAAACAGATTATCCCTTTTTCAGAAAAAATAGAATTCGGCAGCGAAAACAGGTTCTTTGTTAAAAAGAACGGAGCATGGCTCATCTATGATTTTAACGGGAAACAGGTTTCTGACAGGGCATTTGAAACTGATCTTCGGTTTTACAAAGGACGTACCTATATTTCCACAGGGGAAAAATCCGGAGAAATTATAGACAATAATGGGAAAACGGTAACGATCATTTCAAGTCATAATGTAGACAATATCAATGCATTTCCTTTTCTTGTAACGCTTAATACAAAAACAAACCGCTATGGAATTATTGATGATAAAGAAAAAATCATTACAGATGAAATATATGATCAGGCTTTTGTGGGAAGAGAATATATTTATCTTACAAAAGATGACAAAGTAAGCTTATTTTCAAAGAAAGAAGGAAAGGTGTATGATCTTGATTATCACTATGTAAACCCGCTTTTTAATGGTTTGTTTAAAACATCTCAGGATCAGAACAATCCTAAAGCTGCAGTGGTACGCATAGATGGCGAAGTTGTTTTTCCCAGAGAATATGACAGAGTGGAGGGCCTTACCATTGCCGGAGAAAAATATATTTATCTGCGAAAGAATGATGAAGAAACAATTGTGGATAAAAATTTAAAAAATATTCTGCAGGAAGACTACGAGATTGAAAAGATTTTCCCAAATACCATCATTTTAAGTAAAGATAAAACCTACTACAGATTTTCACCAAAAGACGGACAATATTTAGAGTTAAAAGGCTTTAAAGAGATTAAGTCTCAGGAAATGTATCCCATGCTGATTGGGAAAAATGTAGATAATTTCTACGGAGTTCTTAATGAAAACGGAAAAGAGGTGGTTCCTTTTATTTATGATGAAATTATTACTTTTTCCGGCGCCAATGAATTTATAGTGAAAAAAGATAATAAATTCGGCGTATCCAATCACAAAAATGAACCTTTAACAGAAGTTATTTTCGACAGGTATATTCTGGAAAAAAAAGGAATAAAGCTCATCAAAGGAAAAGATTTACAGTTTATTTACTTTACCGAACAAAATGAAAGAGATTTTATCGAATAATCATAATTATGATAAAAAAGATAACAAATTTGGCTAAAATGAGAATTTAAAATGCAATGAATAACAATTTGTAATATCTTTGCGCACTGTTTTATTGGTATAAAATTAAATAATGTATATTAGCCAACTTTCAAAAGGCTGGTAAGTTAAAGAAAATAATTGTCGTATATGAAACTATTAGAAGGAAAAGTAGCGCTAATAACGGGAGCTACAAGAGGAATCGGAAAAGGAATTGCAGAAATGTATGCCCAACAGGGAGCAAAAATTGCTTTTACTTACGCCGGATCTGTTGATAAAGCTAAGGAATTAGAAGCCACTTTAAGTTCTGTAACCCAAATTAAAGGATACCAGTCGGATGCATCTGATTTTGAGGCTGCCCAAACACTGGTAGATGAAGTACTGAAAGAATTTGGAAAAATTGATATCCTCATCAACAATGCCGGAATCACTAAAGACAACCTGCTGTTGAGAATGTCTAAAGAAGATTGGGATAAAGTAATTAAAGTTAATCTTGATTCTGTATTTAATCTCACGAAAGCAGTCATCAAGCCAATGATGAAGGCAAAAGAAGGATCTATCATCAATATGACTTCTGTAGTTGGGATAAGCGGAAATGCAGGACAAGCCAATTACGCTGCCTCAAAGGCAGGTGTTATCGGGTTTACAAAATCAGTAGCACTAGAATTAGGCTCCAGAAATATCCGTTGCAACGCTATCGCTCCGGGCTTTATTCAGACTGAAATGACAGATGCGCTTGATGACAAGGCAAAAGATAAATGGAACGAGGCAATCCCTATGAAAAAATTAGGACAGACCAAAGATATTGCGAATGCCTGCATATTTTTAGGAAGTGAGATGGCTTCCTACATTACCGGTCAGACTCTGAATGTTGATGGCGGTTTATTAACGTAACACAATATAAATAATAAAAAAATAAAATCAGTCCCAGAGAGACTGATTTTATTTTTTACAGGATAAATTTATTAAATAATCATTCTTTAAATATCTGGTTTTCCTGTTCCTGAACCCGTATAAAAGTAGTTCTTTTAGACAGTTCCTTTAACGTTGAAGCACCTACATATGTACAAGTAGACCGCACTCCGCCCAAAATATCCTTTACGGTCTCAGAAACCGCACCTTTGTAAGGAACTTTTACTGTTTTGCCTTCCGACGCTCGATATTCTGCAACCCCTCCGGAATGTCTATCCATTGCTGTTTTAGAGCTCATACCATAGAAAAGCCTATATTTTTTCCCATTTTCTTCAACGATTTCGCCCCCGCTTTCATCATGACCGGCAAACATGCCTCCCAACATCACGAAATCTGCTCCGCCGCCAAATGCCTTGGCGACATCTCCGGGAACTTTACATCCGCCGTCTGCAATAATGTGTCCCTTCAATCCGTGGGCAGCATCTGCACACTCAATAATTGCGGAAAGCTGGGGATATCCTACGCCGGTCTTTACCCGGGTTGTACAGACAGATCCGGGACCGATTCCCACTTTAATAATGTCGGCACCAACCAGCAACAGCTCTTCCACCATTTCTCCGGTCACCACATTACCGGCAATAATGATTTTCTCCGGAAAATTGGCCCTTGCTTTCTTCACAAATTCAACAAAATGCTCCGAGTAGCCATTAGCTACATCAATACACAGAAACTCAATTTTTGGATGCTTTTCAAGAATGTTCCGGATTTTTTCTTCATCTTGCTTACCGGTACCGGTGCTTAATGCAATATACTGATAGATGCTGTCTGGCTGCGAGTCCAGGAACAAAGTCCATTCTTCGGGCGTATAATGTTTATGAATTGCGGTAATGATTTTGTCCTTGGCAAGCTCTACGGCCATCTCAAACGTTCCTACCGTATCCATATTGGCGGCAATTACAGGAACACCGCTCCATTTTTTTTGTGTGTGCCTGAAGGTAAACTCTCTTTCCAGATCAACTTCCGAACGGGATTTCAAAGTAGAACGTTTCGGACGAAACATTACATCCTTAAAACCCAGTTTTATATCATATTCTATTCTCATAATTTGGAAAATTATATTTAAATAAAAATAAGGAAAAAGATTGATGAATAGATAATCTTAAAAATAAATCATTACAATTTAAATTAAAATGATACTTTTGAATACATGGATTTTCCGGTAACTTTCGACATTTTCGGTAAAACAATTCTTGCGCATCCGCTTTTTGAAGCCACAGGGATTTTTATAGGAATGCGCTATTATTTCTATTTAAAAAGGAAGTCTGCTGAAAAGTTGTCTTTTAATACTTCAGCGGCCGTTTTAATAGGAGCAACTGCAGGAGCTTTAATTGGGTCGAAATTAATAGGAAATCTTGAAAATCCTTATATTCTCATTTCCGAAGAATTCAGTTTTAAAAGATTCTGGACCAATAATACCATTGTCGGAGGTTTGGCGTTTGGGCTTATAGGAGTTGAATGGGCCAAGAAAATAGTAGGCCATAAAGAAAGCACGGGAGACCTGATTGTTTTCCCGTTAATGCTGGCAATAATTATCGGAAGAGTAGGCTGCTTTCTCACAGGAATTCACGAAGAAACCTATGGCCTTCCTACAGATTCAGTTTTTGGAATGCACCTCGGCGATCAGTATCTGAGACATCCCGTTGCTTTATACGAAATTGCATTTCTCATTATTCTATGGATTATTTTAAAAATGATTCAGAAAAAAAATAAATTTCCTTCAGGATTTATTTTCCAGCTGTTTATGATTAGTTACTTCACCTTCAGATTTATGCTGGATTTTATCAAGCCTAAAATAGATATCCTTGCAGGACTCGGAACAATACAGTTGGTTTGTGTTGCTGTGATTTTTTATTATTTCTTTAAGCTTGAATCAACAAAAATTGTAAATTCACTTTAAATATTACTCATGAAACTACTTACGTTATTAGAAGTTGGGAATCTGGGTCTTGCCGGTCTTGTCATATTTATAATCTTCGTTATTTTAATCGTGCTTTTTATGGTCTCAATATTTGTAGCAGCTTTTGTACAGATTATTTACGAATGGAATAATGAAAAAAAGTTTTCAAGAGGACAGTTTTGGAAGACGGTTTTGATATCAATGCTCGTTGGCGGGCTGATCAGTGGCTTCGTCTGTGGAGGAATGTAAAAAACAGTTAAGAATGGATTTGTTGATTTCTATAATAATTGCACTTTTTATATTCGGAGGAACTATTTTTGGAATTTCATTTATAGTTGGAGAAATTACCGAAGCTATTTTTTAGTGGAAGAATAAAAATTTTTCAAAGAAGCAATTTTGGCAAGCCGTCACTATTTTCATGCTTATCTGTTTGATAATAAGTGGAATGGTTTGCGGAGGAATTTTATAAATTAAGAATTATTATGCCAGTAAGAAACTATACCTATTACGATTATACCATCAGTCTTTGCCCGGAATGCCTGAAAAGAGTAGGCGCAAAGATCATTATTGAGGATGAAGCGGTTTTCATGACGAAAAGATGCCCCGATCACGGATTTTTCAAAACAAAAATTGCTTCTGATGTGCAGTATTATAAAAACATAAGAAATTACAATAAAGCTTCGGAAACCCCCGTACATTTTGGAACCGATGTAGAATACGGCTGTCCCTATGATTGTGGTTTATGTGTTGATCATGAACAACATAGCTGCCTTTCCATCGTGGAAGTAACGGATCGCTGCAATCTTACATGTCCTACCTGTTACGCCATGTCTTCGCCGCATTACGGAAGCCACAGAAGCCTTGAGGAAATCGAAGCCATGTTTGATATCATCGTTAAAAATGAAGGAGAGCCGGATGTCGTACAGATCAGCGGAGGAGAACCCACTATTCATCCTGAATTTTTCAAAATCATGGACATTGCGAAGTCGAAACCGATCAAACATTTAATGTTGAATACCAACGGTGTAAGAATTGCCAATGATTCGGGTTTTGCCGAAAAATTAGCAACCTATGCTCCGGAATTTGAAATTTATCTTCAATTCGATTCCTTTAAACCGGAAGTCCTGGAAGATTTCAGAGGAAAAGACCTTACCGATATTCGTATGAAAGCATTGGAAAAATTGAACGCTTTGAATCTTTCCACAACACTGGTTATCGTACTTCAGAAAGGGAAGAATATTGATGAGATCGGAAAAATTATTGAATTTGCGTTAAAACAAAAATGTGTCCGCGGAATTACCTTCCAACCGGTAGAAATTGCAGGACGAAACCGGGATGATTCGGCATATGAAAAAATTACCTTAACCGAAGTAAGGCAGGAGATTCTGAATCAGTTTCCGCTGCTGAATTCGGATGATCTTATTCCGGTTCCGTGTAATCCCGATGCTTTGGCAATGGGGTATATTCTGAAACTAGAAGGCGAAACGATTCCTTTAACAAGATATATCAATCCTGCTGATCTCCTGAACAATGAAACGAAAAATACAATCGTTTACGAGCAGGATACGGGATTGCAGATGCAGCTGCTGGATATTTTCAGCACCGGAATTTCCGTAGATAAAGTGAAACCTAAAGTCAACCAGTTATTATGCTGTCTTCCCGATGTTTCTGCTCCTAATCTGGATTACGACAACCTGTTCAGAATTATCATCATGAATTTTATGGATGCTCATGATTTTGATGTCCGGGCCGTAAAGAAATCCTGTGTGCATATTGTCAACAAAGACCTGAAATTAATTCCTTTTGAAACCATGAACCTTTTTTATCGTGATGATAAAAGTAAATATTTGGAGGAATTAAGAAGGGAGGATAGAGTGCTATTTTAAAGTTCTTTTGTCTTGAAACAAAAGAACCAAAAGTTCAAGACTCGGAAACTTTCGCTAAAAATTAATTCTGTTCTCTAAAAATTCTAAAACTTGCGCAAATTCAAATCTGTTCTTCGATTCAAATGTTGTCTCGCGCTCAAACAGAAGAATTTTTTTAACGTTCATAGAATTAATTTTCTTAACGCTCCATTTTCCTATGTCATTATTAATCGGCAATAATTTATGAACAGTTTGCAATATATTGCAATAATTATATTAATCTCTGCGTAATCTGCAAAATCAGCGAGAGAAATAAACAAGGCGTAAAAAAATTTACGCCTCAATATTTTAGATTTAATCAAACTTCATCACCTCGCTCAGCGTATTCATATACTCATACGCCGTAAGATCGAATTTCACCGGAACAATAGAAATGTATCCATTCGCAAGAGCCGTTTCATCAGCATCTTCAGATTCATCCATATTATTGAAATATCCTGTTAGCCAGTAATATTTTTTTCCGTGCGGATTTATCCTTTCATCAAAGCTTTCTTCCCATTTGGCATGAGCCTGTTTGCAGACTTTTACGCCTTTAATTTCTTCTTTTAAAAGTTTCGGGATGTTCACATTCAAAACAACACCTTTCGGCATTGGGTTTTCCAGTGTTTTTTTAACAATATTCTGAATATATTCTTTTGCCTGACTAAAATCTGCTTCCCAGCTGAAATCCAGTAACGAAAATCCGATGGCAGGGAGATTCTCTACGCCCGCTTCTACCGCTGCAGACATTGTCCCGGAATAGATTACATTAATGGAAGAATTGGCGCCATGATTGATCCCGGAAACGACAATATCCGGTCTTCTCGACAATATTTTATCCAGCGCCATCTTTACACAGTCAACAGGCGTTCCGCTGCATGAAAAATCTCTTTGCGGGCCTTCGAGATGTACTTCTTCATAACTTAGGGTAGAATTGATGGTAATAGCATGGCCTTTGCCGCTTTGTGGAGAATTGGGTGCTACCACAACAACTTCTCCGATTTCGTTCATAAAACTTACAAGATTTCTGATACCAGGTGCTGTAATCCCATCGTCATTAGTAACCAGAATAAGTGGTTTTTCCATATTAAAATTTAATTTTAACAAAAATACTTAAAACTATCTGATATTTGTAAAGAAGGTATTAAATTTGATAATTTGTAACAGTTAATTAAAAATTACTACTTATTAAAATACTTTTTTTATAAAAATTAATAAAATACATTACAGATTTATGTGGAAAAATTTTAAGCTAAATAAATTTTTACTCCTCATTCCATTAACAAGTCTAATGTTTTGTTTCAACTCGCCTAAAAATGATGATGAAAAGATGCAGACGATAATGGTGAGCGTAAAAAATACACTTTCTTACTTGCACTACAGCCCGAAACCGATTAATGATGCGTATTCCAAAGACGTTTACAAACATTATTTCGAATTGGTAGATCCGGGCAAAAGATATTTCCTGCAATCGGATATGGATGAATTCGCCAAGCACGAAACTAAACTTGATGATTACATCAATCTGGGAGATCTTACTTTTTACAAACTTACGGTAGACCGATTATACCAGCGTGCAGACGAGATTGATAAAATGACGCAGGATATTTTCAGCAAACCGATCGACCTTAAAGAAGATGAATCGCTGATCCTGGAGCCGAAACTTAAAAAATCACCTGTAAACAAACAGGAGATGTATAACGAGTGGAAAAAATTCATTAAGTACAATATCCTCCAGGAAATTGAATCCATGAACAGCAAGGAAGAAGCTCAGAAAGAGAAGAAAGACTCCGTTCAAAAATACAAGCTGAAAGATACCATCAAATATGAGCCTATTGCACCGGATCAAAAGATCAAAAAAGCAACGGATGAGGTGAAAGATCTTGTAAAAGAAACGTTTACGAGATTTAAAAAAAGAAAGAAAATGGATTGGTTTACCGTGTATATGAATGCTTATACGGAGGTTTTTGATCCGCATACCAACTATTATTCACCGAAAGATAAAGAAGATTTCGATACCAATTTTACGGGAAAAGTAATCGGGATCGGGGCAATCATCCAGGAGAAAAAGGGAAATCTGTATCTCGGAGCCCTAACAATTGGTGCTCCCGCCTGGAAATCCAAACAGCTTTCCGAAGGAGATAAAATTTTAAAAGTTAAATCTAAACCGAAGGAAGATGCGGTAAACGTTGTCGGAATGCTTTCTGACGAAGCAGTACGATTAATCAGAGGAGAAAAAGGAACTCCGGTTACACTAACAGTTCAGAAAAAAGACGGTTCTATTAAAGATGTTACCATGATCCGTGAAGAAGTAGCCATTGAAGATACCTTCGCCAGAAGCATTGTCATCAATTCTCCGGATGGTAAAAAATATGGGTTTATTAATCTCCCAAGTTTTAATGCTGATTTTGAAAATCCAAATGGAAGAAATGCTTCCGACGACATTAAAAATGAGATCATTAAACTGAAACAGCAGAATATCGAAGGGATTGTTCTGGATCTTAGAAATAACGGAGGAGGCTCTCTTACGGAAGTAGGTGATATCATGGGGCTTTTCATGGATGCAGGACCTTATGTTCAGGTAAAAGACGGAAACGGAAAAATTCAAACCTTAAAAAATAAACAGGAAGCACCGATCTGGACAGGTCCACTGGTAATTATGCAAAATGAACTCTCTGCATCTGCATCTGAGATTCTTGCCGGGGTTATGCAGGATTACGGAAGAGCAATGATAATCGGTTCTCCGCAGTCATTCGGGAAGGGTACGGTTCAGACCTTTGTAGATCTAAATAGATTCCTGAATACGGAAGATGATTTCGGATCTTTAAAGCTTACCATCCAGAAGTTTTACAGAATTACCGGGGAATCTACCCAGAGAAAAGGAATTGTTTCCGATATAGAAATGAAAGATTTCTTTACTTATGCTGAAGTGGGTGAAAGATATGACGACTTTGCTTTAGCCTGGGACAAGATTCCTTCTACCAGCTTCCAGAAGCTTAATTATTTCAATATTCAGGCTTTAGAAAAGGCAAGTGCTGGCAGAATGGCGAAAAATGCCAAATACCAGCTGCTTCTGGAATCCGCACAATGGAGAGAACAACTTGATAAAGAAGAATCTATCACTTTGAACATTGATAAGTTTAATGTACTTACGAAGCAAAGAAAAGCTCAGATTGAGAAATTCAAATCTTTAAATAAGTTTGAAAACGGACTTCAGTTCTCAATGTATCCAAGTGAGATAGAAAGAGAGAAAAAAGACGAAGCTTTCAAAAAGAAATCTGAAATCTGGATCAAAAATCTGAAAAAAGACCTTTATCTTCAGGAAGCGATGAACATTATTGCAGATATGAATGTAAAAGCGTAAATCTAAATCCATTCTAAAAACCGTTGCCTTCGAGAACCTCAGGCAACGGTTTTTTTAAAGCAAAATTCCCGGAAATTTCCGGGAATTTTATTTATCTGATATTTATTAAATTTAATTTCCAACAACCGTTTTTGCAGTTACAAATTCTTTTAAAGCTAATAATGAAAGTTCCGTTCCGTATCCGGAAGCTTTTGTTCCGCCGAATGGAAAACGCGGGTCAGAGCTTGTCATCCTATTGATATTTACCGTTCCGGATTCTAAGTTTTCAATAAAAAACAATTGCCGGTCTTTATTCTTTGTCCATACCGAATTGGAGAGTCCGAAAGGAATATCATTGGCAATTTTTAGTGCTTCTTCATCATTTTTAGCAGTCATTACCATTCCCAACGGGCCAAAAAGTTCTTCATGAAGAATAGGATTCCCTTCTTTTACTCTGATCAGACCTGGCTTGAACTCATGATCAGAAATTCTTTCCAGAGGGAGAATAATTTCCGCGCCGTTTTCCAACGCTTTACGGAACTGTTTTTCCAGGTCATCCGCTAAGTCAGGCCTTGCCATCCCTGCAATTTTCGTTTCCTTATCCATAGGATCTGCAGGAACGTATTTTTTGTATTCTTCAATGAATTTCGGGAGAAAAGCATCCTCTATTTTTACATCAATGATAAATCTCTTTGCGGCTACGCATGTTTGTCCGCAATTCTGAAGCCTTGCAAGCGCACCCACTTTAGCTGCTTCATCCAGATCCGCATCATCCAAAACAATAAATGCATCGCTGCCACCCAATTCAAGTAAAGACTTTTTAATATTTTGCCCTGCAATGGAAGCCACTTCTGCGCCTGCTTTTTCACTTCCGGTAAGGCTTACTCCCGAAATAATTTGATGTTCAAGAACCTCCTTTACATCTTTATGTCCAATTTCAAGATTCTGAAAAACACCTTCGGGAAAACCCGCTTCAAGTAGTACTTTTTCAATAGCATTTCCACTACCGAAACAGATGGATGCGTGCTTTAAAACAACAGTGTTTCCCGCTAAAATAGCCGGAATTGCAAATCTCAGCACCTGCCAGAAAGGAAAATTCCAGGGCATTATACCGAGAATTACACCTTTAGGGATATAATGAATTTCGGAATAAGAGTATTCAGATTGTATTTTTTCAGGCTGTAAAATGTTTTCGGCATCTGCATAATAATTCATCATTAAAGCACATTTTTCTACTTCTGCAATGGACTGGGAAATCGGCTTATTCATTTCCGAAGTAATAGCAGACCCAAATTCTTCAGAGCGCATTTTTAAAATTTCAGCTGCTTTGGCTATGAGTTTCTGCCGGTGTTCGAACGGCGTTTTCTTCCATTCTGAAAATGCCTTATCTGCTTTGATAAGCTTATTTTCAATTAATTGTTCCATAAAATAGTCTTTGTTTTAAATTCAAATGAATTTATTATTGCTTTAATAGCATGATGATGGGAACAAAATATGTTCCTTGTATTTCAGTAAAGTAATGATTCTCTCTATCGGACACATTATTAAATCATAAACCATTCGTTGATAAGGGTCGCTGCGAGCCTTGCCGTTCTGTCCTGAATATCATACACCGGATTTACTTCGGCTACATCCAGAGCCAAGAGCTTTTCGCTTTTCAGAATATGTTTGTACAAATGCATAAATGCAGCATCTGCGAAGATCCCGTTATAAGCAGACGCAGAAACTCCTGGAGCTATCGAAGCATTGAAGACATCCATGCAAATTGTGAGATATAAATAATCAACACGCTCCACAAGATCATTGATTCTCTGATAAACCGAAGGCAGGTTTTCAAAGAAAATTTCATCTGCCAATATATATTTCATACCATATTGGTGGGCTGTATCAAACAATTTGAGTGTATTGGAGTTTCTTTGAATGCCGATATGTAAAGAATTAACAGGGCCTTCCTGAGCAATCTGCCAAAACCCGGTACCCGAGCTTGCCCCTATTCCGTTTTCAGGCTCTCGGTTGTCGAAGTGGGCATCAATATTGATGATTCCGATTTTCTGCTCCGGAAATGCTGTTTTCAGGCCCAGGTAATGTGCGTAGGTAACCTCATGTCCGCCTCCGAGAACAACGGATCTGCCGTTTTTCAGCAATACTTTAGAAACGTTTTTTGCAAGATTGTTCTGGGCATCTTCCAGATTCTCATCGTCACAGGTAATGTTTCCGAAATCAAGTAAGGAAAAATCCGGACGGATAACCGGAAAGTTTGCCATATTTTTCCTGATGAGATCCGGGGCATCTTTTGCGCCCTGTCTTCCTTTATTCCTGCGAACTCCTTCGTCTACAGCAAAACCGTGTACAACGAAATCTTTTGTTGAAATAAGATCGTAATTGGTTTCCTCTTTAACTCTCTGAAATATTCTATGGAAAAGCAACTCTTCTCCGTCTAATCTTCCCTGCCAAATCATTATCGTATTTTTTACAGATTATTCTCTGAATTTTCCTTTCAATGTTGGTATAAATGTTCTCAAAAACAAGACCAAAAAAGGGATTAGCGCAAAACTCAGTTTAATAACTAAACTATCATTGTTAGAAAATGTTATAAACAGAAGCAAAACAACAATGGCAATTAAATAAAATATAGAGTAGATATAACCGCTTCTATTTTCATATTTAAATTCTCCTCCGTTTGCTGAAAACATATCATCAAGCATACAATTTGCTGATTTGTGATCAACATTTCTGACATCGGAAGTTAAGTTTTTAACAATAATTTCCCTTTTACTTCCTGATTTCACCGCATTAAAAGTGTAATCAATATGCTTTTCAGGAACTCCTAAAGAAACATATTTTTCTTTTATGCTATTAAAATTTTTCATGTATCGTTTTTAAATATGCTTAAATCCTTACTCCATCTATATAGACATTCTCAGCTTTCAGACTTCCCTGATTGTACAGAATATTCTGGAAATTATTGGTTTTAAAGGTCACAAAGTCTGCTTTTAAACCACTTTCCAATTTTCCCCTGTCTTCCAGTGCAAGCGCAAAAGCAGAACGGAACGTAATTCCGGCTAACACTTCGGCGGTCGTCAGTTTTTGAAAAGCTGCTAAAATTGATGCCTGCGTAATGAGATTCCCCATCGGGGCCGAACCGGGATTCCAGTCACTGGCAATTGCCAAGATGGCTCCTGCATCCAAAAGCTTTCTGGCCGGAGTAAACTTTTCGCCCAAACCTAAACTTGCACCCGGCAAAGCTGTTGCCACGGTATCAGATTTTGCTAAAAACTCAATATCTTCATCAATAGTGGCTTCCAGATGATCTGCAGATTTTGCCCCAACTTCAACCGCTATCCTTGAGCTTCCCGGCGTGAACTGATCTGCATGAACGGTAATTTCAAAGCCTAACTCTTTCGTTTTAAGTAAAAAATCTTTGCTTTCCTCCGGCCGGAATGCTGATTTTTCAATAAAAATATCCACTCTTTTTGCCAGGTTTTCTTTTTTGACTTTCGGTAATATTTCCGTTAAAATATATTGTAAATACTCTTGATTACTTCCTTCAAAGTCCCTGGGTTTTAAATGAGCCGAGAGGCAGGTAGGAACAAGAGTCGCCTTTGTTTCCTGTTGTGCTTTTCCGATGATCCGCAACATTTTGAGTTCATTCTCTGCATCAAGCCCGTAACCGCTTTTTATTTCAATGGTGGTAATACCGAGAGCCAATAAAAAATCAATTCTTTGGAGTAATGTGGTTAATAATTCTTCTTCAGAAGCATTTCTTGTATGCTGAACGGAACTCCAGATTCCGCCACCGCTTTCCGCAATTTCGAGATAGGTTCTTCCTGCATTCCGCATGGCAAAATCATTCGCCCGATTGCCGCCAAAGCAAATGTGTGTATGGGAATCTGTAAAAGCCGGAAGCGCTATTTGCACTCCTTCAATTTCTTCAATTTCTATATTTTGATTTTCAGATTTTAAAGCTTCAAAATTTCCTATTTGCTGAATCTTATTTTGACTGATTAAAATTCCGCCATCTTCAATAATTTCGATTTGTTCATCGGATATTTTTCCTCTTAATGGAAGATTGGCAAGGGTAATAACCTGCCTGAAAGGACCTATTAATTTCATTTTTTGTTTGACTAAAATTTAGATAATATTGGTTTATATAAGATCTTAATAGGTTACTTATTCAACAAGATAACATACCGTACTTTATTTGTCATTATGCAGAAATCAAATCCATTATAAGCTGACCAATCTCATCTTTACAGTTTTCTCTCTCAAAAATACTTAAAATAAATTAATATGATGACTCGTAAAACGGCACACATCTACCAAAACCTAGGCCTTGCCCTTAATCTTATCCTCAATCTTTATTGTTACCCTCAATTTTCTTATCTTCACAGTAAATGAAATTGAATTAATGCCTGATTTTTTACATCCGGATAAAGATAATTATTCCCGTGAAGAGCTTGCACAGGAAGAACAGATTCGCCCGCAGAGCTTCAAAGATTTTGCGGGGCAGAGAAAAACACTTGAAAATCTCGAAATTTTTGTAACTGCTGCCAAAAAACGTGGCGGAGCATTAGATCATGTTTTACTTCATGGTCCACCCGGACTTGGGAAAACAACTTTGGCAAACATTATCGCCAATGAACTTGGGGTTAACTGCAAAATTACTTCAGGTCCCGTACTGGATAAACCTGGTAGCCTTGCCGGATTGCTTACGAATCTTGAAGAGAATGATGTTCTTTTTATTGATGAGATTCACCGTTTGTCTCCTGTGGTGGAAGAATATTTATATTCTGCGATGGAAGATTATAAAATTGATATCATGCTGGAAACCGGCCCGAACGCAAGAAGCGTTCAGATTGGGTTAAATCCATTTACATTAGTGGGCGCTACCACAAGAAGCGGGATGCTTACCAAGCCAATGTTGGCAAGATTCGGGATCCAGAGCAGACTGGAATATTATACCATAGAGCTTTTATCAATGATCATCCAGAGAAGCTCAAGGGTTCTGGGAGTAAAAATTTATGAAGACGCTGCTATTGAAATTGCACGCAGGAGTCGGGGAACGCCGAGAATTGCCAATGCTCTTTTGAGAAGAGTTCGTGATTTTGCAGAAATCAAAGGAAACGGGGAAATTGAAATCAATATTACCAAGTATGCTCTAAACTCTTTAAATGTAGATGAATTCGGGCTGGATGAAATGGATAATAAAATCATGCGCGTTATGATTGAAAACTTTAAAGGAAAGCCCGTAGGTATTTCAGCATTGGCAACATCCATAGGAGAAAATCCGGAAACGCTGGAAGAAGTATATGAGCCATTTTTAATTCAGGAAGGATTTATCATCAGAACGCCACGAGGTCGTGAAGTGACAGATAAAGCGTATAAGCATTTAGATATTTCAAGGCCAAAAAATCCGGGAGAGCTTTTCTGAATAAGGAATTCTGACGGATATAAAACGGCAAGAAAATATTATTTAAATTATTTTTAAAGTTGCTCTGAAAATCTTATTTTTCAGAAAGCAAACAAACATTATAAGTCTTAATATGAAACTATATCCAATACAGTGTGGAAAATTTAAACTGGATGGCGGCGCCATGTTCGGAGTCGTCCCGAAGAGTCTGTGGGAAAAAACCAACCCTGCAGACGAAAGAAACCTGATTGAGCTGGGAACACGCTCCCTGCTTGTTGAAGATGGCAAAAAGCTGATCTTAATCGACTGCGGACTGGGAAATAAACAGGACGAAAAATTCTTTAGCCATTATTCGCTTTGGGGAGATGATACTTTAGATAAAAATTTAAAAAAATATGGTTTTGTAAGAGAAGATATTACCGATGTATTTCTTACCCACCTTCATTTCGATCACTGCGGTGGCGCCATTGAATGGAATGACGACAAAACAGGGTACCGCCCTGCTTTCAAAAACGCACAGTTCTGGACGAATGAAAACCACTGGCAATGGGCAACAGTGCCTAATGCAAGAGAAAAGGCAAGCTTTTTAAAAGAAAACATCATTCCGATTCAGGAAAGCGGGCAGCTCAATTTTTTACCTCTCCCAACCACCGGAAATTATGGTTTTGCACCGGATCTGAAAATGGATGTTATTTTTGTTGACGGGCATACGGAAAAACAAATGCTTCCTGTAATTCAGTACCAGGAGAAAACCATTGTCTTTGCAGCAGATCTTATCCCAACCGCAGGGCATATCAACCAGGTGTATGTAATGGGATATGATACACGGCCTCTTCTAACGATGGAAGAAAAGGGGAAATTCCTAAAACAATGTGTTGATAATGAATATTTATTGTTTTTTGAGCATGATGCGCATAACGAATTAGCAAGCCTTAAGATGACGGAAAAGGGAGTTAGACTTGATGAGACATTTAGTTTTAATGATATTTTCGGATATTAATATAAACTATGGAAGAATTACATTCAGAAACCCAGAAAGCTGAGCCGGAACCATTATCATCACCCAAGATTATCGGCCTTACAGGCGGAATAGGATCCGGGAAAACCACCGTAGCTAAATTTATTGAGGAATTTGGATTCCCTGTCTATTATTCAGATGAAAGAGCCAAAGATATCGTTAATGAAAATGAAGATCTTAAAGTTAGGATTAAGGGACTTTTGGGTGAAGAGGCATACGATGAAAACGGGACTTATAACAGAAAATTTGTAGCGGGTAAGGTATTCAACAATAAGAATCTCCTGGAACAGTTAAATCACATTATTCATCCTGCGGTACGTCATGACTTTGAAAATTGGGTTAAGAAGCAGACAAAGTATCTGGTTTTTAAAGAAACTGCTTTGTTATTTGAACTGAAGCTTAATAAAGACTGTTATAAATCTATTCTGGTAACCGCAGAAGATAATATCAGGATGAAAAGAGTAATGGACAGGGACGGTAAAACTTACAGAGAAGTACAGGCCATTATGGAAAAACAAATGCCCGAAAAAGATAAAATAAAACTGGCAGACTGCATTATTTACAACAATACCAATCTCGAAGATTTAAAAGAAATTACTGAAAAGATCGTTTTCGACATTGAATAAATATAAAACCCACTGAGTATTCGGTGGGTTTTTGCTAATAGAAGGTATAACCTGCATTTTATTCCTATAGCTTGATATATTTTCTCTTATCCTATTTACCATACAACTCATAAAAAACAGCTCCCATTACTGAGAGCCTGTTAATTGATTAGTAATCATTAAAAAATAAAATTACTAGTTAGTTGTTAAATTCCCCTCCGGAGGATGGCAAAAATTTCTTGAATTTTTGACGGGTGGTCTAAAAAATAATTACCAAAAGCTCACGAATCTGTATTCAAGAACAAAAACAACGGTTCAGAATTCAAATTCTACCATTCAGCAAAAAAAAATTATTTTCGGGGGAAATTCATCTTATTTTTGAACCGAAAATAAAAGCTATGAAAACAAAACTATTACTGCTCTTCACTCTTTTATCTTTTACGCTCAATATCGCGCAGACAAAAATCTCAGGAAGGGTAACCTACAAAAATAAAGGGATAGCTGAAGTGAATATAACGTTAAAAGATACTTATGACGGAGCAACAACCGATTCCAACGGAAATTTCTCCTTTGAAACTTCAGAAAAAGGAAATAAAACGATACTATTCTCACATCCCAAATACATTGAAGTTGAAAAAGCAATTACCATTGATCATCAGGAAATTTCAGTTAATGCTGAACTTAAAGAACAGATCAATGAGATTGATGCGGTAGTGGTTTCTGCGGGTTCCATTGAAGCCAGTGACAGAAAAAGAGCAACCGCATTATTAACACCCATTGATATTTATACCACGGCCGGAGCAGACGGACAGATTTCTTCAGCATTAACTTTTCTTCCGGGCGTTCAGAAAGTCGGTGAAACAGAAGGCCTTTTCATTCGTGGCGGAACAGGAACGGAATCCAGAATTTTCATGGACGGAAGCCTGATCAACAATTACTTCTCGAATTCGGTTCCGGGAATTGCAGGAAGAGACCGTTTCAATACTTCACTTTTTAAAGGAAATGTGTTCTCAAGCGGTGGATATTCTGCATTGTATGGACAGGCGCTCTCCGGGGCACTGATGCTGGAAAGTGTTGATCTCCCGGATCAGAGCTCATATGATTTCGGAGTTTCACCCATTTTTTTAAATGCCGGTTTTCAAAGACTTACTGATAATAAAAATTCATCTTTCGGGGCAAGCTTAGGATATTCCAATTTGCAGCTGATGCAGGACGTATTTAATTTTAATACCGATTTTTCAGAAGCTCCCCAAAGTTTCAACGGAGATTTTAATTTCAGAATCAAAACAAAATCCGGAGGTTTCATTAAATATTACGGAATGTACGATTCCAACAGGATAGGAGTGAAAACCCAAAGCCTGGAGCCGGAAGAATACGATTGGTCTTTGGTACAATTAAAGGGAAAAAATACCTATCACAATTTGTCATTCAAACAAAAATTCGGAAAATATTTGCTGAATGCAGGAACTTCCTATTCATTCAACCGGTCGGATCTTGATTTTTCCACCGAAAAAAATAACGTGGAAAGCGGAAATACAAAACTTTTAACGGACGGAAATTACATTAATTTTAAAACCGTTTTAGAAAGGAAAGTTAATAGGATCAGCGCATTGCGCGGAGGCTTTGAACTCAATGCAACCAGCGAAAAACTCAGCTTTGATGAATTTGTTCAGAAGCATTATAAAGATCTGATTTCTTCTGCATTCTTAGAAACAGACCTGGGATTCAGCAATCAGCTGTCGGCCAAAATAGGCGTGAGGGCAGAATATTCCTCTTATCTTGAAAAGAGCAATATTGCGCCACGTCTTGCTTTAGCATATCGTTTTGCAAAAAACTGGACAACATCGTTTGCCTACGGCCTTTTTTATCAAAATCCGGAAAGCAGGTACATCAATTCGCCGGCTACTCTCGATTTTCAGAAAGCTGAACATTTTATCTTTCAGGTGCAACGAACATCCGAAGGAAGAAGCCTTAGATTCGAGGCCTTTTATAAAAAGTACGATGATCTGATCAAAGTAAAAAACCTAAGCTATATTGACGGACAGAACCAATATGTGCAAACTGCAGATAACAACAATGGCTATGGTTTTGCAAAAGGTCTTGAACTATTCTGGAGAGATAAAAAAACATTTGAAAACATTGATTACTGGATCAGCTATTCTTACTTAGATTCGAAAAGGGATTTTATGAATTATCCGGTAAGTTTAAAACCCAACTTTGCTTCCGAGCATACGCTTTCAGCAGTAGCCAAAAGATTTTTTCCGAAATGGAAAACCGGTTTCAATCTATCGTACACTTATGCAAAAGGACGCCCGTATTACGACATTGCATCACAGGATACGAACGGCGAACAGCAATATTTTGTAAGACAAGAAGGTCGTTTAAAAGATTACAATGCATTGAATTTCAGCGTGAATTATCTTCCGAATCTGGGAAAAAAAGATGCAAAAGCATTTACTGTACTTGTACTGAGTGTTTCAAATGTGTTGGGGTCTAAAAATGTTTTCGGCTATAATTTTTCAATGGACGGAAGCAGAAACTCTGCAGTAGTTCCGCCGGTAAATACCTTCGTTTTTGTAGGAGCATTCATCAGTTTCGGAGTCGATAAGACCCAGGATGCCATCAATAATAATTTGTAATTTCTTGTTCAAATCAAATAAATTAAACTTTAAAACAATAAATTAAACTTTAAAACAATAATATTAACTTTAAAAAAAATTGAAAAATGAAAAAATATCTTTTAACCTTCGCTTTAAGTATGATGAGCTTCACGGCTTTTGCTCAGACAGATTATGAAAAAGTAATGTCTGATAAAATCGCAAAGATTGAAACAACCATGTCAGTCGAGCAGTTTCAGGCTTTGGCCAATGATTTTGATAGGATTGCAAAAAAGGAAACCAAACAATGGCTGCCTTCTTATTACGCAGCATTAGCTTATCTGCAGAAAGGAAGAATGCTGATGCAGTCCGGGAAAATGTCTGAACTATCTGTAAATGCCAACGCTGCCGACAAATATCTTGACCAGGCAGAAGCCATTGCCGGAAAAGACAATTCTGAAATTCATCTCCTGAGAAAAATGGCCTATTCCCTGAGAATGATGGAAAATCCCGCAGAACGATACATGACAGACGGGATGAAAGCCATGGAAGAATTGAAAAAAGCAGAAACCCTTGATCCTAATAACCCGAGAGTGGCGCTTATCAAGGCGGAAGACACCTATTTTACCCCGGAACAATACGGCGGAAGCAAAGAGAAAGGACTTCAGCAATTTAAAGCAGCGCTGGAAAAATTCAATGCCTTTAAACCGAAAACCGCTTTAGACCCGAACTGGGGGAAAGCCGAAGCAGAATATTTTCTAAGCGGAGCTGCAAAATAATTTCCATAACCCTTCTCTTTGGAGAAGGTTTTTAATTGCTGTTCAGTACCAAAAAATGACCGCTCGGCAAAAAATAATTTTTTAATACATTTAGGATAGCCTAATTTTGAGGCAGGAAAATTGATCATGAAACGCAGGAACTTTATCACTTTATGCTGGATATCACTGGCAACATCCATGTTTTTCTTTTTTGTTTTTACAGATGAGAAAACCCTGGACAATTTTATGCTTACCATTGCCATATCTTCCATGTACTCTTTTGTTTTGGGAGCAGGAAATGGCCTGATTAATGATTTTCTCAACAAGAAATTTCCATGGTCGGAAGCCACTACCAAAAGAGCCTTCATAAGCATTGTTTCCATCTTATTGGCCAATATTATCCTGGTGTATTTCTGCAATTACATGAATTTTGTCGTCTTGCAGAAAAGCGCTACTACAGAAGAATATTTTACCGGTAAATACAACTATATCAACTGGTTTACCATTAATATTGCTTTGCTGATCTCAGCATTTCTCCACGCCAAAGGCTTTATGGAAGAACTGAAAAAAACTTCTAAAAAAGAGGTGGTAGAGCAGAAACTTATCGCAAAATCTGCCAACGCTCAGTTTGAAAGCCTGAAAAACCAGCTCGATCCGCATTTTTTATTTAATTCGTTGAATGTTTTAAGTTCGTTGATTGACGAAAATCCCAGACAGGCGCAGAAGTTTACGGCTTCAATGTCAAAGATTTACAGGTATGTATTGGAACAGAAAGATAAAGAATTGGTAACCGTGGAAGAGGAGCTGGAATTTGCAAAAACTTATAGCGAATTGCTAAAAACAAGATTTGAAGACAGCGTAGATTTCGTTTTTGATATTAAAAAAGAAGATTATAAAAGATTTGTTGTCCCCTTGTCGCTTCAGCTGCTGCTGGAAAACTGTATCAAGCACAATTTTGCAACATCATCAAAACCACTTATCATTAAAATTTACTCTGAGAACGATACGCTTTGTATTGAAAACAACCTTCAGGTAAGAGAACAGATCAAGGAGAGCTCCGGAATCGGATTAGCGAATATCGTACAAAGGTATTCTCTTCTCACCAAAAGAAATGTCTTTATCGAAAAATCTGAAGATTATTTTAAAGTAAAGCTTCCGGTGTTGTCTGCAAAAACAAACATTGTCAGCGATACAATGAATGATGAAGACAAATCGTACGAAAGGGCCCATAAAAGAGTGAAAGAGCTTAAAAGTTTCTACGGAAATCTGATTTCCTACTGCATTATCATACCTTTTTTAATCATTCTCAACCTGATTACTTCACCACGTAATCTTTGGTTTTACTGGCCGATGCTGGGTTGGGGGATAGGCCTGTTGGCTCACGGAGCAGGTGTTTTCGCAATCGGGAAAGGCTGGGAAGAAAGGAAGATCCGGGAAATTTTAGAAAAACAAAATAATCGTAAATAGCAAATAGCATGAATCCTATCAGCAAAGATGATATCAGATATAAAGAAGCAGAAAAGCGAGTTAAGAAAATAAAAAACTTTTACGTTTTTGTGTTTGTTTACTTCGCCGTAAATATATTTATCCTGATCATGAATTACCGGCAATTAAAACCGGGAGGAACCATCTGGCATCTGAAATATTTTTCTCTTCCTTTATTCTGGGGAATCGGGCTTATCGGCTATGCCATTAATGTTTTTGTACCAGGTGCGATTCTGGGAAGAAACTGGGAGGAAAAGAAAATAAAAAAACTGATGGAGGAAGAAAAAGCAGCTCATAACAAATAACAAATGTTACAATGGAAACACTACAGATTTTGTTTGCCGCTTCCATGGGAGCGTGGTTTTTAAGTGAAATTCTCTACAAGAATATTCTGAAATCCGGGGACAACGACAAAAAAGGGAAAGACCAGTCAACCCTGAACATTTTATGGCTGGCTATTCCGTTATCCATTGCATCGTCTGTTGGCGTTTCATACCTCACAAAACTTCCGATTTCTGGCGAAATCTGGATCTATTATGCCGGAGTTGTTCTTGTCTGGACAGGAATTATTTTGAGGTTTATCATCATCAGATCATTAGGAAAATATTTTACCGTTGATGTAACGATACGGGAAGATCATAAAATTAAAAAAGAAGGCTTCTACAAATATGTAAGGCATCCTTCTTACGCTTTTTCGCTGCTGACATCGCTTGGTCTCGGATTGTATCTTAACAACTGGTTTTCACTGATTTTAGCATTTGCTATTCCGTTTATTGCTTTCAGTTACAGAATAACCGTTGAAGAGAGAACTTTAATCGAGCAGTTTGGGGAGGAATATCTGGAATACCGGAGAAAAACAAAAAAACTGATTCCGTTTATTTATTAATCTCACATCGGATTAAGATCAGGGTCATCTGCAAAATCCGCGATAGAAAGAACAATCAAGAAAAACAAAATCCCGATTCTCCATTGAGTCGGGATTTTTACAATTCAGGATACCTATTCTACGGTTCGGTTATATAAAATTGATTTGTGGCTTGTTTCCGTCCTACATTTGTCTCAACAAAAACAAACAATTAATCTTAAAATAAAAATTATGGAAACTTTCACCAACAAAGAAGACCTTGCGTACCAAAAAGCAACAAGAAGAGTAAAAGAATTAAAAGGATTTTACGGAAACCTTACTTCCTATTGCCTGGTTATTTCATTTTTAGCAGTATTAAACCTTATCACATCTCCTCATTATTTATGGTTTTTATGGCCGATGTTAGGCTGGGGAATCGGAATTCTGGCGCATGCAGCCAATACCTTCGGAATAAGCAAAGACTGGGAAGAAAAAAAGATCAGAAAACTGATGGAAGAAGAAAGAAGAAATACAAAAACACTTTAAATTTTATTATTATTAAAACTTCACTGAAATTAAAACAGTAGCTTAAAATACTTAATTAAAATCAATTTATTGATTCTCAACTAAATTAATTTAATTAGCTGAATTTCTTAATGTTAAATTTATTCAAACAAACTTTAAAAATTAATACAATGAACTACAATCAGGCACAACAGAGAGTACACGATTTAAAAAAATTCTACAAAAGCCTTTTATGGTTTGGAATCGTAGCTGTATTCATTTTCGCGGACGATATTCTGGAAAAAGGAATTTTCAACCTTTCGCTTTGGGACGGATCCGTAATTCTGGCAATATGGGGAATAATTTTAACTGTGAAAGCCGTAAAGCTTTTCATTTTCGATTCGGAATGGGAAAGAGGCATCATCGAAAAAGAAATGAAAAAGACAAAAGAACCGATTCAGTTTTAGCAACTGGTAACTTTTGATTATTTTTAGCTTGTAAAACGAAATTTGGAACTCAACAATGATAAGAACAGTCATTATCGAAGACGAAAAACCCGCTTCAAGGAAACTGGAAAGAATGCTTAGCGAATTCACAGAAATTGAGCTGCTTGCCAAAATAGAATCTGTTGAAGAAGGCATTTCCTGGTTTGCGGAAAATGAACATCCGCAGCTTATTTTTTCGGATATTGTTCTGGGAGACGGCCTGTCATTTGATATTTTTGAAAAAGTTCCGACAAAAGCCTTTATCATTTATACTACGGCATTCGATCAGTACACTCTGAAAGCATTTAAGCTCAACAGCATTGATTATCTTTTAAAACCTATTTTGGAAGAAGACCTCGGAGCGGCCATTGAAAAATTCAAATCGTTTATTCCTTCGGATAATTCGGATAATTCACAGGAAATAAAGCAGTTAATTAAGAAAGATAAAACCACGCTTTCCAGAATTTTAGTCAAAATAGGGTATAATCTTAAAATTGTACAGACCCACGAAGTAAGCTGTTTTTACAGTGAAAATAAAATCGTTTACCTGCAGACTCAGGAGCGGGCTTTTCCTTCGGATTTTACACTGGATGAGCTGGAAGATATTCTGGATGACAAGAAATTTTTCAGGGTAAACCGGCAGTTTATCATCAATTCAGATTATATTAAAAATATCCACACATCACCCAACTATAAAGTGGAGCTTGATTTTCAGCCTAAAGAAGAAATCACTGTAAGCCGTGACCGGGTGAAGGATTTTAAAGACTGGCTGGTATGTTGATTTGAGAAGAAATATAATAGATAAAAGATAAAAGACTTTTCCATTCCTTAAATTCAAAACCCAAAACCACCAACTACTTGTAATCAATCCGGTTAGCTTCCGTATCTTCAAGTTGTTTTACAATAGATGGCGGGATTTCTTCACTGTCGATGGGAAAGCTGATGGAATCTGTGATGAATGTTTTCCGGTCCGCTTTCTGAAAAATTTCAAAAAGAGCGATCGGCTCCTGGTTAAAACTGATGCACGTACTTATAAAATGCAATTCATGGAGCTTGTATTCTGGATTTTTAAGCTTTTCCTTGACATCTTTTATCCTTGAGATAAAATGACGCTGGCGAATAAACGTATTGCTGTTCATGATGATAAAAACATAATCAGAATACGCAGTTACCTTTCCGAAATATTTATGGCGGTCGCCGCCGCTTCTTTCGATGAAATATTCTCCCGATGTTTCAGATTTATAAATCTCTGTTGCAGATCTCCAGATTCGGTTTTCTTTGGCCAAAAGAGGGCTTTCATGAAGATTCCTGTTGTAAGAATACCAGCAGCCGACCAATTTATCAAGCAGTTCTGTGTTCTGCTTCACATTATTCATATCAATCCGCAAATCATTAAAGTTGAATGATTCTGTATTAGAATTAATAAAATCAATATAATTAGAATAACCTAAAACTCTGACGATCTGACTTAATTTCGCAAGGTTAGGCTTGCTGATAATGGCATTTTTATCCTGATAATATTTTTTTAATTTGTTGATGATCACATGTTCATACAGATAATTAGAACCCAGGATAGCCGGTTCTTTCTTGATTCCTTTTCCCTGATTTTCATTGCTGATGAGGTCATTCAGTTCAGCAACTATATAAGACCATTCTGTTTTGGAAACATCTTCCCAATGATTTTTTTTCAGGAAATGCATTGCTAAGAAATTCATCAGCTTTTCTAAATGTAATAGATCTTCTTTTTTCATTCGGTTAAATTATAAGACTAATATAAGATTATTTTAAAACTTAAAAAGATTTTCCTGAGACTTTTATATTTATTCTTTGAACGATATTTGAGTAGAAAATAAATAACAAAACAATGGAAACAAAACTCATCTTACAAAATGACCCGCTTTGGAAAAGACTTCAAAACTTTTCTTTAGATCATCCGAATGCTGCTTTTCCCTTTTCTAAAAAATTGGCGAAAGAAGAAAACTGGACAGAGCGCTTTACGGCAAAAGCCATTGAAGAATACAAAAAATTTGTCTATCTCTGCTGTACACTGCCCAATGGAGCTTCACCCAGCGAAATTGTAGATAAAGTGTGGCATATGCATTTAATCTATACCCGGAATTATTGGGAAAAGTTCTGTCCGGAAATTTTACAGCGTACTTTACATCATCATCCGTCAAATGGCGGGCAAAAGGAAAATGAAAAACACAAAACATGGTTTAATGAAACCTTAAAAAGCTACCGCGAAATCTTTCAGCAGGAACCACCACAAGAGATCTGGAAACCGGATTTAAAGCCGTCTAACAGGAAAAATAAATCATATTTCGGTAAAATTGTTCTTCTGGTTCTTTGCGCTTTCTTCATTTATTCCTGTTCTGAAAATAACAACAGCGGATTAGGAATATTTTTTACGGTGATTTTCTCCTTCGTAATTTTGGTTTTGCTTATAAAAGTATTCAGTAATAATAAAGGATCAGATAAAAACAATACAGACTCCGGAGGTGACGGAACATTTTTCTATACCTGCGGAAGCGACGGTTCTAGCGGAGACGGAGGAAGTTCATCATGCAGCAGCAGTTGTGGAGGAGGATGCGGAGGATGTGGCGGCGGAGATTGATATAAAATTCAAGGCAATGAAAAGAATATTTTTTTACATTATTCCGTTTGCAATCAGTTTTTTATGGCTGTTTATCATGAACCATACTTCAAATCCATTTTCTTTGAAAGGTCCGGATTTTCTAAAGTTTTATCTGATTCTTACCTTTATATTTTACAGTTTGATATTAACTTTAAAATATTTCAAATATAAAATTTCCGAAACAGAGCTTTATGTTTTAGTCTCAATTATTTTAGTAGGAATTATTAAGCTTTTTATTGGAATTTATTTGGTGAAACCTGTAGGACTTTTAATAATAATTCTACTATTTGAATTATATTTCTGACTATTAAAAGATTTTATTTCAAGTGTAAATTAAAGTAAGCATTATCTTTTTATCTAAAAATAAACCCAAAACAAAAATGCTCGGGTTTTATGAATATTAAAATTACTTTTTTTCTTATGAAATTACGCCGCTTCCCAACAATTCCTCTCCTTTGTACCACGCTGCAAACTGTCCTTCCGCAATGGCAGACTGCAGTTCTTCAAATTCAATATAAAAAGCATCATCAAACTGATACAGCATTGCTTTCTGCAAAGGCTGCCTGTAACGGAATCGGGCCATTACTTCCATCGATTCTCCGCTTTTCAGCTGCAAATCTTTACGCACCCAGTGCAACTCAGAATTATCAATTTTCAAAGCCTTTTTAAGCAATCCCGGAAACTGATGTCCTTCTCCCACAAAAAGAATATTGTTTTCCATATCTCTGGAGATGATAAAACAGCTTTCCTTATGTCCGCCGATTCCCAGGCCTTTACTCTGTCCGATGGTGAAAAACTGGGCACCCTGATGCTTTCCGATTACCTTTCCGTCAGCTTTTTTATAATTGATTTTCCGGCTTAAAAATTCAAGTTCTTCCTGTTTGGAAGAAAATTTCGGCGTTTCTTGGGTAAAAAGAGGTGAATCTTTGAAAATTTCCACAATTTCTCCCTCTTTCGGAACCAATTGCTGTTGAAGGAACTGAGGAAGACTTACTTTTCCGATAAAACATAAGCCCTGAGAATCTTTTTTATCAGCCGTTACCAGTCCGATTTCTTTCGCAATTTCTCTTACCTGAGGTTTTGTAAGTTCTCCGATCGGGAATAAAGCTTTAGATAATTGATCCTGACTTAATTGGCATAAAAAGTATGATTGGTCTTTATTGTTGTCTTTTCCGGCTAAAAGATGGAAAATTTCTTTTCCGTTTTCGTCGAAGGTAGAATCTACTCGGGCGTAATGTCCGGTTGCTACCTTATCTGCGCCCAGTGATAGTGCCGTTTTCAGGAACACATCGAATTTTACCTCCCGGTTACACAGTACATCAGGATTTGGGGTTCTTCCTTTCTGATATTCATCGAACATATAATCAACAATTCTTTCCTTGTACAGTTCGCTCATATCAATTACCTGGAAAGGAATTCCCAGTTTTTGGGCAACCATCAGCGCATCATTACTGTCTTCAATCCACGGACATTCGTCTTCCAGGGTTACGGAAGCATCGTTCCAGTTTCTCATAAATAAAGCTACGACTTCGTGCCCTTGCTGTTGCAGCAGATATGCCGCTACACTTGAATCTACACCTCCTGATAGGCCTACTACTATTTTCATTTTTTCAATTTTACGAAACTCTTAACGGGAGCTCTTAGTTTGACGGTGCAAAAATACAATTAAAAAGATTCGCAAAAAAGTGATAATTTTAAGCATTGACAAAAACAATATTACATGAAAAAGTTTATTATTCCTTTATTTTTGCTTGTTTCAGGATCTCTATTCTCACAGATAGCTGTAGGGACGTCGCCGGAAAATAATAACCGATGGACTTTCGGAGGCGGAATCGGGTTGGGCTTCGGAAGCAACAATTACTTTAACCTTTCAGCTGCTCCGAGAGTAGGATACAGGCTTACTGATGATCTGGAAGGCGGTGTTTTAGGAAGCATATCATGGCAGAAATCCAATGCGTACAGTTCAACCATGTTCGGAGTTGGCCCTTTCCTGAATTATTACATTGGAAGAACTTTTTTTATCAGTGCTAATTATCAGCATTATTTCATTAATTATAAAGATAAATTCTACGATTTTAAAACCAATGAAAATGAAGATGCTTTGTATCTTGGCGGTGGCTATATGCAGCAAATCGGTAATAATTCTTTTTTGCAGCTAGGCTTGATGTATAATGTGCTATGGAAAGAAAATTCAAGTATTTTCTCCAGTGGGCTGGTTCCGAATATCGGATTTGTAGTGGGGCTTTAATCTGTATTCTGAAAAGTGCTGTTTAAGATCATTGCATTCAGATCAGCGGCATCTGCTAAATCTGCGTGAGAAAATATTTGTTCTCCCGCGGATAGCACAGATTCCGCAGATTTTTTTTAAGAATTAATTAAATTTTGTGAAATCTGTGCTATTAGTGGGAGTTTATGGCTTATAAAAAAATAAAAAAAGCATCAGAAAAAAATTTCCGATGCTTTCATTATAATTAAATTATTTATTTAAGATTGAGAAGACTTTTCTGCCGATTTTTTGGGTTTTGAAGCTTTGCCGTCTAAGCCATCTTTTGCTTCATTGACGTCAAGCACTACAGTTTCTCCTTCGTTCAATTGCTTATTTACCAGCATTTCAGCTAATAAATCTTCAATATACTTCTGGATCGCGCGTTTCAATGGTCTTGCCCCAAAATCTTTATCCCATCCTTTTTCGGAAATAAAATCTTTAGCCTCTTCTGTTAATTCTACTTTATAGCCTAATTTTTCAAGACGGCTGTATAATTTACCAAGCTCAAGATCAATGATCTTCTTGATATCGGTCTGTTCAAGAGAGTTGAAGATAATAATGTCATCAATTCTGTTGAGGAATTCAGGAGCAAATGCTTTTTTAAGTGCATTTTCGATCGTGCTTCTTGCTCTTGTATCGGAGCTTGATTTTTTAGCAGAAGTACCGAAACCTACCCCATCTCCGAAATCTTTAAGATCTCTTGTACCAATATTGGAAGTCAGGATAATGATTGTATTTCTAAAGTCAATTTTTCTTCCTAAACTGTCTGTAACGTGGCCTTCATCTAAAATCTGCAGCAAGATATTGAATACATCCGGATGTGCTTTTTCAATCTCATCCAGAAGCACCACAGCATAAGGTTTTCTTCTAACAGCTTCCGTTAATTGTCCGCCTTCCTCGTATCCAACGTATCCCGGAGGCGCACCCACTAATCTTGAAACGGCGAATTTTTCCATATATTCACTCATATCAATTCTGATTAATGCTTCATCGGAATCGAAGAGTTCTCTTGCCATTACTTTAGCCAGCTCAGTTTTACCAACACCTGTTGTTCCTAAGAAAATAAACGTACCGATCGGTCGGTTCGGATCTTTAAGTCCGGCTCTGTTTCTTTGAATAGCTTTAACAACTTTCTTAACAGCGTCTTCCTGGCCGATTACTTTTCCGTTCAGGTTTCCATCCATTCCGGCAAGCTTGTCAAGTTCATTTTTACCAACTTTTGTTACGGGAACGCCACTCATCATAGAAACCACTTCTGCTACATTTTCTTCTGTTACGGTTTCTTTTTTCTCTTTTACATCTTTGTCCCACTTGTCCTGAGCGGCATTAAGCTCCATCTGAAGTCTTTCCTCTTCATCTTTCAGCTTTCTTGCTTCCAAGTAGTCCTGGGCTTTTACTGCTTTCTGCTTCATTTCCTTGATTTCTTCGATTTTCTTTTCAAAATCAATGATTTCTGTAGGAACTTTCATATTTTTAATATAAACACGAGAGCCGGCTTCATCCATCGCATCAATTGCTTTATCCGGTAAGAAACGGTCTGTAATATATCTTGAGGTAAGATTAACACATGCCGCAATGGCTTCAGGAGTATAGACTACATTATGATGCTCTTCGTATTTATCTTTAATCTGATTAAGGATCTGAATGGTTTCATCAATAGAAGTTGGTTCTACCATTACTTTTTGGAACCTTCTTTCCAAAGCTCCGTCTTTCTCAATATACTGGCGGTATTCATCCAGCGTTGTAGCCCCTATGCATTGAATCTCGCCTCTTGCCAATGCCGGTTTAAACATATTCGATGCATCTAAACTTCCTGTTGAACTTCCTGCACCTACAATGGTGTGAAGCTCATCAATGAATAAGATGACATCTCTGTTCTTTTCCAGCTCGGTCATAATCGCCTTCATTCTTTCTTCGAACTGACCACGGTATTTTGTTCCTGCAACTAAACTTGCAAGATCAAGGGTAATCACACGTTTTCCGTAAAGAACTCTGGAAACTTTTTTCTGTTGAATTCTTAAAGCCAGACCTTCCGCAATGGCAGATTTACCAACACCCGGCTCCCCGATAAGAAGCGGGTTGTTTTTCTTTCTTCTTGATAAAATCTGGGAAACCCTTTCGATCTCTTTTTCACGGCCAATAACAGGATCGAGCTTCCCGTCTCTTGCGAGAGAAGTAAGGTCTCTTCCGAAATTGTCCAGAGTTGGCGTTTTGCTTTTTGCCGAGCCTAAATTTCCTGTAGGCTTTCTCATCTGTTCAAATTCCTCGCGATCATCATCATCATCATATGCGCTCATTTGCGGTGACTGCCCGGAATTCTTCAACATAGTCTGGTATTCCTTTGAAACTCCTTCATAATCAATGTCATAAGCTCCTAAAATAGTTGAAGTAGGATCCTCATATTTGTAAAGAATGCCCAAAAGCAAATGAACGGTATTAATTTCATTGCTTTTATATTGCCTGCATTCCAGTTCTGCACGTTTAACGGCATGATCTGCCATTTTAGTGAAAGAAATATTGGTAACTTCCTCAGATATAGGATTAAGACTTGCTGTATTTAAAGTTTCAATTTTTCTTCTGATTTGTGTTAAATCCGCATTAAGGTTTTGAAGGATTTCTTTTGCAGAGTTTTCCGTTTTTATAATACCTAAAAGTAGATGTTCTGTATTAAGAAATTCACTTTTCAGCCTTTTCGCTTCGCTTTTGCTTTGTTTGAACACCTGGCTCAAACCTTGTGAAAACTTATAATCCATAATATATCTCATTAGAATAAAAGCAGCATTGCCATTTATTCAATATCTAAATTACAAATATTTTACCAAAAACCAATAAATGACTTTATGGCAGAAAAAATTTTATTATCTTCCTGAAAATGATTAAGTTTGTGCCCTTCTAAAATTCTTTCATGAACCCTGAAATTGCGGCCTATATCGGCTATTCTGCATCTTTGTTTATTGTACTGAGCTTCATCCTGAAAGATGTAAGAAAAATCAGGATTGTCAATATGATAGGATGTATCTGTTTTGTGGTGTATGGTATTTTCAATGGGATGCTCTGGCCGGTAATTATTCCTAACGGGATAATTTGTTTTATACAGATTTATTATCTTTTGTTCGATAAAAACAAAAAATGAGCAGGAAAAAAATCATAGTTTCAGCTTTTAGCAATCTGTATACGGACCAACGCATTGAAAAGGTTTGCAGAACTCTTCATGAAAACGGCTATTCGATTGAACTCATTGGCAATACGTGGGGTGGAAATGAAAAGTTGTCACGGCCTTATCCGGTTTCGAAAATACAATTGATTTCAAAGAGTTTAAAGACCGCTTATTTTGAATTCAACTGGAAATTATACCGGGAGCTAAAGAAAAAAGCGGATAAGGAAACTATTTTTTATGCCAATGATCTGGATGCCCTGCTTCCGAATTATTTAATTGCTAAAAAAATGCAGATTCCGCTGATTTTTGACAGTCATGAAATTTTTTCCGAAATGCCGGCAATTCGGGGCAAAATGTCACAAAAACTGTGGCGCTATCTGGAGAAAAAAGTGCTTCCGGATCTTGAATTGATGATTACGGCAAGTTCAGGTTATGCAGATTGGTTTAAAAAACGATACGGAATTCAGGCGGCTGTTGTACAGAATGCACCTCGAAAATTTGATTTTGATTATGAAATTCCGGACAATAATCCTAACATTATTTTATATCAGGGTGTAATTAATCCATTCCGGGGAATTGATAAAGCCATTTTGGCAATGCATTATCTTGAAAATGTAATTTTTAAGATTGCAGGTGATGGTCCAAGGAAGAAAGAATATGAACAATTGGTTATAAAGGAAAATCTTCAGGATAAGGTTGTGTTCCTGGGAAAACTTTTACCGGAAGATCTTCGGAAAGTTACCCTCACTGCAGATTGCGGAATGAGCATTGAAGAAAATGGCGGCGAAAGCTATTATTATTCGCTTCCAAACAAGGTTTTGGATTGTATGCAGGCGAGGGTTCCTTTGATATTATCGGATCTTCCTGAAATGCAGAAGATAAAGGATCAATATGATATTGGTGAAATTATAAAGGATCACAACCCTGAAAATATTGCTCGCACAATTCAGATTGTATTAAATAAAGGAAGGAGAAATTATTTACCGGAGCTTGAAAAAGCTTCCGCTATTCTGTGCTGGGAAAATGAAGAGATAAGATTGCTGGAGGTTATGAAAAGGGCATCTTTATAATTTTCTTTTGCTATTTACAAGAATAATGTATGCCACCCTAGCCACGATTGCCGCGACATCCTTTTTGGATCCGGSTCGGCGGCGAAGCCGCCSAGCCGGAGGCAAAAAGAT